>JALWRH010000071.1 GCA_026994195.1 Sedimenticola sp. | reverse complement strand
GTCTTGTTGGATTTACAAGCCAGACCGGAGTCCGGCTTTTTCATGCTATGGCTTGTTATTCACTCCAAAAACGTACTTCGGCTTGAGCAGGTACACCAGTACCGGCAGCAACATCAATGCAGTGAATACATCGATCACCAGGGCTTCGCCAATGAACATGGCCAGACCCCAGGTGTTGGCCAGATCCGTTGCCACCAGAGGAATGAAACTGCCCAGCAGCACCACTACGGATACGATAACTGCAGACCCCGTGGTATTGAGGGTGTTCCTCAGGGACATGTTCCAGTCACCTGCTGTTGCCGCCATCTCTTCCCGCAGGCGGGAGAACATGTAGATACCGTAGTCCACACCCAGTCCCATGGCGATACTCAGAGTAACCAGCAAGTGGAAGGCCAGGTTACCCGACCACTCCTGCACGGATGTGAAGTATCCACCCAACCCGTACTGAGCAAACAAGGTGATCAACAGAGTGGAGATAAGGATGCCCGCCACCATCAGGGAACGGAAAATCAACGCGGCCACGAGGAACACCACCAGAGCAGTGAACAAAGGCCCCGTCAGCCAATTGGACATGGCAACCTCGCGTGTAGCCTCTGTAGCCCCCAGGAAGCCACCCACCCCAGGACGTATATAGCTGGGTCCGGGCTTGGACATTTCATTGCTGTCACAAGCCTGGTATTTCTCCGGATCATCCACCGGGCCGCAACGCAGACCGAAGTTGACCTTGCGGAAACCTTTGTCGTTCTTGTGCACCTCGATATAGTCCTGGATATCCATGGTGACCTGGTGGGTCTCCCGGGGATCCATGGTATTAATGAAGCCCAGGATAACGCCTTCGTTCCAGTCTGCAGACACAAAAGAATCCATGTCCCCATCCGAAGTCATCATTTCCAGCAGGCCATTGTAGAGCTGAATGATTCCATTGGGATCCCGATCATCATCAGGATCGATACCGGTCAGAAACTCATGCGAAGGCACGGCCAGATCCTTGATATTGGGTTTGGTGCCAGGTTCGGCGCTGAGCAGCATATTCACCAGCCGCACATACTGCGCATAGGAACCCGTGTAGCCAATAAAGGGATGGCTGCGCATCCAGGTTTCCATGGCTTCCATATCCGCCAGAACATCTGCGTCATTGAAGATACCCTGGGCGCCACAAGCCTCGGCATCCCAGCAGGAGCGGGCCTGGGATTCAGCCGCACAGATCGCTGCACGCTCCTTGGGATCTTCCATGTCATAGATCTCATCCGGGAACAGCTTGTCTTCGGAGCAGTCCGGCAATACAGGTTTCTTGCCACGGATAGGAATACTTACGGAAATCACGCCGGGCATGATCTGATTCAGCTTGACCAGGTCCTTCCATATCTGGGAACTGCCCTTGAAGGCCGCCCGGGCATAGTTGATGCCTTTCTCGACCCCCGGCATGATATCGCCTTCATTTTCCATCTTCACCTGGGCTACAGGGTCATTTTTCCAGTTGAAGATATTGGTGTAGTACACGGAAACAGCCATAATAATGGCAATGAAGGCAATGGGGATGATCTTGCCCGGTCCCATAACGATCTTCGCCAGAATGCCGCCCACCTTGACTTCCCAGCTGTGGCCGCCGGCCTGACAGCTTTCCCGGGTCGGCGGAAACTTGGTCAACAACAGGGGAATCAGCGTAGTCGTGGTTGCCAGCAGGGTCAGCATGCCGAACATGCCGAACCACGCGTAGGCCTTGTAGAATGAAATGTCCACCGTAGCCAGGGTGGCGAAACCCACCATATCGGTGATGATGGATAGCGTTGCGGGCACAATAGTGTGGGAAATGGCCTGCCGGGCAGCTTCATCACAGTCCCCGCACTTGCCATAATCCAGCAGGAATCGCCGTGTTACCTGTACCGAGTGTCCTATTCCGATGGCCAGCAGCAGCATGGGAGTGAGCACCATCATGGTGGTCAGCTTGAAGGCCGTAAAGCCCATCAGCCCCAGAGTGAAAGCAATGGTCATACCTACGCCCAGGAGTGGGAAAAACGCGCCGCGCCAGTCACGGAACTCCAGCCACAGAACCACGATGACAATGGCAATGGAAATGGCGAACAACCACCATTTATGCACCAGATCAGCCAGCATCCAGGCCAGGAAGTAGGGTTCGCCCGCTACCAGCAGCTCGATGCGATCATCCTGAGATACCTCATCCATGAGTTTGCGCACAGACTCCACCCAGGGCAGATAGATCGCCTTCACATCATCCGAATAGTCGGCAATGACGTAGGCCGCCTTGGCCACGCATTCTTCTTTGTGATAGTCGTCATAGGCGCAACGCTTGCCGTCCTTGTCGAACATGGCGACCAACATGGGCGCCATCACCGGGTTGGTCTTGATGCCTTCTTTGAGGAAATCCAGTTGCTCCTTCGCCTTGGCCGGATCATCCGTACTGATACCGGACGTGGGAATCAGGCGCTTGAACACCAGCCCGTTGTCATCAGAAGTCATGTACTTGATCTTCTGGGCAGCAAAATCGATGAAATTCGCTTCCCTGGAAGTGGGTAGGGCCACCAGCTTCCGGTGCAGATCCTGAACCTTGTTGATGAACCAGGGCTGATAGATATCGCCTTCCTTCACCCGCAGGGAAAAGACCATCAGGTTACCCATGCCAAAATTGTGTTCGGCATAGAGATTCGTAGCCACATACCGGTTGGTGGGGGGCAACAGGGTATCCGGGTCATTACGGATATCCAGCTTGGGAATGTACAGAGCGCCAATAATGGTGCCGATGATCAATAGAAAAATAATGGGCATTCGAAACTTCAGAACGAAGTCCGCGTATCTTTCCGCCATGCCGCGTTTTTGTGCCTGTTCTCCCATGAGGAACTCCCGATATGCTGCTAAGAATTTAAGTTATTATGATTCTGAATCCTGGATTCAGAATGTTATTGCATTGCGTTGCAAGAAAAGCGCCGATCGTCCGTCGAACGGACAGTCGAATCTGAAAAAAAGTGCCTTTCACTGGCCATACCGGACAGGAAAGGACTATAAGCCAGCAGGCAAGACAGGCCCCAAACAGGCCTGTCTTGCCTCAATGCCGCGCAAACCAAGCCGCGGCCGTTACATCATTCCCAAATATACTTGAGGCCGATTTGGGCACTGGATGAGTTCTTGAACTGTCCAAAAGTGGTGTCTTCATCACCCCAATAGAAGTTCAATTCTGCCGAACCGATGAACTCGTCGGTAAAGGAATACTCGACATCGAAGCGATCCCAGTAGCCGCCACCGTCTTCAGCCATGATGATGTTGTTCCAGCGCCCCAGCTGACCTTCGCCGAAAGGCTTGGAGAAGAACAGGGAATAAAATTCCTTGTTTTCCCAACCCTTGTTCATGCCGTTGGTCAGATGCAGGGTGGAAAAATCACCGGTGTAGCGCGAGCAGTCAAAGGTGTTTCCAGCCTGGGTGGTACAGGTGCGCTTGTCATCCACGAAGTCCAGGTTGTTCTGCTGAA
The DNA here is from genome assembly GCA_026994195.1 of Sedimenticola sp. Taxonomy (GTDB): domain Bacteria; phylum Pseudomonadota; class Gammaproteobacteria; order Chromatiales; family Chromatiaceae; genus Thiolapillus. The sequence continues at coordinate 51,808 of JALWRH010000071.1, read as the reverse complement.
TGAACTGACCACTGATAAGCATATTGGTCAGTACAGTTACGTCAACACCGATGACATAGCTGAACTTGTCCATATCTTCCATGGTCAATGCATTGGTGAGATCACCGATGCCCAACAGGCGCTTGTCCACGATAGGCTGCTTTTCACCTTTGTCATACAACACTTCAGCACGCAATACGACGGGAATACTGCCCCATTGGGTGCCATAGTCCATGGATCCGCCAAAGCTGTTCACCCGGGAACGGGTTTCTTGCATTTCCATATAGGTGCCGTTCTGATTGGCATTGGGCATTCCAGTGGTTGGATCGAAAGCCCCGTAGAACTGGCCAGCTCCATTCATCAGAAGGATGGTCGGCATGGCATCGAGGCTGGTCATGGCATTGTTGCCAACATCCTTTGCAGAAAGGATATCGCCAGGATTGGGCATCACAACCGGGTTACCGGCAGGATCCGTACCCACAACCATGCCACGGGCACGCAACACATCCAGCTTCTCCCCGGTCACCGCATCACGCCAGCTCAGGTTGATTTCCGGATTGGCGCTGTAGTGATAGAAGTAGTTGATGCCAAAGTTCAAACCATTGTCCAGAGAACCCCGGTAACGCAAACCTGCATTCAGTTTTTCGGGATCAGGTTCGTCAACCACATACTTGGTTTCAGCACCACTGAACACCGGTCCCTGAGCGGTAAAGGCCACATTGGTAAAGGTGTTAAAGGTGGCGAAAGTGGCGTTGGGCATGTATTCAAACGCTGACTTCGGATTGGAAGGATTCCAGCTCACCTGGGTAACCTGAGGCCCATTGATATCCATCAGGTTGGTTACATTGTTGTTGGCATTGGGATCACCCGGATACAAACCATTCTGAGCGATATTGTTCAGGACGATGAAACCCGGGCCAAAAGGTACTGGCGTCTGAGTGCCATCACAACCGGTAGGAGGACAAGGGAAGCCGAACACGGTGGGCGTACTGGCAAAACCGTCCACCGTCAACCCGGCGAAAGGCAGCAGGCCGGCCATATTGAGATTGCCGGTGAACATGCCCGCCATGGCCGCACCGTTGAAGCTGCCGGCCACGCTGGCCAGAGCGGGTGTGACATTGAGAAAACCGTTTACGTCACCTGTAATGGAATCCACACCCTTCATGATAAAGGGATGGCCGGAATCCCCATCGCGGTTCAGACCAGGAATGGCGTTCTTGCGGTTCTCGGAAACGATGAACTGGATATTGCCGGTTTCACCGACATTCCTTTCCACGTTGAGCATCCAGATGGGGATACGGGAGTCTTCCATGGCATTCTGAGCCATTTCACGAAAATCCGTGGGATTGATGATATCCAGCAGCTTGATACCATCAGCCGTGCCCCAGACCACCTGTTGCTTACCGAAACGGATGTTCCAGTCACCCGCCGCGTAATCGACATAGAGCTCGCGCAACCAGTCGTTCTGCGTATAGCTCTCATGGCATTGGTAGTCGCTGTTGACGCCTTCGGAGTCACAAACGATATTCAGATCCAGGTGCCAGCTGCCATTCTCGCCCAGCAGTCCGTTGACAAAGAATCTTGCAGAGTTTTCGAATTTCAGCAGGTCGCCGACATCGTGACTACGATTGTCCAGCATATTGCGGGCTTCGCCAGTGACCTGACCATCGTTAAGGAAAATGGCCGTTTCATTTTTCAGGAAACCATTGACCTCGATGTCATCGAAAAATCCCGCATTGGCCGTGGCCGGCAAAGATATGGCCGCAAGGATGGCCAGATGAAGGGATGAACGTTTATACATTTTACTCTCTCCGTGTACAGGCATGGCCAAAATGGCCATGCCACTGGATGTTATTTATTTCGGATTAACGTTTGATCTTGCGCAGAGTCTGCTCAGACCAGAGCTTGTCCTTGAAGTCGCCATTGGCAACACTGACGCCATCAGGAATGATAGCCCAGGTCTCATGCCCGGTAGCCAGGGTCTTGCCATACCAGTAACCCCAGAACTGGGCGCGGGGATCATCCAGAGGCGCATCCACCCAGTTGCGGTCGATAACCTTGATCTTTTTGCCGTCCTTGAAATACTCGGTACGGTAGTCAGCGAAGGTCTTGGCATCCACATAGCTGATGCGATAGTCATACCACCAATTTTCGAACTTGGTGGTGCTCTTCAGTTTGTAAACTTCCTTGCCTTTATGTTCACAAGCTGCAGGAGGCAGATTGCGCGTGTAGCGGCCACGCTGGTTCTCAGGGATATCCATAGCGCCCAGACAGTCTTCAAAGGTGGCCTTGCCCAGCAACTCATGGGTTTCATGCATGGGTTTGCGCAGGGTAACGTCGCCAAAGGTGAAATCACTGCCGCCCCAAGCGTCGTCATGAGCAGGCTGGGCAAAGCGGCGGATCTTGCGCAGCGCAGGCAGCCAGATCATGTAGGACTGTGACTTGGCATCGTCCACATAGTCAGTAATCAACATGCCGGTACCCCGCAGTTTCCCTGAACGGAATATGGCCAGGTCCTTCGCCTGAATGACCCCATCGCTGTAGTTGTTGTTGAGGAAGCGCTCCAACGTAATGGTAGTGGGTTTCTCGCCTTTTCCCTTGAGTATTAGGGTGGTGATCTTCTTGCCCTTCTTTACGATGGCGTAATTCTTCATGGCATAGAAGTGGTTTACGAAATAGACCTGATCAGCTACCTGATCGGCGGTGAGATCACCGCTGGGGTAGGGCAGATCCTTGGGAACCCCCGCCATAGCGTTCATGGTCGTGAACAGCATAGCGGTGGCAATAGTGTTTACAATCTTCTTCTTCATCAATTTCAGTTCCTTACAATACAAAAATATTTCCAGAATCCCCTCGCCGGACAAGGGGCCCGTTCTCAAACAAAGACACACCCGCTCTGGCCCTGCAGCCAGATTACAGGGAACACCCTATCCCCGGTCATCAGCGCTTGATCTTGCGCAAAGTGCGCTCAGACCAAAGTGACGACTTGAAATTGGCGTTGTACTTGATAACCTCCTTTGGGATTACAGCCCAGCTCTCATGGCCGGTTTCAAAGTTTTTTCCGTACCAGTAGCCCCAGGCCAGGGCTCTGGGATCTTCCAGGCCCAGCGTGCGCCAGTCCCGGTCGATGAACCGGATCTTTTTACCATTTTTGTAGTATTCGGTACGGTAATCCGCAAAGGTGGTTGTATCCACATAGCTGATGCGGTAGTCATACCACCAATTCTCGAACTTGGTGGTACTTTTGACCTTGTAAACCTCTTTACCCTTAGAGGCGCAGGATTTCTTGGCCAGTTTGCGGGTATAACGGTTACGTTGTTTTTTGGGTATATCCATTCCTTCCAGGCAACCTTCAAAGATTTCCTTGCCCAGATACTCATGGGTTTCATCGCTGGGTTTACGCAGCACCACATCGCCAAAGGTAAAATCCAGGCCACCCCAGGCATCATCCTGGGCAGGCTGGGCAAAACGACGGATCTTGCGCAATGCAGGCAGCCAGATCATGTAAGACTGGCCTTTGGATTCATCATCATAATCAGTGATCAGTATCCCCGTCCCCCTGAGCTTGCCGGACTTGAATATCGCCAGGTCTTTAGCCTTGACTATAGGATCATCTTCATAAGCATTGTTCAAATACCGCACCAGGGTATTCGTCGTGGGGCGTTTTCCTTTGGCGCGGCTGATCAACACCGTGATCTTGCGGTGCTTTTTGGTGATGGCAAAATTCTTGAGAGCGTAAAAATGATTGACAAAATAGACCTGCTCGATGATTCCCTTGGCCGTAGGTCGTTCTTCAGGGTATGGAAGCTGCGGTGTCACCCCCGCACTGGCGACACCGGTCGTGATAATGGCCAATACCGTAGCGATCAGGCTGAATCGAAAACATCTTTTTGGCATCTCTCCCCCAACTCTGTACTTTAGAGTATTTATAGTTGTTTTAACTTCTTAGTGGCGGCACCTTACCTGTGCTACACGAAAAGCCGGAGCCGATTCCTTCCTGACTTTTCCTATGGGGCAAACCCCGACAGCAATCCTGGCATGGTGTGGATTATTAACCAAAAAGACAAAACTTACCACTGTTTTTCAATGAAATTTATTTTAGTTTGTGCTATGCAAGTATATGCTGATATACCGAAAAGGAGATTTTCCTCTGGCAAATCAACCATAAAAAGGTCATCTGCAGCTTGCATTCGCCCCCCCGATAGCACAAAATTTCTTTTCTTGGCCAATTATCAGGATCCGCACCTCAGACTACCATGACACTTCTTGTTCTGGGTTTGAATCACACGACGGCCCCGGTGGATATTCGCGAACGAGTTACTTTCGGTCCGGACATCATCGTCGGTGCTCTGCGCAGTCTGACCGAATCAGAAGGCGCCAGCGAGGCTGTGATCCTGTCCACCTGCAACCGCACAGAAGTCTACTGCCATGGCTGCGACCTGAATCCGGATCAGTTGCAGGCCTGGCTGGCGCGCTTCCACGGGCTGGAAACCGGCAACCTGTCCGCCTACCTCTACCTGCACCAGGAACACAAGGCCGTGGAACACCTGCTGCGTGTGGCCAGCGGATTGAATTCCCTGGTGCTGGGAGAACCTCAGATTCTCGGCCAGGTGAAATCTGCCTGGCAGACGGCCTCGGATGCCGGCACCGTGGGCAAGATCCTCGGACGTCTGTTCCAGCACAGCTTTTCCACGGCCAAACAGGTGCGCACGGATACGGCCATTGGTGACAGCCCGGTATCCGTGGCTTTCGCTGCCGTAAGCCTGTCCCGGCAGATATTTTCTGACCTGTCCAAACAGACCGCCTTGCTCATCGGCGCCGGAGAAACCATAGAACTCACGGCCCGCCACCTTCAGCAGCAGAGCATCGGACGCATCATTGTGGCCAACCGCACCGTGGCCAAGGCCCATGAACTGGCGGAGCAGTTCGGCGGCTATGCCATTGGCCTGACCGAGATCCCCACCCATCTGCCGGAGGCGGATATCGTCATCTCCTCTACCGCCAGCCCGGTTCCCGTATTGGGCAAGGGCGCGGTGGAAAGCGCTCTCAAGCAACGTCGGCACCAACCCATGTTCATGGTGGACATCGCTGTGCCCAGGGACATCGAAGCCGAAGTGCGTGATCTACGCGATGTGTACCTGTACACCGTGGACGATCTGGAAGAAGTCATCCAGGAAAACCTCAAGTCCCGCCAGCAGGCAGCTGAACAGGCCGCTGAGATCATCGAACTGCGTACCGGGGAGTTCATCGCCTGGCTCCGTTCCCTGGACGCCGTGGAGATGATCCAGACCTACCGCGGCCAGGCCAACCGCATCAAGGAGGAAACCCTGGGCAAGGCGCAGCGCATGCTGGACAACGGCACCGCCCCGGAACAGGTCCTGGAATTCCTGGCCAATACCCTGACCAACAAACTTCTGCATACCCCCAGTTCCCAGCTCCGGGAAGCCGGTTCAAATGGCCAGAGGGAACTGCTGGAGGCCGCCACCACCCTGTTCCAGCTCGATAAATGAAGGACAGCATCCGCAGCAAACTCGAACAGATCCAGGATCGGTTCGAGGAGATCACCGGTCTGCTCTCCGACCCTGAAGTGCAGAATGACCAGAACAGGTTTCGCAACCTGAGCCAGGAATACGCCCAGCTCGAACCCGTGAGCCAATGCTATCGCCGCTATCTCGACACCGAGGAAGAAATCCGTTCCGCCCGGGAGATGCTCACCGACCCGGAAATGGCCGAGCTGGCGGAAGAGTCCCTGGCGGACGCCAAACGCCAGCAACAGGAACTGGAACCCGAACTGCAGAAACTGCTGTTGCCCCGGGACCCCAATGACGAACGCAACATCTTCCTGGAGATCCGTGCTGGCACCGGTGGCGCCGAAGCCGCCCTGTTCGCGGGCGACCTGCTCAAAGCTTACCTGCGCTATGCCGAAACCCAGGGATGGCGCACCGAGACCATCAGCAACAGCCCCGGCGAGCACGGGGGGCACAAAGAAATCGTCGTGAGAATCATCGGTCAGGACGTGTATTCCCGCCTCAAGTTCGAATCCGGCACTCACCGGGTGCAGCGGGTCCCAGAAACCGAATCCCAGGGGCGCATACACACGTCGGCCGTGACCGTCGCTATCCTCCCGGAGGCCGACAGCATCGACGCCATCGAAATCGACAACAGCGACCTGCGCATCGATACCTACCGGGCTTCCGGTGCCGGGGGCCAGCATGTGAACAAGACCGACTCGGCGGTACGCATCACCCACTTGCCCAGCGGCCTGGTGGTGGAATGCCAGGACGAACGCTCCCAGCACAAGAACAAGGCCCGCGCCCTGTCCCTGCTGCAAGCCCGTCTGCTGTCATCCGCCCAGGAAGAACAGCATCAGGCCCAGGCGGCAGACCGCCGCCTGCAGGTAGGCAGTGGCGACCGCTCAGAGCGTATCCGCACTTACAACTTTCCACAGAACCGGGTCACGGATCACCGCATCAACCTGACCCTGTACAAGCTGGACGAAATCATGGCCGGCAACCTGGACCAGATCATCGACCCCCTGAGACAGGAATTCCAGGCCGAGCAGCTTGCCGAACTGGCCAGGCAGTGAGCAGCGTTGCCGAGCTTCTGGCCCAAGCCCGCAGGGACGACCTGGAGGACGCTCCCCTGATCCTGGCCCATGTACTGGAAAAAGACCGCAGCTGGCTGTTCGCCTGGCCGGAACATGAACTGACCCTGGCGCAACAGCAACGCTATCTGCAGCTTCTTCACCGCCGCCTCCAGGGCGAACCCCTGGCCTACCTCATCGGGGAAAAGGAATTCTGGTCCCTGAACCTCGAAGTGACTCCCGCCGTGCTCATTCCCCGGCCGGAAACGGAACAGCTGGTAGAACTGGCCCTGACCCTGGACCTGCCGGAAGAAATCCCTGTGCTGGAACTGGGCACAGGCAGCGGCGCCATCGCCATCGCCCTGTCCAGGGAAAAGCCCGGCTGGCGCATCACCGCCACGGATACCAGCAGCGCCGCCCTGGCAATCGCCCAAAGGAACGCCACCCGGCACCAGGCGGCCAACGTGGATTTCATCCAGGGCCACTGGTACCAGGCCCTCTCCGACAGCAGGAAATACCGGCTCATCCTCAGCAACCCCCCTTACGTCATGGCGGATGACCCCCATCTTCAGGAGGACGGCTTGCCCTGGGAGCCGCCAGAAGCCCTGGCCGCAGGCAGCGACGGCCTGGACGACCTGCGCACTGTCATCAGGGAAGCCCCCGGCTACCTGCTGCCCGGTGGCTGGCTGCTGGTGGAGCATGGCTTCAATCAGGGAAAGGCCGTGCGCGACCTGTTCGACAGGGCAGGATTCATGCAGGCCACCACCCGGCAGGACCTGGGCGGGCAGGACAGGGTCACCCTTGGGTGCTATCCTCCCTGCCCATGAACGACGAACAACTGCTCCAGTACAGCCGCCAGATCATGCTGCCCCAGATCGACGTACAGGGCCAGCAGCGCCTGCTCGACGCCCGGGTGCTGATCATGGGCTTGGGCGGGCTGGGTTCTCCCGTCGCCATGTATCTCGCTGCCGCCGGCGTGGGTGAACTGGTGCTGGCGGATTTTGACCGGGTGGACCTGAGCAACCTGCAACGCCAGATCGTTCATACCTACAGCCAGATCGAGCAGCCCAAGCCCCGCTCTGCGGCAAAGATGATTCGGGAAATCAATCCTGGCTGCAACACCCACCAGATCGAATCCAGGATGGATGAGCAACAGTTGACCCAGCAGGTATCCCGGGCCGACCTGGTTCTGGACTGCACCGACAATTTCACCAGCCGCTTCGCCATCAACCGCGCCTGCGTGTCCCAGGGCGTACCTCTGGTGTCCGGCTCGGCGATCCGCTGGGAAGGACAGGTAGCCGTATTCTGCGACCGGCCGGGCGCCCCCTGTTACCACTGCCTGTATGGCGACAGCGGCGACCTGGATGACAGTTGCGCCAACAACGGCATCCTCGCTCCTGTGACCGGCATTATCGGCAGCATCCAGGCTACGGAAGCCCTCAAGCTGTTGTCCGGCGCAGGTGAACCCCTCAGCGGCCGCCTGCTGCTCATCGACGGACTCAGCATGCAAATCCGCAGTCTGAAGCTCAAGGCCGATCCTCATTGCCCTGTATGCGGGAACCCCCACCCATGAACCAAAAAGACCTCGACCTCGACAAACTGCGCCAGGATCTGGTAATCCAGGATCAACTTCTGGGGCACCCCATGATCTTCCACACGACCTGGGGCCTGTTCTCCCCCAAAGCCATCGATGCCGGCACCCACTTATTGCTCAGGCACCTGGAAGTGAAGCCCGACGAACAGGCCATCGACCTGGGGTGCGGCTATGGCCCCCTGGGACTGGCCATCGCCAAGAGCGCCCCCCAGGGACACTGCACCCTGGTGGACAAGGACTTCGTGGCCGTGGACTACGCGCGCAAGAACGCAGAGTTGAACAGCATAAGCAACGTGAACATCTACCTGTCCAACGGATTGAACCAGGTGCCCGCCGACCAGCGCTTCACCCTGGCGGTCACCAACCTGCCCGCCAAAACCGGCAAGGAGCATTACTACCTGTTCTTCAACGACATAAAAGATCGACTGGAACCCGGCGGCCGCTTCTACGTGGTGGTCATCACGGGGCTGCGCCAGTTCATCGCCCGCAGTTTCAAGGAAGTATTCGGCAACCACAAGAAGATCAAGCAAGGCAAGAGCTATACGGTGGCCATGGCCGTCAGAGAATAGCCCATTGACACCCATCCCATCATGTATATACGATCTTACCTTTTATCTAATTTGCCCACAGGTTAGTATTTCATATTTGTATAGATAATATACTCCAACAAACAACACTACCAACAACAATAAAGATATCATCAACACTACTCGAATAACATTTCCTGGTCTTGTAAATACATCTTTATTAAAAAGATGAAAAACAATCGGTAGCCACGTTTGCCCATTAAAATATTTCTCATCAACTAATAAATGCAATAACACAAACGAAGCCATAATTATCGCAGACAATGTTACCGCGCCAATAAAGATATACTCCTCAGGAAACCCGCATCCTAAGAAATCGATGGATGACAATCTCATGGCATGAAGAATTGGATAATTGGACACCCGCCAATTGACGCTCCGAAACGGTCAATAGCCCCCATAACAGCTTGATAATCATACTGGCCTGGCCGCCCTCTCCTCACCTGGCGGAGAGACAGGGTGCGTTTCCGAAGGCATACCAATTGATGAAACTGGCAGATACTTTCTATTTTCATTGTTCTCATCTTCCCTTGTTGTTGTCTATCCATACCTTATTTTTTGCAGACTCAATCATAGTGGAAACAGTTAATGGACGAATATGTTTCCGCTTTGCATCAACCAATCCCAATACACCTAGAACGCTTAGTACTGGAGAAAATATTATAGAAAAGTCCAATCCCTCCGAAGAAAAGTATATTACTTCCATTGAAGAAATATCAACATCAAACTCTTTTGAAAAACCCTCCAGCATATCCAGCCCGTCATCACCATCAACACCTAATTCATCATTCACTGTTGTTCTATTGTTTATTTCTCTTGCATCGATCCCAACGTAATTCGCAACAAAATCAATGACTCTATCATCTATATCATTACTCATATAAGCATTCCCCTATTCCTTGCGGACTAACCCCTGCTCCGGTAGCGAACCCACCCGTCAAGCACCAGACTGAGAAGCACTACTAGCACCAAGCCCTCCAGAGCTCCCGCGCCTATATCCACCGGTCGGTGCACCCCCAGTTCGATACGGGAATAGCAGACGGCCAGCATCCATCCCCAGAACAAAGGCAACAACCACCGGCGCCGCCCCCTGCATATGACCCAGAGGGACAGCCAGGCGGCAAGGGCCGTGGCGGCGAAAGCATGTCCGGAAGGAAAGGAATAACCCGTTTCTTCTGTCCAATGCTCCTGCAGCAGCACGGGCAGTTGCAAGGCAGCCGTTCCCCAGACCTGCTCCAGTCGCTGGCTGCGGCTGGCCTTGTCCGGCAGATCATAAAAAGCGCTGGCTCCTTCCGGAAGTACAGGCCCCGCCGCCGCGGAAGCCAGAAACATGATGTCTGGACGGGGCTGGGCGACAGAAGGTTTGACAAGGTGTTCATTGATCCAGGCTCCCGCGCCAATCATCAACAGCACGGGCAGCAGCACTCTCAACAACTGTCTGACAGACGCCCCCAACATCAGGGAAAAGCCCAGGGCTACCCAGAACAGGCCGTACTTGCTGGCAGACAGGCTCAGTCCCCACCACAGGCGCAGCAGCCCATCACTGCCAGGGATGCCTGGAGACAGCAGAAAAGCGGGCAGGAGCAACGCCAGCACCAGCAGCATCGCCGCGAGCCAGCGCAACCAAAGGCCGGCGGGGCATTGCCAGGGATGATCTGCTTGGGATTTTGTCATGGGTCAATGCGCCTCACCTGCCGTTGGGGTCAGAATCGCATTATCCATCATTCACCAACAGACACGCTATGAAACAGACGCTGAAAGTGGATTTTCCGGACGGAAAGAAAGTGGACGTTCAGGCCGGGGATTTTCTTATCCGGACGGACCAGTGCAGAAAAGCCGGCGGCGAAGCTTCCGCGCCTGAGCCTTTCGACCTGTTTCTGTCAGCCCTGGCCAGTTGCGCCGGCATCTATGCCCTGAATTTCTGCCATTCCAGGAACCTGCCCACCGAAGGCCTGGCCCTGGAAATGGACTGGGAGCGCGATGACAAGCCGCCGTTCGAGGCCAGGGTTCATTACCGCCTGACCCTGCCCCGGGGTTTTCCGGAGAAGTACCGCGACAGCATCCTCAAAGCCATGGATCTGTGCACCGTGAAGCGCTATCTGCATCAGCCGCCGGCATTCTCTCTGGAAGCGCTTTGAGGGTGGGGCAGAGACTACTGCCCCACCAACAGCTCACCAGCCGAAGGTATTGACCAGGAACACGGCCATCTGTGCACGGCTCACTTGCGCATCCGGACAGAAGTTGCCGCCTCCGCAGCCACTGGTCACGCCGTCATTGGCCAGCGCTTCCACCCAGGCCGCTCCCCAGTAGTCTATGGGAACATCATTGAACATGGTGCCGCTGGCCGCCGGGGGCGTGTAGGAAGCCCCGTATTTGGAGCGTAGCAGGAACACTGCCATCTGGGCGCGCGTCACCTGGGCTGACGGACAATACTGGCCCCCGCCACATCCGCCGGTAATGCCGTCAGACGCCAGTTTCTCTATCCACGCAGCCGCCCAGTAGTCCACGGGTACGTCCGAGAACACGTTGCCGCTGGCGGCGTTGGGGGAGAAACTGCCCCCGTTGATGGCGCGCTCCAGGAATACAGCCATCTCTGCCCGGGTAACCAGGCCTTCCGGGCAATACAGCCCGGCGCCACAACCCGAAGTGATACCCCGCGTATTCATAATCTCGATGGCATCATAGGCCCAGTAGGAAGCCGGGACATCGCTGAAAGTCGTCACGCTGGCAGCAACACTGCCACGAATGAAATACTCGCCCAGACTGGCATAGTCCGAATATCCCTGACCGACGTTGTTGCCAACCCCATCGATCTGCAGATAGTAGCGCCCGGCGGACACTGTAGCGGTGACGGTTGCCGCTGTATCATCCACAGGATCTGCAGAGGCGACAAGGCCGCCATTGGCATCCAGCAGCACGGCTTCCACATCCAGATTGGCGCCCCGGCTACTGGAGCGCGTAAAGGCGTCCCAGGCCGGGGTGACGGTCAGAGAGACTGTGCCATCGGCCACATCCAGGGAGAACATATCCACATCAGTACGTCCCCCGATGATGCCTTTGTTGGCCGGTTGGGTGTTGTGAGGATCTGTCTCGGGGTTACTCACATTCACATTGCCCGAGCTGTCGATGGACAAGGGAGTGGCGGTTCCCCGGGTATCCCCATGATCATCGGCGACATACCCGAGCTTTGCGCCAATAATAGCCAGATCATCCTGCGTCTGATTGGCATGGGCGTACTCGCCTTTGCTCCACTGGGTCACGTTCGTGTAGTACGCCCCTCCCATGATGGGCGCCCAGGACACATAGCCACTGCCATGTCCACCGTAGTACTCGTTGAAGTTCGTGCCATCATCGAAGCCATCATGTGACAACCCCAGGTTGTGGCCAAACTCATGAGACGAGGCTTCGGCGATAAAAGTGGCAGCGCCTCCAAGATTGTCAAAATACACCAGAGCGGGAGAATAGGTAGTGTAGTAAGTGGTGCCGAAGACATCGATATAGGCAACCCCACCTGCACCCTGGGCGGGCATGCCTGCACCATTGGCATCCGTATCTTCTGTGATGACTATCCTGCCCGTGTTGGCGTTGAACGCAGAGGGCAACTCTGTGGTTACGTCAATATCGTAAGGCGCATAGTCTTCGGCCACCCGATGCCAGATTTCACCTATCATGGCCAGCTCCTCCGAGCTGAAGCTGTTGGGATTGCCATCGATATCAAAAGGTTTGGCAACCAGAGGATCCACAGAGGTATAGTTGTTCCAGCCAGACCCGGTGATGACCTCCCCGTCAAAATCCAGATAGACGGTTTTGGAGGCGCCAGGACGGCTGTGCAGCAGGAAGGTCTGGGAGGCGCTGATGGCGGGCTGAATCTGAGTGGCCTCTTGTGACTGATCCGCAAGCGCCTGCGCCGTGGGCAGAAAAGTGTCTGCAACAAACACCCCACCCTTGGGGTCCACCCTGAGGAAATCCATATCCGAATTCGTGATGGAGATCTTCTGCAACCACTGCAATGCCCGTGCCTGGGCATCCTGATCGAGCACAGAAACAGCATTCCTGAAGCGGCCCGCAGGCAAGGCATCCAGGGTGGCAGGGGCGCCAATACCCAGATCGACCCGGGGTTGAGCAGCCACTACGGAAGGAAGTACCAAAAACATGGCAACCCCTCCGGAACAGAGCAACAGTTTTCCTTTCTTCATATTCATACAACATACTCCTGACAAATGCCGATTCCATGTTCCGCCAAGCAAGTTCATGGCCGGTTCAGAGCGTTCCTGGTGATCGTTGCCTGAATTGTCTCAATCCACGGGTGCAAATGCCCGGCTTTGCGCTCAGGGTTGTGATTGATTTCAAACAATTGCGCCGCGCCGGACAAACCATCCGGGTGTTGAACAAGCAGGGTTTCTTGAATTGGCGCTGACGAAGAAAAACCTTCGTTTGGATTCACGGGGTTCCAGAGTTTTGATGCGGCAGCGCTCTTTGATCCATCAGGATCCGGAAGCTTTTCGAACCACCAGAGAAAAATCCCCTTTGAGATAGTCATCCCTGATGGCATGGCAATCCGACCAGCCTTCCGCCAGTGTCTCCATTTCATCAGGATGAAAGCTCTGCAGATCCCAACGCTGGGCCACCCATTCGTTCCGGGCATCCAGAAGGTTGAAAGCCATGCCCTTTCCGCAAGTCTCGAACATGCGCGCAAGAACCCGGCGCGCATAGTCGCCCCCGTCATCGAGATTGCGGTTCAGGGTACCGGAGACCCATACCCAGTCGTAACTTTCAGGCGGTGGATTGAAATCGAAAAGATCGCCCTCGTAAAGGTCGATACCCGGAAAGCGGCGGCGGCCTTCTTCGAGAAGTTCGGGAGAAAGATCGATACCCGTATAGTTGACAGGCATGCCCTGCCGTTCCACCCAGCCGGCCAGATCGCCAAAGCCACAGCCGACATCCAGCAGACTGTCACCCGCCTGCAAGCCGGACATTTCGAACAACACCTGAAAGCGCCGTTCCTGTACTTCACGGCTGCTCCAGAGCAAGGCGTTGGGATGGTAGCCATGCCGCCGCCAGGCGTCGCGCTGGGCGCTGAGTATGCGCTGGCGCTGAACCGCATCCATACCCGCTAGTTTTTCAGCTTGTCCTGCAACAACTGGTTGACCTGCTTGGGATTGGCCTTGCCCTGGCTTTTCTTCATCACCTGGCCAACGAAGAATCCGAGCATTTTAGGCTGTTTATCCTCGGGTGCCTTGCGATAGTTCTCCACCTGCTGGGTGTTTTCTGCCAGCACTTCGTCCACAATGGCCTCGATAGCGCCGCTGTCAGTGATCTGCTTCAGCCCTTTGGACTCTATGATGGCGTCAGCGCTATCCTCGCTGTCCCACATGGCTTCGAACACGGTCTTGGCAATCTTGCCGGAAATGGTGTTGTCCGCAATGCGTTTCACCAGTCCACCGAAGCGTTCAGCGGAAACCGGGCTGCCCCCCAAGTCCAGGCCCGCCTTGTTCAGGGCGCCGAACAGCTCCACCATCACCCAGTTGGCGCAGAGCTTGGCGTCCCCCGCCTGGGCCACCACCACTTCGTAAAAATCCGCCTGAGCGCGGGTGGCGGTGAGAACATCGGCGTCGTAGGCGGAAAGGCCGTACTGGGTTTCAAAACGCTGACGGCGGGCTTCCGGCAGTTCCGGCATTTCCCTGACCGTTTCTGCAATGAAATCTTCGTCGATGAGCAGAGGAAGAAGATCCGGATCAGGGAAATAGCGGTAATCGTTGGCTTCTTCCTTGGAACGCATGGAGCGCGTCTCGTCCTTCTGGGGATCGTAGAGGCGGGTTTCCTGGGTTACCTGGCCTCCAGACTCGATAACATCGATCTGCCGGTCCACCTCGAAGTTGATGGCCTTTTCCAGAAAACGGAAAGAGTTGAGGTTTTTCAGCTCAGTTCGGGTGCCCAGCTTTTCCTCGCCCCGGGGACGCACGGACACGTTGGCGTCCATGCGGAAAGACCCCTCCTGCATGTTACCGTCGCAGATGCCCAGATAGGTGACGATCTGGTGAATCTTCTTGGCGTAGGCCACAGCTTCTTTGGCAGAGCGCATATCCGGCTCGGAAACGATTTCGAGCAGAGGGGTGCCGGCACGGTTGAGGTCGATACCGGTCATACCCTGAAAATCCTCGTGCAGGGACTTGCCCGCATCTTCCTCCAGATGGGCGCGGGTGACACCCACCCGCTTGCTCTGCCCGTCGGCGAGCAGAATATCCACATGACCGGGACCGACGATGGGCAGCTCAAATTGGCTGATCTGGTAGCCTTTGGGCAGATCCGGGTAAAAGTAGTTCTTGCGCGCAAACACGCTGCGCCTGGCGATCTTCGCATCCACTGCGGTGCCGAACAGAATGGCTTTCTTCACCACCGCTTCGTTGAGCACGGGCAAAACCCCGGGAAAGCCCAGATCCACCAGGCAGGCCTGGGTATTGGGCTCAGCGCCGAAGGCAATGGAAGCCCCGGAGAATATCTTGGAATTGGTGGTGAGCTGGGTGTGTATCTCCAGCCCGATAACGGTTTCCCATTGCATCTCAGTAACCCTCCGGCATCTGCAGATGCCAGTCGGTGGCTTGCTGTAGCTGATGAGCCAGATTCAGGATTCTTCCCTCATCAAAATAATTGCCGATCAGTTGCAGGCCTGCCGGCAGACCATCCACCAGGGGCGCCGGCATGGACAGGGCCGGCAACCCGGCCAGGTTGACCGCAATGGTGTAGATGTCCGAAAGATACATGGAGACGGGATCATCGGATTTCTCCCCCAGGCGGAAGGCCGTTTCGGGAGACGCCGGCCCCAGGAGCACATCCACGTTCTCGAAAGCCTTGCGGAAATCATCCGCAATGACCTGGCGCACCTGCTGGGCTTTCAGATAATAGGCATCATAGTAGCCCGCGGACAGGGCATAGGCGCCGATCATGATACGGCGCTTGACCTCGGGGCCAAAGCCCTCGGCCCGGGAGCGCTTGTACAGATCTTCCAGATCCACCGGATTTTCACAGCGATGCCCAAAGCGCACACCGTCGAAACGCGACAGGTTGGAAGAACACTCCGCCGGGGCCACCACATAGTAGGCGGCCACAGAATGATGGGAATTGGGCAGGGACACGTCCACCAGTTCAGCGCCCAGCGCTTTGAGTTGCTCCATGGCGGTCTCCATGGACTCGCGCATGCCGGGATTCAGGCCGTCTTCAAAAAATTCTTTGACCACGCCCACCCGCAGCCCTTTGATGTCCTGATCCAATTGGCCCAGGTAATCATCCACCGGGCGATCCACAGACGTGGAGTCGCGTTCATCGAAACCGGCCATGGCGGCCAACAGCCAGGCTGCATCTTCTGCGCTGCGGGTCATGGGGCCTGCCTGATCCAGGCTGGAAGCAAAGGCGATCATGCCATAGCGGGACACCCGCCCATAGGTGGGCTTGAGTCCGGTGATGCCGCACAGGGCAGCAGGCTGGCGTATGGAACCGCCGGTATCGGTACCTGTAGCGGCCACCGCAAGACGTGCCGCCACGGCCGCCGCCGAGCCGCCGGAGGAGCCGCCAGGTACCCGGTCCCTGTCCCAGGGGTTTCTCACCGGGCCGTAATAACTGGTTTCATTGGAAGAGCCCATGGCAAATTCGTCCATGTTGGTCTTGCCCAGCATCACCACCCCAGCATCCTTGAGGCGGCTCACCACGGTAGCATCATAGGGTGAGATGAAGTTGTCCAGCATGCGCGACCCGCAAGCCGTGCGTACACCCTGGGTGCAAAAAATATCCTTGTGCAGAATGGGAATGCCCGTGAGAGGGCCAGCCTCCCCTTTGGCGATACGCGCATCCGCGGCGGCAGCGGCCGCCAGGGACGCCTCTTCGGCTAGGGTGACTACCGAGTTCAATCCTTCATCCAGCTCCTGGATGCGGGCCAGAAAATGACGGGTGAGTTCCTCACTGCTGTACTCCCCCGCAGCCAGGCCTGCAGACAGTTCAGCAATGGACTTTAGATGCAGCTCACTCATTACTCGATCACCCTGGGTACCAGGTAGAGGCCGTTGTCCACGGCTGGAGCCACGGCTTGGTAAGCCTCGCGATGATTCTCTTCAGTCACCACATCCGGGCGCAGGCGTTGGGGCATGTCCAGAGGATGCGCCATGGGCACGATCTCAGAGGTATCCAGCTCACTCATGCGCGCCACAAGATCCAGGATGCCGGACAACTCTCCTTTGAGAGCCTCCACTTCATCCGAGGTGACGGCAATACGCGCCAAATGGGCAATTTTCTCGACTTCTTCAGCATCCAGACTCATCGACTTCCTTCCACGGCAAGGCTTCAAAGGTGGGAAAACTAGCATAAATCCCCCCGGATTTACATGCCGCGGGGGAGACGGCCCGCCACCCCAGGAAAAAAAATTCCCTGCTGCAGCAGCCGGCTGTTTGTGATTAACAACGGTAAATCAATGAACTAGGCATCAATTCCGGGCACTGCCAGGGATTTGCGGCAATACAGCTCTTGCCCAAAGGTAGCCTCAATTGATAGATTACCGCTCTTGATTCGGGAGTTCTCCGGCGTTTGCTGCGCCAGCTTCCGGGCATTACCCAACTTGAGAACCGGCCGTCATGCCGGTGCAATGGACTTACTCGATGCTATTCAGACGTCTTCGCGGCTTTTTTTCCAATGACCTTTCCATCGACCTGGGCACGGCCAACACCCTTATATACGCCAGGGATCGCGGCATTGTTCTGAACGAACCTTCCGTGGTGGCCATCCGTGAGGATCGGGGCCGGGGCATGAAGGCTGTGGCTGCCGTGGGCGAGGACGCCAAGAAGATGCTGGGCCGTACGCCAGCCAATATCACCGCCATCAGGCCCATGAAGGACGGCGTTATCGCCGACTTCACGGTCACAGAGAAGATGCTCCAGTATTTCATCCACAAGGTGCATGAATCGCGTCTCATCCGCCCCAGCCCGAGGGTACTGATCTGCGTGCCCTGTGGCTCTACCCAGGTGGAACGCCGGGCCATCAAGGAATCCGCTGCCGGCGCCGGGGCCCGGGAGGTCTATCTCATCGAGGAACCCATGGCCGCTGCCATCGGCGCCAGCCTGCCCGTGGACGAGGCCCGGGGCTCCATGATTCTGGACATTGGCGGGGGCACCTCCGAGGTAGCCATCATCTCCCTGAACGGTATCGTGTACGCCAATTCGGCGCGTATCGGCGGTGACAAGTTCGATGAAGCCATCATCAACTATGTGCGCCGCAACTACGGCAGCCTCATCGGCGAGGCCACGGCGGAACAGATCAAGCACCAGATCGCCACCGCCTGGCCGGGGAACGAAGTGCAGGAACTGGAGGTCAAAGGACGCAACCTGGCTGAAGGCATCCCGCGCAGCTTCACGCTCAACAGCAACGAGATTCTTGAAGCCCTGCAGGAGCCCTTGTCCGGCATCGTGGACGCCGTGCGCAAGGCCCTGGAGCAGACGCCTCCGGAACTGGGCGCCGATGTGGCCGAGCGGGGCATCGTGCTCACCGGCGGCGGCGCCCTGCTCAAGGGGCTGGATCGCCTGCTGGAAGAAGAAACAGGCCTGCCGGTGATCGTCGCCGAGGATCCCATGACCTGTGTAGCCCGGGGCGGCGGCAGAGCCTTGGAGCTGATGGATGAGAAGGCCGGGGATTTCTTCAGCGTCGAATAGAACCCCAGGCTGGCTGGAGTACAGGAACCGCGGTAAAGGAGCCCCATCATCAAATTCATTTTTGCAGAAGGCCCGTCCCAAGGCGCACGACTCATTGCCGCCATGATCCTGTCCATTCTGCTCATGGTGCTGGATCACCGCTTCCACCAGACCGAAACCTTGCGCAGCACACTTTCCGTTCTGACCTATCCCATCCAGTTTCTGGCCGAAGTGCCCAGCGACATCGGGCGCTGGGTCACGGAAACCCTGCAGGACCGCAATGCCCTGCAGGAAAACAATCAGAGACTGCAGCACGAGAATCTCAAGCTGCGCGCAGAACTGCAACAGATTGCGGCACTGCAGGCCGAAAACGAAAGGCTGCGCGATCTGCTGGGGTCTGCTTACAAGATCGGCAACCGGGTATTGGTGGCGGAATTGTCCGCCATGGACCTGGATCCCTTCCGGCAGCAGGTGGTGATCAACAAGGGCAGTCTTTCCGGCGTCTTCGAAGGCCAGGCGGTACTGGACGCCCATGCGGTCATGGGGCAGGTCACCCATGTCAGTCCCATGAACGCCACCGTATTGCTCATCACTGATGTAGAGCATGCCCTGCCGGTACAGGTATTGCGCAACGGTTTGCGCACCATTGCCGTTGGCAGCGGGCGTATCAACCGCCTGGAATTGCCTTATCTGCCCAACAACGCGGATATCCGCAACGATGACCTGCTGGTCACTTCCGGATTGGGTGGAAAATTCCCACCGGGCTATCCCGTAGCCCGCATCATCGAGGTGCAACGTCAGCCCGGCAAACCCTTCGCCACCGTAGTGGCGCAGCCCCTGGCTCAGCTGGACAGAACCCGGGAAGTGCTGCTGGTCTGGGAAATCAGCGTACCACCGCAATTCCCCGAGGAAGAAACAGCGCCCGCACCCCCTCCTGCCCCCATGGAAAACGAGGCTGAAGCGCCATGAGTCCCGAACTTCCTCACGGCAGAACGGTTATCGCCATCACGCTGATTGTTGCCCTGGTACTCAGCATCATGCCCATGCCCGAGAACCTGCAATACTACCGCCTGCAGTGGGCTGCCCTGGTGCTTATCTACTGGAGCATGGCCCTGCCTGAGCGGGTAGGCGTCGGCGTGGCCTTCTTTACCGGCCTGTTGCTGGACATTCTTACTGGCACCCTCCTGGGCCAGCATGCTTTTGGCCTGTCCCTGGTCGCTTTCCTCACCGTGAAGACTCACAAGCGGGTCAGGGTTTTTCCCCTGTGGCAGCAATCGGTGTTCGTTACCCTTTTGTTGTTCATGGATCGCGCCATGTTCTTCTGGGTGGACGGTACCATAGGGCGCCCCGCCGCCATGATGGAGTCCTGGGTCGCGCCCTTGCTGGGAGGCCTGCTGTGGCCCTGGCTGTTCATCGTGTTCCGCGATCTGAGACGCCGCTTCCATGTCAGGTAATCTGGAATTCAAGAACTACCGCCGGGAAGGGCGCCTTTTTACCCGCCGCGCCATCATGGCCGGC
This sequence comes from Sedimenticola sp., assembly GCA_026994195.1. Classification (GTDB taxonomy): domain Bacteria; phylum Pseudomonadota; class Gammaproteobacteria; order Chromatiales; family Chromatiaceae; genus Thiolapillus. The sequence goes on along the minus strand of JALWRH010000071.1, from coordinate 31,879 downwards.
CTGTTCGTCTTCATCCTGCTGGGTGTCGTTCTGGGGCGCATGTTCTATCTGCAGGTCATCGACCATGAGCATTTCACCACCCTGGCCCAGGACAACCGTGTCAAACTGATCCCCCTGCCGCCCACCCGGGGACTCATCTACGACCGCCAGAACCGCCCTCTGGCCCTGAACCGCCCCGCCTTCAACCTGGAAATCGTCCCGGAGCTCGTTCCCCATATCGACCAGACCCTGGAGGACCTGGATGTGCTCATAGGCCTCAGGGAACAGGATCTGGAACGCTTCAACAGGCTGCGGCGGCAAAAAAGGCATTTCGAGAGCATTCCCATCAAACTCGACATCACCCAGGAAGAGGCCGCCCTGTTCGCGGTAAACCGCCACAAGTTTCCTGGTGTTTCTATCAAAGCCCGCCTGACGCGCACCTACCCCATGAAGGAGATCATGGCCCATGTGGTGGGCTATGTGGGCCGTATCAGCCTCAAAGATCTGAAATCCATCGACGCCTCCAACTACGCAGGCACCACCTATATCGGCAAGACCGGCGTGGAGCGTTCCTACGAAGATATACTCCATGGCCAGGTAGGCATGCAGGAAGTGGAAGTCAACGCCCTGGGCAAGGCGGTTCGCGTACTCAAAGAAATACCGCCCCGGCCCGGGCGCAGCCTGCGCCTGAACGTGGACAGCGCCCTGCAGAAAGTGGCTCTGGATGCCCTGGGCGACGTCAATGGCGCCGTGGTCGCCATCGATCCCCGGGACGGCGGCTTACTGGCCATGGCCAGTAAGCCCGGGTATGACACCAACCCCTTTGTGGAGGGCATCAGCTCCAAAGCTTACAAGGCGCTGCGGGACGACCCGGACAAGCCTCTGTACAACCGCGCCGTGCAGGGCACTTATCCACCCGGCTCCACCATAAAGCCCTTCATGGGCCTGGCCGGCCTGGAGTTGGGGCTGTTGGATCTCAAAGAAAAAAAATACTGCCCCGGTTTCTTTCAGCTGCCAGGACATGACCACAAGTACAGGGACTGGAAAAGAGGGGGACACGGCCCCATGGACGTGGATAGCGCCATCACCCAGTCCTGCGACGTATTCTTCTACCAACTGGCGCATGAGATTGGTATCGACAAGCTGCAGCAGTACCTGAAACAGTTCCATTTCGGCGAGAAGACCGGCATTGATCTGATGGGGGAACGCAAAGGCATACGTCCTTCCCGGGAATGGAAAAGGCGGCGTTACAAGCAGGTCTGGTTCCCAGGGGAAACCGTCATCATCGGCATCGGCCAGGGAGCCTTTCAGGCCACTCCCCTGCAGCTAGCGGCCGCAACTGCTGCCATCGCCAACGGGGGCCACTACCATGAACCCCGCCTGGTTTCGGCCATCCTGGATGAAAGCAACGGTGACGTCAGCCCAGAACCCGGCAAGACTCATGATATCCCCATACGCAACCCCGCAAACTGGAACAAGATTCGTGAAGCCATGGAGCATGTAGTGCAGGGTCCCCGGGGAACCGCCCGACGGCTCAAGAACGAGCACTACCGCATTGCCGGGAAAACCGGCACCGCCCAGGTGTTCACCGTCGCCCAGGATGCGGAATATGACGAAGAAACCATAACAAAGAAGATGCGCGATCATGCTCTGTTCATTGCCTATGCCCCAGTGGAAGATCCAAAGATCGCCATCGCAGTGATCGTGGAGAATGGAGGCCACGGCGGCTCTACGGCCGCCCCTGTGGCCAAGAAAGTCATGGATGCCTGGCTGCTGGGCACTCCCGATATCAAGCCAGAAGGAGCCACCAAGTGAACCCTGCCTCCCGTTCCCCCAGCGGCCTGCCGGCCAGTGAACCCGCACGCCATCGCGGCCTGTTGGCCCGCATTCACCTGGATCTGCCCCTGCTCACGGGATTGTTGCTCCTCTGCGGCTACGGGCTGGTGGTTCTCTATTCCGCCACCGGCCAGGATCTGCATCAGGTGGAGAAGCAGGCCCTGCGCCTGCTCATTGCTTTTGGTGCCATGTTCTTCCTGGCGCAGATCCCCCCTCAGACCCTGCGGCGCTGGAGTCCCTGGCTGTACACCCTGGGCGTGGCCCTGCTGCTGGCCGTTCTGATCATGGGAGTCATAGGAAAAGGGGCGCAACGCTGGCTGGATCTGGGCTTCATGCGCTTTCAGCCTTCGGAACTGGTGAAGCTGGCGGCCCCCATGATGCTCGCCTGGTTCCTGTCCAGCAAACCCCTGCCACCCAACTGGAAACAAATTCTCCTGAGCCTGGTGCTGCTGGCTATCCCTGTACTGCTCATCGCCAAGCAGCCGGATCTGGGCACCGCCATACTTGTCGCCAGCAGCGGCCTGTTCGTGTTGTTCCTGGCCGGCATCAGCTGGCGGCTCATCATCGGCCTGGGCCTGCTGGCCGCGGCCGCGGCCCCGGCGATCTGGTATCTCATGCACGATTACCAGCGCCGCCGGGTGCTTACCTTTCTCAACCCGGAGAGCGATCCACTGGGCTCCGGCTACCATATCATCCAATCCAAGATCGCCATCGGCTCCGGCGGCATCTACGGCAAGGGATGGCTCAACGGCACCCAGTCCCAGCTGGAGTTCCTCCCGGAACGGCACACGGATTTCATCTTTGCCGTACTGGGAGAGGAGTTCGGCCTGATCGGCATCATGATACTGATGGCCATTTTCCTGTTCATCATCCTGCGGGGCCTGTACATGGCCTCCCAGGCCCAGGACAGCTACAGCCGTCTTCTGGCCGGAGCGCTGGTGCTGGTCTTCTTCGTCTATCTTTTCGTCAACATGGGCATGGTCAGCGGTATATTGCCGGTGGTGGGTGTACCCCTGCCCCTGATCAGCTATGGCGGCACCTCCCTGGTGACCCTGATGGCCGGTTTCGGTATGCTCATGTCCATACACACCCACAGGAAACTGGTGCCCAAATGAGAATCCTTTCCCTGTTGCTATTCGCCACAACACCGATACGCACCCTGTCTGAAGCACTGAGGGCGACATATTTAGTCGCCGGGTTAGTACTGCTCAGTCTTTCCCTGGTGGCACAGGCCGCCGATCCGGTGGAGGCCTTCATCGAGCACATGAGTAAAACCCAGGGCTTCGACGCCACCCAATTGCGCAAGGTGCTGAGCAAAGCCCATCGGCGCCAGGACATCATCGACCGCATGAACAAACCCGCGGAACACACCCTGAACTGGGGCCAGTACCGCAAGATATTTCTCAAGGAAAAGCGTATCAACAAGGGAGCAGAATTCTGGAGACGCAACGAGGAGGCCCTGAAAAGAGCTGAACAGACCTACGGGGTGGCGCCGCAATACATCGTTGCCATCATCGGCGTGGAAACTTTCTATGGGCGCATCGCCGGCAAGGACAGTGTGCTGGATGCCCTCTATACCCTGGCCTTCCACTATCCCAAGCGCAGCAAATTTTTTACTGCCGAGCTGGAGAAATACCTGATCCTGACGCGGGAAGAGGGACTCGATCCCACCCGCCCCAAAGGTTCTTATGCCGGCGCCATGGGACTGGGACAATTCATGCCCAGCAGTTACCTGGCCTACGCAGTGGATTTCGATGGCGACGGCAAGCGCGACATCTGGAACAACGAAACCGACGCCATCGGCAGCGTGGCCAACTATTTTGCCCGTCATGGCTGGAAGGCCGGGCTACCCGTAACCACCCCTGTTTCAGGGGTCAAACCCATCCACCGGAAGTTTATCGATGCCGGATTGAAACCCCAGTTCACACTGGGCAAACTGCGCCAGGCGGGTTTGCACATCGACCCCGCCCTGGGAGACGACCTGGAAACCGCCCTGTTCCAGCTGGTGACTGACAAGGGCCCGGAATACTGGGCAGGCCTGAACAATTTCTATGTCATCACCCGCTACAACCACAGTGAACTCTATGCCATGGCGGTATACCAGCTGGGCGAACGCATTCGTGAAATTCACTAGCAGCATTATTACCCCGGCGACCAAATATATCGTCCGCCTTGCCTGCCTCCTGGCTCTGAGCATCTGGTTGGGCGCGTGCAGCATCAGGACCCACGAGTTTCCGGATGAGGACTACGGGCCGGAATCACCCGTGGACGTGAGCCAGGTGCCCGACGCCATCCCCCAAAAAGTGCCCTACAGCCCCTACGGCAATCCCGACAGCTACACCGTACGAGGGGTCACCTACCACGTGATGAAAGACGCACGGAATTTCCGGGAACGGGGACTGGCTTCCTGGTACGGCCTGAAATTCCACGGCAAACGTACCTCCAGCGGCGAGCCTTATGACATGTATGCCATGACGGCGGCCCACAAGACCCTGCCCCTGCCCACATGGGTGCGGGTCACCAATCTGGACAATGGCAGATCCGTGGTGGTGAAGGTGAATGATCGCGGCCCTTTCCATGCCGGGCGCATCATTGACCTCTCCTACGCCGCCGCTTCCAAACTGGGCGTACTGGGCAAGGGCACGGCCCCCGTGGAAGTCGTAGCCATAACTCCCGATGCCCCCGGCCCCCAAGTGGATGAAGCCGGATTTCCCCTGTGGATACAGGCTGGCGCTTTCAGCAACGCCCGGAATGCCCGGCAGTTGCTGCACCGTCTGGAACAACAGGCCGGTTTCAAAGGCAGGGTGGAAACCGACACCCGGCCCAAGGGCATCCTCTACAAAGTCTGGCTGGGACCGGTGGAGAACACCCGGCAACTGGAACAGATCACCGGACAACTGCCCCGCTGGGGCATACACCAATACCACGTAGTACAATGACGCCATGAACCCGATAAAGATATTTATAACCTTACTCTGCTGTCTTGCCCTTGCAGGGGGTCTCGCCGCAGCACCCATAGCCTCTCCGCCACATATCGCCGCCACCGGCCATCTGCTCCTGGATTTCCACAGTGGCAAGGTGCTGGCGGAAAATAACGCCGACAAGCGCCTGGAACCTGCCAGCCTGACCAAGATCATGACTGCCTACACGGTGTTCAAGGAACTGGAAGCCGGCAATATCAGCCTTGACGACAAGGTGCTGGTGAGTAAAAAAGCCTGGAAGACCCCCGGTTCCCGCATGTTCATCGAGGTTGGCAAACAGGTCTCGGTGGATGACCTCATCCATGGCATGATCATCGCTTCCGGCAACGATGCCTGCGTGGCCCTGGCGGAACATATCACTGGCAGCGAAGAGGCTTTTGCCATCCTCATGAACAAGCATGCCGTGGAACTGGGCATGGAAAACACCCATTTCGTGAACGCCACTGGCCTGCCGGATCCCAATCACTATTCCACCCCCGAAGACATCCTCAAAGTCACCCGGGCGCTGATCACCGAATTTCCCCAGTTCTACCCCCTGTACTCCACCAAGGAATTCACTTTCAATGGCATCACCCAGAAAAACCGGAACCGCCTGCTATGGCGCGACCCCAGTGTAGATGGCATAAAAACCGGGCACACCGCCGCCGCCGGCTACTGCCTGGTGGCTTCCGCCAAGCGGGAGAACATGCGCCTTTTGTCCGTGGTCATGGGCACCAAGAGCGATGAAGCCCGCGCCCGGGAAAGCCAGACCCTGCTCAATTTCGGCTTCCGCTTCTACCAGACCCACCGCCTCTACGACGCCGGGAAGCCCCTGAGAACCATCCGCGTGTGGAAAGGAGAAGTGGAGAACCTGGGCCTGGGCGTGGAGAAAGACCTTTACGTTACCATCCCCCGGGGCAGCTATGACAAGCTCAAGGCCCGGGTCCAGATCCGGGACAGCGTCATGGCCCCGGTAAGCCAGGGCCAGAAACTGGGCACCATCACGCTGGAACACGATGGCGAAGTCATCAAGGAAGTGCCCCTGGTGGCCCTACGCAGGGTGCGCGAGGGTGGGTTTTTCCACAATATCGTGGACAGCATGCTGATGATTTTCGAGTAACCCTATGAGTCTACTTCTTTACCTGAATGGTGAGTTCATCCCTGAAGATCAGGCCCGGGTTTCCGTCATGGACCGGGGTTTTCTCTTTGGCGACGGCGTGTACGAGGTCATCCCCGCCTATGCCGGGCTGCCTTTCCGCCTGCGCGAGCACCTGAACCGCCTGAGCAACTCCCTGGCGGCCATCCGCATGACGCCACCCCTGGATCATGAGCAATGGTCGCAGATCCTGCACCAGCTGCTGCAGCAACGCGGCAGCGAGGACCAGCAGATCTACCTGCAGATCACCCGCGGGGCCTATGGCAAACGCCTGCATGCCATTCCGGAATCCGTGCAGCCCACGGTCATGGCCATGGCCAGCCCCATCAACCGGCGCGACCCGGAGCTGGTGGCCAGAGGCATGTCCGTGATCACCCTGGAAGACATCCGCTGGCAACGCTGCGACATCAAGACCATCACCCTCCTGGCCAATATCCTGGCCCAGAGCCAGGCCCGGGAAGAAGGCGCGGATGAGGCCATTCTGGTACGCGACGGACTGGCTAACGAAGGCACCGCCTCCAACCTGTTCATGGTCAAGGACGGGCTGGTCATCACCCCGCCCAAAAGCCCCCATCTGCTCCCGGGCATCACCCGGGACCTGGTTCTGGAGCTGGCCATGGACGCTGGCATTCCCTATGCCGAGGCAAGTATCTCTGCGGATGAACTGGAGACGGCTGACGAAATCTGGATCACCAGTTCCACCAAAGAGGTCATGCCCGTCACCCGCCTCAACGGCAAACCGGTTGCAAACGGCGTGCCCGGCCCCATGTGGGAAAGAATGGATGCCCTTTACGCCGCCTGCAAGGAACGCCTGCGGCTGAGAACCCAAGCCAGTGATAACTGTTATGAGTGACGAGAAAAAACCCACAAACCACGAGCCGGAAGGCATGACCTATCCCTGCAAATTCCGGGTGCGGGCCATGGGTCTGGATGAAGAGGATTTCGACGCCCTGGTGGTGAACATCATTCGCCGCCACTGCCCGGACATCCACGAGGGCGCCGTCAGCATACGCCCAAGTAAAAATGGCAAATATGTCTCCGTGAGTGTGGACATCGAAGCCCAGAGCCGGGAACACCTGGACGCCATCTACGACGACCTCACCGCCCATGACCGGGTGCTGATGCGTCTCTGACACGCTGCCCCGGCAGCCGCCCCATGCCCCTTCCCGTCATCATCCGTGAACTTGGTCAGCAGGACTATGAGCAGACCTGGCAGGCCATGCGGGACTTCACCGACCGGCGCACACCGGAAACACCCTCCGAGATCTGGCTCCTGGAGCATCCACCAGTTTTTACCCAGGGGCAAGCCGGCAAAGCCGAGCATGTTCTGAACCCCGGTGATATTCCCGTAGTGCAGAGCGACCGTGGCGGCCAAGTTACCTACCATGGTCCCGGCCAGCTCATCCTCTATCTGCTCCTGGATCTCAAGGCTATAAAACGGGGCATACGCCCATTGGTCACCGACATGGAACAATCGGTCATCGGCCTCCTGGCCAGGCATGGCGTGGAGGCCCGCGCCCGCACCGATGCCCCCGGTGTTTACGTGGATGAAAAAAAGCTTGCTGCGCTGGGCCTGCGGGTGCGCCGGGGGTACACTTATCATGGCTTGGCCCTGAACCTGGATACTGATCTGGAACCTTTCTCCCGTATCAATCCCTGTGGCTACCCCGGCCAGGAAGTGACCCGCCTGAAAGACCTGGGTATTGACCTGGACATGCCGCAGGCAGGCCAGGAACTGGTGGCGCTATTGTGCGCCCGACTCAACCTTCAACCACGATGGCAGACATGAGCGACGATTACCGGGCGCCATCCCGCAACAAGGGCAGCACCCATCAGCGCGGCAAGGAAAAACTGAAGCGCATACCCATCAAGGTGCAGCCCAGCAAGACACTGCCGCGCAAACCGGAATGGATCCGCGCCCGGGCGCCCCAGGGGCCTGGCGTCACACGCATCCGTAAGATCCTGCGTCAGCGGGGGCTGGCCTCGGTCTGTGAAGAAGCCCAGTGCCCCAATCTTGGGGAATGCTTCACCCACGGCACCGCCACTTTCATGATCATGGGTGACATCTGCACCCGGCGCTGTCCTTTCTGCGATGTGGCCCATGGCAAACCCGAGCCCCTGAACCAGGATGAGCCGGAACAACTCGCCCAGGCCATATCCGAAATGCAGCTCAGGTACGTAGTGATCACCTCCGTGGACCGGGACGACCTGCGCGATGGCGGTGCCGCCCACTACCGGGACTGCATCCACGCCGTGCGCCGCAATAGTCCGGATACCCGTATCGAAATCCTGGTGCCGGATTTCCGCGGTCGCATGGAGATCGCCCTGGAACGCCTGGGCGAAGCGCCTCCGGACGTGTTCAATCACAACCTGGAAACCGTGCCCCGCCTTTACCGCCAGTCGCGCCCTGGCGCAGACTATACCTGGTCCCTGAAGCTGCTGGAGTCCTTTGGCCAGCAACACCCGGACATCCCCACCAAGTCCGGCATCATGCTCGGCCTGGGCGAATCCACGGAGGAGATCGAGCAGGTGCTGCAGGATCTGCGCCAGCACGGTGTCGACATGCTGACCCTGGGCCAGTACCTGCAGCCCAGCCGGGAGCACTTGCCCGTGTCCCGCTTCGTACCACCGCAGGAATTCGAAGCACTGCGCATGCTCGCCGAATCCCTGGGCTTTTCCAATGTGGCCAGCGGCCCCATGGTGCGCTCTTCCTACCATGCCGACCTGCAGGCCAATCCGCTGCTCGACAGCCAATGACCCCGGTTGAACAGATTTACACTCATCAGGCAACAGGGAGGCCAGCAATGACAACAAAACTCAAGACCATCCTGGTCACAGGCGGCGCCGGTTATATCGGCTCCCATACCAACGTGGAGCTTCTGGAAGCCGGCTATCAGGTAGTCGTCATGGACAATCTGAGCAACAGTCAGTACACGGCTGTCGAGCGGGTCGAGGAGATCACCCGCCGGAAGATCGAGTTCATTGAAGCCGATCTGCGCGACAAGGATGCCACCTTTGCGGTTTTCGACCAGCATCCCATCGATGCGGTGATCCATTTTGCCGGGCTCAAGGCCGTGGGAGAGTCCGTGCATATCCCCATCCCCTATTACCAGAACAACATCGGCGGCACACTGAATCTCCTCGAAGCCATGAATGCTGCAGGAGTGAAGAACCTGGTATTCAGCTCCTCGGCCACAGTGTATGGCGATCCGGCCAGCCTGCCCATCACCGAGGATTTCCCGGTATCCGCCACCAACCCCTATGGCCGCTCCAAGCTCATCATCGAGGAAATGCTGGCGGACGTGTATGTCTCCGATTCTGACTGGAATATCGCCCGCCTGCGTTACTTCAACCCTGTGGGCGCCCACGCCAGCGGCCGTATCGGCGAGTCGCCCAATGACATTCCCAACAACCTCATGCCCTATATCAGCCAGGTGGCCGTGGGACGCCTGGAGCGCCTGTCAGTGTTTGGCGATGATTACCCCACCCCCGACGGCACTGGCGTCCGGGACTATATTCATGTTGTGGATCTGGCCAAGGGGCACATCAAGGCCCTTGAGAAACTGGCCCAGAATCCCGGCATCGTGACCTACAACCTGGGCACCGGCCAGGGTTATTCCGTGCTGGACATGGTGAAAGCCTTCGAAAAGGCCAGTGGCAGGAACATTGCCTACCAGATTGCCCCACGCCGGGAAGGCGATATCGCCAGCTGCTATGCCGATCCCGGACTGGCCGCCCGGGAACTGGGCTGGAAAGCGGAAAAAGGTATCGAGGAAATGTGCGCCGACACTTGGCGCTGGCAGAGTCAGAATCCCGGAGGCTATGAATAGCAATCCGGCTATCAGGTGTTGCGGGCGAAGATCAGTTCAATGACCTGATAGAGATCCTTGTCAGCCTTGAGGGCTTTGCGCACCTCTGCCTTATAGGAAGGGCGCAAGCGCTTGTAGGTTGCCCAGGCGCTGGGGGAAATACCGCGCAGCTCTTTCATACGCGCCTCCATGTCCACTCGCGTTTCAATCGCCAGGGTTTCTGGCTCAGTGGAACCCGCTTCTGCTGCCAGTTGTTCCATGGCGGCATAGTAGGCATCGTCTTCCGCATTGGCCCAAAGGGCACTCGCCTGCAGGGAGAACAGCGCGACAAACAGGATTTTCAAACTAGTGTTGTTCATGATCTCACACACTCTTGTTTCTTCGGATTGACAGGAAACCTCCCCTCCCGGCGTAGTAAGTGGTTTTTATAGCCGGCACCAACGCCCAGGTATGTATCAGGCGCAGGCGTATTCTGATGTGAAGTGCTTCACATTGAAATAAGCAAAACAAGGGGGCATTTCAGGTAGTCCAGCTACCTAACGGCTGAACGAAAATTTCTTCAGGCGCTCAGTTCTGCATCTTCCAGGTGCAGATCAAAACGTTCCATGAGGTAGCACAGGCAGTCCTGGCGGATGACCTGCTCGTTGCGGGTGAGCATGGAAGGCATTACCGGGGAACGGGTGAGCAGTTCACCTCTTTCAACGGTAAAATAGCGCGCCGCCACATCGTGATTGAGTTCGTTCCTCACGTCCAGAGGGATACCCAGGCCTTCCCGCACCTGACCGAAACAGGTGCCCGCAGGAATCTCCCGGAAATTGAGCTTCTCCAGGTCATCCAGCAGGCACAGGTCGTGATTCCGGCAGCCAAAGCCAAAACTGACTTCCGGGGGGATCTTGACGATGGCTACTGTATGGAACAGATCGATGTCCTGGGGAGCAATAGGATGCTCGGGATGGTGGTCCAGATGCAGGCAGGCATCCAGATACTCACTGGCATGCTGCACGCCATGCACCTGGCCGACCTTGCCACACTCCAGAGTGACAGCGGGACAAAGCTCTGTCATGGCCATGGAAGCCACCCCCTTGGGCCGGGTGAAATACACCACTGTGCGGCTGAACATGGCCGCAAGATGCAAAGACTCCGTGCGCACCACGTTGACACAGGCATAGTGAGGATTGAGACCGGTGTTGTTGTGCACATCCACGCTGGCGAACACGCCCATACGGGCCATGGTGTCCACGATGGATTCCATCATGGCATGTTCCGCCGTAGGGGGCATTTCGCTGCCGGGCCAGACACGGTTGTAGTCCGGCTGCCCCGCCAGGCGGCGCATGCCCGCTGCGGCAGCCGAGGTGTTGCCGATAAACAGGGAAAGAGAGCGGGGAAGTTCCTGGTCACCACCACCAGCGCGGTACTTGCGCAGCATGTGGCGCAGGGCCTCCCAGCCCACGTCCTCATTGCCGTGCATGAGCACAGATACGAACAAAGGCGCCTCGCGGCGGCCGGACAGATGGATCAGGGTGGGGCCGCCGAGAAAAGCATGCAGCTCTGGCGCCCTGAGCTCCAGAAGTCCCCGGGGAAGTTCATACAACTCCGCGTACATGTTTCAGAGCTTCCACTGGGAAACAGGCTTCCCGCTGGCCTGCCTTTCCCGATAGGCCCGCACCAGGGCGGGGAAATCCTTGCCATAGCGGGCGACCCATTGCCGCTGCCAATGCGCACCGGTCTGCCGGGCGGAGATCCTGGCCTCGATGATATCCAGCCAACGCCCGGCCTCCTGCCCGGAAATGCCCATGCGTTCCAGTCCGGTTCGGGCCTGGGGCAGAAGTCTGGACAGGCACAGATCGGCAATGCTGCCCTGCTGGCCGTCGAACCAGGTAACCTGGGCATCCAGGCCCCGGCAGGCGGCGCCGTAGAAATTTTCCTTGGCGGTAATGAACGGCAGGCGAGTCTCCACCTGGTCCTCCACGTCGATGAGTTCCCGCAGCAGACCAAAATAGAATGCTGCGTTGGCCACGACGTCCAGAGGAGAAGGTCCGCTGGGAACCACCCGGTGCTCGATGCGCACATGAGGTTTTCCGTTCTCCGAGAAACCCACCAGGGGACGGTTCCAGCGCCAGATAGTGCCATTGTGCAGGCGCAGGTGAGCCAGGGACTCCACAGGCTCATCCATGAGTTGGGGCAGAAGCACGGGATAGCGGTCACGGTTAGCCTCAAAACACTCCATGATGGAATGCTCCGCATAGCGCACACCAAAGGTCACGCGCTTGGAGTAATCACTGGCCCCTACAGCCACGGACTGTTCGAACAGGGGAATGCGGGTCTCGTCCCACAGTTCGTGACCAAACAGGAAGGGCGAGTTGGCGGACAGGGCCACCATGGGCGCAGAGATCATCTTGGAGAGATTGTAGGCGCGCCTGGCCTGTTCCGGGTCGATTTTCAGGTGGATCTGGAAAGAGGTTGTAGCCGCTTCCAGCATCACATCGTCATGCTCGGCCACCAGATGTTCCTGGGCATTGATATCCAGCGACAGAGGCTGGCCATCGCGCATGCGCAGTACCTGCTCGTTGAGGGCCTGGTAACGTTGCATGCCGGAGATATTGGCCAGACACAGATCCGATTGCTGCACCGTGGGAAGAATTCCGATCATGAGCATGTGCGCGCCATCGGCGCTGGCCACGTCTTCACAGCGCTGCCACAACCCGGCCAGTTCCTCATGCATGTGGTTGAACATGCCCCCGGAAAAACGCACCGGCTCGGTATTGAGTTCCACATTGAAGGTGGAAAGCTCGGGCACCACCATGGGATCATTCATGCGTTCCAGAAAAAGACTGTTCTGTGGCGCAGGCAAACCCCGGTCGTTCACCAGCCAGGCTTCGATTTCACTGCCTGCCATGGGTTCCGCCGAATCCAGCAGGCCTTCCGCCATCCATTGCTCCAGCAGGGCGGTCTCGGCCACCACCCGGTCGCGAAAGCGCCGGAAGTCATCCTCGGAGAAACTGCTATGCGTGATTTCCTGTCCCATGTCCCAGCCTTGTTTTCAGTTGCTGATAGCGTTCAGCCGTTCCCACATCCAGCCAGTATCCCTCATGATGCTGGCCGCCGACCAGTCCTTTTGTCATTGCATCGCGCAGCAGGGGGGCCAAAGGGAAAGCCACGGGATCGCAGCCATCGAAAAGCCGGGGGTGGTAAACGCCGATGCCGCTGAAGGTCAGCCGCGGCTGTCCCTGGGCTTGCACCCGCCCCTGATGCAGAAAGAAATCCCCTGCCGGGTGATGTGGCGGGTTGTCCACCAGCAGCAACTGCGCCAGATCGTGACCCTGCAATTCCAGGGAGGCATAATCCACGTCGCTGAACACATCCCCATTGACCACCAGAAACGGGCCGGATCCCAGCAGTGGCAGGGCCTTGCAGATACCGCCGCCGGTTTCTAGGGCCTGACCCTCGCCTTCCGCCGAGTAGCGGATGCGCAATCCCCAGGAGCTTCCATCACCCAGGGCTTTTTCGATCTGCCCGCCCAGGTGGGCATGGTTGATCACCACGTCCCTGAATCCGGCCTTGGCCAGTTTTTCCAGGTGCCAGGCGATGAGGGGCTTGCCGCCCGCCTCCAGCAGAGGCTTGGGCACATGATCCGTCAGCGGACGCAGGCGTTCACCGCGGCCGGCTGCCAGTATCATGGCGGTGCGGGGCAATGCCATCCGGTTTACACCCGGTCTATTTCTTCTTCATGGAGTTGAAGAATTCTTCGTTGGTCTTGGTCTGCTTGAGCTTGTCATACAGGAATTCCATGGCGGCCAGTTCATCCATGGGATGCAGGATTTTGCGCAATATCCAGATCTTCTGCAGTTCCGCCTGGGGAATGAGCAATTCCTCGCGGCGGGTGCCTGAGCGGTTGATGTTGATGGCCGGGAAGATGCGCTTCTCGGCAATGCGCCGGTCCAGGTGCACCTCCATGTTGCCCGTGCCCTTGAATTCCTCGTAGATGACATCATCCATGCGCGAACCGGTTTCCACCAGGGCCGTGGCCAGGATGGTCAGGGAACCACCCTCTTCCACGTTACGCGCTGCGCCAAAGAAGCGCTTGGGCTTCTGCAGGGCGTTGGCGTCCACACCACCCGTGAGTACCTTGCCGGAAGAAGGAATCACCGTGTTGTAGGCCCGCGCCAGGCGGGTGATGGAATCGAGCAGGATCACCACATCGCGATTGTGCTCCACCAGGCGCTTGGCCTTGGCAATCACCATCTCCGCCACCTGCACATGCCGCGCTGCGGGCTCATCGAAAGTGGAGGAGATCACTTCCGCCGTCGATACCGAGCGGGCCATTTCCGTCACTTCCTCCGGGCGCTCATCGATGAGCAGGATGATGAGATAGACCTCGGGATGATTCCTGACGATGGACTGGGCGATATTCTGCATCATCATGGTCTTGCCCGCCTTGGGCGGGGAAACGATGAGGCCGCGCTGCCCCTTGCCTACCGGCGCCACCAGTTCGATGGTGCGCGCGGTGATGTCTTCCGTGCTGCCATTGCCCATCTCCAGGTGCAGGGGCTCATTGGGAAACAAGGGGGTGAAGTTTTCGAACAGTATCTTGTTTTTGGCGACTTCAGGTTTGTCGTAATTGATCTCGTCGATCTTGAGCAGGGCGAAATAACGCTCATTGTCCTTGGGAGGGCGGATAGTGCCGGAAATCGTATCGCCGGTGCGCAGGGCAAAGCGCCGGATCTGACTGGGCGATACATAGATGTCATCGGGACCGGCGAGAAACGAAGAGTCGGCGGACCGCAGGAAGCCAAAACCGTCCTGGAGAATTTCCAACACGCCACTGCCATGGATGTCCTCGCCCTTCTTGGCGTGAGCCTTGAGGATGGCAAAGATGAGATCCTGCTTGCGGGAGCGTCCCGTGCCCTGGATCTTCATGGACTGAGCCATGGCGGATAGTTCCGGAACGGGCATGTTTTTAAGATCGTTGAGATTCATGAGAGTCTGGTATGAGAAATATGGAGAGAATGAGAGTTCCCGGCAGGGAGTTACAGGGAAAGCGAAATGGAGAAGCAGATGTCCGGCGCATCTCCAGCCCGGTCATCCGCGCCATGCCTTACCGGCATGACGCAGTTGATTCATAAGTTGCTGTCGATAAATGCTGTCAACTGTGACTTGGATACAGCCCCCACCTTGGTGGCTTCCACCTCGCCATTCTTGAACAGCATCAAGGTAGGAATACCGCGAATGCCATAGGCGGGCGGGGTATCCGGGTTGTCATCAATATTAAGCTTGGCGATTTTCAAACGGTCGCCATACTCGTCGGCAATTTCATCCAGCACTGGCGCGATCATCTTGCATGGACCACACCATTCCGCCCAATAATCGACCAGTACGGGTACGTCGGCCTTAAGCACTTCGTTTTCAAAAGTGTCGTCCGCCAATTGAACGATTTTGTCACTCACTGACTGTTTCTCCGGATATATGAAAAATGGGTAAGTGCATTGCCTGAATCGACAACGCGCTGATGAATATACAGGTTCTTTGTATCTGATATATATTGAAAGTGGCGGGCTGTTCACCACCCATGGTGTAGGTGAAATCGCTGCCGTATCCGAATTTTGCCCTGACCTTGACGCATTTTTCAAGTTTTTATTGCATATTCGTTATCCACAGCCCCGAAAAAGATGCTTTTGATGTATCCTTTGGCGTCTATGAGCGATAACAAACACCTGACAGACACCCGCTTCGACAGCTTCGGCCTGTCGGAATCCGTACTTGCCGGCGTCAAGGATGCCGGTTTCGAATATTGCACGCCGATCCAGGCGGCCACTTTGCCTCCTGCCCTGGAAGGCAAAGACGTGGCCGGGCAGGCCCAGACAGGCACGGGCAAGACCGCCGCTTTTCTTCTCGCCGCCCTGCATCATATGGAGCAACATCCGCCTTCCGGGAAGCGCCGCCCCAACCAGCCACGGGTGTTGATCATCGCCCCGACACGGGAACTGGCCATCCAGATCGAGAAAGACGCCCGGGTACTGGCCGGACACACAGGCCACAAGCTCGAAGTTGTGTACGGCGGCACAGGATACGAATCCCAGCGCAAAGCCGTGGGTGAAGGCGTGGACATACTGGTGGGCACCCCCGGACGCCTCATCGATTACTTCAAACAGAAGATCTACGACCTGCGGGAGATTCAGGTGGTAGTGCTGGATGAGGCAGACCGCATGTTCGATCTGGGCTTCATCAAGGATATCCGGTTCCTGCTGCGGCGCTGTCCACCACCGGAAAAGCGCCTGGGTATGCTGTTCTCCGCCACCCTGTCCTTCCGCGTGAAGGAACTGGCCTACGAGCACATGAACAACCCCAAAGCCATAGAGATCGAACCGGACAAAGTCACGGCTGACCGTATAGAAGAACAAGGCTATATGACGGCCAATGACGAAAAGATCCCTTTGCTCATCGGTCTGCTGCGCCAATGGAAGGGCGCAAGAACCATTGTATTCGTCAATACCAAGCGGACTGCCGATAAAGTATGGGGCTTCCTGCAGGGCAATGGCCTGCAGGCTGCCGTGCTGTCAGGCGATGTACCTCAGAAGAAGCGCATGAGCCTGCTGAAAAAATTTACCGACGGGGCACTGGACGTATTGGTAGCCACGGATGTGGCCGCCCGGGGCCTGCATATCCCTGACGTCACTCACGTTATCAACTATGATTTACCTGAGGATGCGGAAGATTACGTGCATCGCATAGGGCGTACCGGACGGGCAGGCGCCAAAGGCAGCGCCATCAGCTTCGTATGCGAGACCCATGCTTTCTCCCTTCCGGAAGTCGAGGCTTACATAGGGCACAAGATTCCCATGAGTTCTGTACCAGGCGATCTGCTGGCCAATGTCGATCCCTCCAGCCGGGTTCATACCCCACGCAAATCCAGAAACCGGCCTGGGCAGCACACCAAGGGCCGGGGCGGACGCAGAACAGGCCGACAGGGCCGTCCGCGAAGTCAAAGACGAAGCTGAGCGCCTTTCTGCTAGCGGCTACCTGCCGCAAAGTCCGGATACACATTACTGTAGTGTGAAAGAGCGCCGCAAAGCCCCGTCCTTGCGCGGGGATTCTACAGCATCAAAGACAAGCAGGAAAACCTGCGCCACCGGGATCAGGAGCCACCACGAAGTCCCCCATGAGCCGGCAAGTGAAAAACAGATGGCAACTGCCGAGCATGGCCTCGTATCAGGGCCAGTACCTGTACATGGCCCTCGCACTTGTTGCCACTTTGATGCTTATTGCCTGGGCCGGGCACCGTTATGTAGGACAGGCTACGGAAGAACAGATCCAGCGCATCGCCAGCCGCACAACCGCTCAGGAACACGCTGCCAGGCTGCAACAACAGCTGCAGGAGCTGGAACAAGGACTAGGACAACAGATCATTGAACCCGGCAGTGTTCCGGAACCCGAACTGAAGCAGATGCTGACCGAACTGGACGCCCAGTTCAAAGTACTCGCCCGGGACATGGATGAACAGGACACAAACCAGGATATCCTACAGAGGTTCATATCCCGCGCTGATCTGCCAGCCTTCCGTTCAGAGGCCATGAGCTTTCTGCATATATCACGCAACAACATGTTGCGTTTTCCCAGCATCTACATCATGCGTACCTACATGCAGCCCCGTTCCAGGGCCGTCATGGATGCCCTGGACAACCTTATCTATCAAACGGTCGGGGCCAATCAGGAGAACAGTTTTTCCCATCTGGCTTACCAGGCCAGGCATACCTGGCAGCGGGTGCTCTCCGAATTCCGCCTGCTGGTGGCCAACCGGTTCAGTGTTTTCTCCGACACGCCGCAGGATGGCATGGCCAGCCGCATCTATAACGTACAACTCTATCTGGAACAGATGCGCACGGTATTGAAAAAACTGGAGAGCACTTCGCCTCCGGAAAACTATCTGCCCTTGCCCGAAGGGAACTGGCAGCACCTGTATGAAAATATCGACCAGTGGGAAAGCCACTATGACGATCTCCTGTCCAGCTTGAATTCGAGCAAGTGGCGCCAGGATCTGTACATGTACAAAACCTCCCTGCAGCCCAGGATGGAAACCATGAAATCCCAGCTTGCCCGCTTGCAGAAAAACCTGAGCGAACAGGCATCGAGGGATATCACCGATCTGACCAACAGTACATCGCACCTCAGTCAGGCCATACTGCTCATGGCCATTGTTGGTGTGCTGCTTATCATCAGCGCGTACTACTATCTGAAGTTCCGGGTCATCAAACCCATGTCGGACACGGCTCACGCCCTGCGCCAGGAGGCCAGCGGCGACAGCCGGGTGGTTATTCCCACACCCAAGCTGAAAGAGACCCGGGATCTGGTCGAAGCCTTCGGTGAAATGCGACGTCAGGTGATCAAACGGGAACAGCGGCTGGATCACCTGGCCCATCATGACCCCCTGACCCAGCTGCCCAACCGTCTGTTGTTCAAAGACCGCTTGGAACATGCCCTGCAGATTGCCAGCCGGCACAACTGCATGATTTCTTGCTTGTTCCTGGATCTGGACAATTTCAAACAAATCAATGACACCCTGGGGCACCTGGCAGGCGACGAACTGCTGATCACCGTGGCCCAACGGCTGAAGCAGGTAGTACGCGGCTCAGACACCATTGCCCGCCTCGGAGGTGATGAATTCGCCATTCTCCTGGAAGATATCCAGCAAAAGGCCTTTGCACGCAATATTGCACTGAAGATTCTGGAAATTCTGCAGGAGCCTTATGTGATCAATGATCAGGAATTCCACATCACCGCTTCCATTGGAATTGCCACAGCACCTTTCGATGACAATCAGTCGGATGACCTGCTCAGAGATGCCGATGCTGCCATGTACGAAGCAAAACGCAAAGGCAAGAACAACTACCAGTTCTTTACCGGCGAGCTTCTGCACAAGGCCAGTCAACAGCTGGACCTTGAGCAGCGCCTGCGCAACGCCGTGCGCAACAACGAATTCCTTTACCACTACCAACCGATCATCAGCGCCGACAGCGGCCAGCTGATTGCCGTGGAAGCACTGATGCGCTGGCAGCCCGAAGACGGTGAGATGGTTTATCCGGGAGTGTTCATGGACTCTCTCAAAAACCTCAACCTGGAGCTGCGGAGAACCCTGAATCACTATCTGTCCAAGCAAGTCGATCATCTTCAAAAGGCCGCCCTGCAGCAGTACGGCATCCCCCTGCGTGTGGCAATGAACATATCAAGCACTATGTTGCGCGACCCCACACGCCACAAAGACATGATCAACAACCTTACCCAACAGGAATTCCCCTCACTGATCAACCTAGAGATTACTGAAGACACGCTCATGGAGGATCTGGCCAACGCCAGGGCGCTATTGGGAGAACTGCGCCAACTGGGCATTCCGCTGGCGCTGGATGATTTTGGCACCGGGCAATCTTCCCTCAACCACCTGCGCTCCTTCCCTTTTGACAGCATAAAGATCGACAAGGAATTCGTACGCAATCTGACAACTGATCCGGAAGACGCCATCCTGGTGCAGGCCATCGTGCAACTGGCGCACAGCTTCAACATGAAAGTGGTCGCCGAGGGGGTGGAGACCGAAGAGCAGAAAAACTACCTGGTAGCGATCGGCTGCAACTACCTGCAGGGCTTTCTCATCAGCAAGCCTGTTCCTGAAGAACAGCTGCTTGACCTGCTGGCAACCTATAGTGATTCAAGCCTCTGAGCCCAGTTCATCCAGCAACGGCTGAAAATGCCGCAGGGATTTGAACTCGTGGATATCCCTCACCGGTTGCGTCGCATCTGGCTGCTGCATGCACAACAACTCCGCAATACCGTATTCCCGGGCAGAACGCAGCACGGGCAGGCTGTCATCAATGAACAGGGTTCTTTGAGGACTAAAATTCAGCTGCTGACGCAAACGTTCCCAGAATGCCGGGTTCTCCTTGGGCAAACCCAGTTCGTGGGCACTGATAACCTGGTCGAGATAATTGCCCAGACGCGTTTTTCGCATCTTCAGATGCAGCGCCTTTTGATGCGCATTGGTGACCAATGCGCGAACCTTGCCTGCCTTCCCCAGGCGCCGCAGGAAATCCAGTACATGGGGATGCACTGCAATGAGATGATCCACCTCACTCTTGAGCAGGGGGATGTCCAGGGCCAGCTCCTGACTCCAGTAATCCACACAATACCAGTCCAGCGTGCCCTCCACCCGGGCATATCGCTTCATCAGCACCTGTTTGGCGGCATCCACACTCAAACCGTGCTTTTCTGCATAGCGCAGGGGAACATGCTCCAGCCAGAAATGGTTGTCAAAATGCAGATCCAGCAGAGTCCCGTCCATGTCCAGCAGTACGGTATCTATTCTTGACCAGTCAAACATGTGGTATCGTGTCCCCAAAAAAGAAAACAAGGCTTGCCGCCAGGAGCCAGTCCGACTTAGGCCGATTCTACTGCAGCGATTTCCCATTCGCCTCACTACGAACCCCTAAGTCGGACAAGCTCCCAGAAACAGGACCGCACTGATTCCCGGATTCCGTGTATTCATGACATTACCAGACATTCAGCTCATCAACCATGTTTCCCGTGCTGCGGGAAAAGCCATCCTGGAAATCTACGGACAGGACTTTGCCGTACAACACAAGGAAGATGACTCGCCTCTCACTCAGGCGGATCTGGCTTCACACAATCATATCGTCGCAGCACTACAGGAACTGACACCGCAGATTCCGGTGCTCTCAGAGGAATCTGCGGACATTCCCTGGGAGGAGAGGCGCCAATGGCAGCGCTACTGGCTCATCGATCCCCTGGACGGAACCCGGGAATTCGTCAAACGCAATGGGGAATTTACCGTGAATATCGCTCTGATCGAAGAGGGCCTGCCAGTGCTGGGCGTCGTGCATGTGCCCGTTACCGGCGCAACCTATTTTGGTGATATTGAAAACGGCGCTTTCCGCCAGGAAAACGGCGCTGCGGCGGAACCCATACAGGTAACACGGCCCTGCGCCCGGCCCCTGCGCGTTGCCGGAAGCCGCTCCCATGCCGGAGACAGTCTGAAACAGTTCCTGGCAAGACTGCCGGAACACACCATGGTGAGCATGGGCAGCTCTTTGAAGCTGTGCCTGGTGGCCGAAGGCAAGGCGGACATCTATCCCCGCCTCGGCCCCACATCCGAATGGGACACGGCCGCAGCCCAGGCAGTGGTCGAAGCGGCCGGTGGCCAGGTTACGGACACCAGGCTGCAGAGGCTGCGGTACAACCAGAAAGAATCGCTGTTGAACCCCTATTTCCTGGTATTTGGGGACAACAGTATTGACTGGAAAGCCTGGCTATGACGATGCGTATTCTGGTATGGGGTTTTCTATGCACCCTGCTGCTGGGCTGGGGCAGGGGAGTCCTGGCCTCCGAAGACAGCGACCCGCTGGTGTTCGATGATATCCCGCTCAAGAGCATGGTCCAGCATCCTGACTGGTTCAAAGACAGTTTCCTGGATCTCCAGGAGGATCTCGCGGAAGCCATACAGAATGGCAAGAAAGGCATCATCGTCTATTTTGGGCAGAAACGCTGCCCCTACTGCAAACAACTCATGGAAGTCAATTTCAAGCAGCCGGATATCGTCAAATACACCCGGGACAACTTCGACGTCATTGCTATCGACATCTGGAGTCCGGAAGAAGTTACCGATCCCGCCGGGACAAGCATGACCCAGCGGGACTATGCTCTGAAGATGGGCACCAACTTCACGCCATCCCTGGTGTTCTATGATCGGGATGGGAGGATTGCCCTGCGCCTGCGTGGCTACTACCCCCCCTACCAATTCCGCGCCGCCCTGGAATACGTGGCAGGCGGACACTACAAGCGCGAACCCTTCAATGTCTATTTGGCCCGCGGCGACAGCACTTTGCGCTTTGAAGCAGAAGACATGGTGGAAGAAGAGTTTTTCCTGCCGCCACCTTACAACCTGGATCGCAGCCATTTTGCCGCCGAACGCCCCCTGGCCGTGTTTTTTGAACAGGGCAACTGCCACGCTTGCGACATTCTCCACACCCAGTTGCTGCGTCAACCCGCCATACGCAAGCTGTTCGACTCTTTTGAAAGCGTGCAACTGAACATGCGCGGCAAAGACCCGGTCATTACGCCAGACGGACGCAAGCTGACCGCTGCACAATGGGCCAGGGATCTGGGCGTATTCTATGCCCCCACCCTGATATTCTTCGATGAAAATGGCAAAGAGATCATTCGCGTCGATTCAGTGGTGCATTTCTTCCGCCTGCGCAACGTGCTGAACTTCATTCTCTCCAAGGGCTATTTGTCTCACCCCAGCTTCCAGCTCTGGCGCACAGAGGAAAACGGGCGCTGATCACCGTACGATATCAACGGCAGAATCGCCGCAGATACTCCTCGTAGTTGTCCCGCCTGCGGCGCAGCTTTTCACCTCTGCCCGCCTTGTAGCCCCGCCGCAGTTCCGCGCTCACCGCATCCAGCTTCTGTCGCTTGGCCAGGCAGACGCGCTCATCCCTCTGCCGTTGGCGGGAAACCCGGGAACGTGCTTTATGCTTGTGCGCCAACCGTTGTTGATCACGCTTGCGGTAGTGCTGATAGAGGCTTTTCTCGCCAGAGCGCAACGGCGCCCACACGGCCTGGGCCTCTCCCGTCTCAATGCGCTGCCCCCCTTGGGAACAAGCCTGCTGCTGAAAGGCGATGCTGCCATCGGGCTGGACGCAACGATAGACTTCGGTAGCCGAAGCGGCTCCACCAAGAGTAACGGTTAGCAACAAAATGATTTTTAACATAGCTCCTCCCTGAGCTTCTTGCACAATGTGTGACTCCTGATACCGGCATTCCGGTGGCGATGCTGAGCATGTGTGGCCGCTGTTGTCGGGCTGAAGCCCGGCCTATGGTGTTACCCCGGCCTGCAATATTCCATATTCTTCAGAGTTTCAGTTTTTCTGCCACGAAATCGGCATCCTTATCTCCCCGACCGGAAAGATTGACCAGAATGCTCTGTTCCGGCGTCATCTCCTTCGCCAGCTTGCAGGCGTAAGCCACGGCATGAGCGCTTTCTAGCGCGGGGATGATGCCCTCGGTGCGGGACAGGTTGATGAAGGCATCCAGGCATTCCTGATCGTCTGCGGTGACATATTCCACCCGTTCCAGATCCTTCAGGTAGCAGTGCTGAGGTCCCACGCCGGGATAATCCAATCCCGAGGCAATAGAATAGACGGCCAGGGGATTGCCCTCATCGTCCTGCAGGTTGTAGCACTTGAAACCATGAATAGCGCCTTTACGGCCTTTGGTCAGCGTCGCGGCATGATCCGGAGTATCCAGGCCCTTGCCTGCAGGCTCAACCCCGATGATGCGCACATCCTCATCCGGCAGGAATTCGGTGAACAGGCCAATGGCATTGGAACCACCGCCTACGCAAGCCATGATGACATCCGGCAGCTTGCCCTGCTTCTCCAGAAACTGGGCGCGGGCCTCCTTTCCGACGATGCTCTGGAAATCGCGCACCATCTTGGGAAAGGGGTGAGGTCCCACCACGGAACCAATGGCATAAAAGAAATTTTGCGGGTCTTTCAAATACTCTTCAAAGGCGCTGTCCACGGCATCCTTGAGGGTACGGGTGCCCCGGGAAACCGGCACCAGCTTGCAGCCGAGGATCTTCATCTTGGTGACATTGGGGTGCTCTTTTTCAATATCGATTTCACCCATGTGGATTTCGCAGTCTATGCCCACCAAGGAGCAGGCCGTTGCCAGGGCCACACCGTGCTGGCCGGCGCCGGTTTCTGCAAGCACCTTGGTCTTGCCCATGTGCTTGGCCAACAATGCTTCGCCCAAGCAATGATTGATCTTGTGCGCGCCCGTGTGGTTGAGATCCTCACGCTTGAGAAAGATCTGCGCGCCACCCATCTGCGCGCTGAGGCGCCGGGCATGAAAAACCGGACTGGGGCGTCCCACATAATCGGCATACAGGCTGGCCAGCTCCTCCTTGAACGTGGGCGTCTGCCTCACCTCCTCGTATGAGCGGTCGATATCGTCCATGATGGCCTTGAGTTCAGGAGGAATTATCTGGCCACCGTACTCGCCAAAAAAACCCTCTGCATCCGGCATGGCATTAAAATCGATTTTCATGGTTCTTCCTCACAGGTTGTTGCCCCAGCATACCTTTTGAATACTTTACCCAGACAGATTCGCAAACCCGTCCACCCTCAGATGACTGGTTTCAGCAGGCACCTTGTACAGAGCTGATTCGATCATATTAGCGCCAACACCCCTAACCGGACAACTGATCTAAAAGGCCCCTGCATAGACAACGCCCAAAGTAAGGACTAAGGTTTTACTGAAGGAAGCGCACATGGACTGGCGAACGGAGAATAGAGCATGCACCAACAACTGAAAATCCTGCCCATGGCGGGCTTTGGCTTGCTGCTGATGTTGGTTGCTACAGCCAACTCAGCCCCGTACCAGAGCTTGGTCAACGCTCCGCAAAGAGGGGATTTGTTCTTTGGTGTCCAGGAGCGCTTCAACCGCTACTATACCGACAGAAACTATACCCCGGACCGCGTGCTGCATGTCAGTCCACAGGGTGGCGGCAACGGCAGCTCCGGCGCCCCCATGTCAGCAGACAATGCCTTTTCCCAGGTCCAGGCAGGCGATCAGATACTCTTTCACGACGGACAGTACCAGGGATGCTGGGAACTGGATGACAGTCAGTCAGGCACTTACGATAAACCCATCACCATCAAAGCCGAGTCCCCGGCGGTGAGCATCGATTGCTGCAACACAGGAAGAGCCACCTGCTTTAACCTGGAAGGCGCCAACTATGTGGCTATCGATGGTTTCAGACTGAACGGAGGCAACTATGGTGTGCGCGCGGTGGGGCTGGATTACGCCGCTCCCGGTCATCAAAAAGGCGTCGCCATCCTCAATACCGAAGCCGCAGATCAATACAAGGACCCTTTTTTCTCCGGCCAGTCCGACTGGCTGGTGCTGGACGGTAACAAGGGGCATGGCGGCGGCGATGGGGATGGCCACGGCATCTACCTATCCAATGGCGGCGATTGGGCCGTGGTCCGGAACAATGAACTCTACGACAACAGCAGTTCCGATTTTCAGATCAACGCCGACCCCATCAGCACCTGTGAAGACGATGACATCCCCTATGATGACCCGCGCTGCTACGGCAGCGCTCTGGAGCAACTGGGACAGGGCGTTTCCGAATACATTCTGGTAGAGAGCAATTATTTCCACAATAGCGATGTCGGGCCAAATTTCACCTCCGTGCGCAATGCTGTACTGCGCAACAATATCATCGGTCCTTATACCCGTCATGGCACCAGCTTCTGGCAGGAAACCGATGTGCCTCAACTGGGATCCAGCGACAACCGCATCGAACACAATCTTTTCATTGGCAACAACAGCCGCCATGTCTTGCAAACCGTCGTCTATTCCGATGGCAATCAGATTCGCAACAATATTCTGCTGGGCATAAAGGCAAGCGGCGGCAAAATCAGCACCAACCCCGATACGGTGCTGGTGGAGGTCGACCAGGACACAGTGACTCACAACCTGTTCAGCGGTAACGTCTATATTGGCGGCCGCTTCGATGGCTTTTCTCCCGGCCGAAGCGAACAGCGGCTCAATCGCTTCGACAGCCAATGGTTCAATCGATTCCCTGCAAACGGAATGGGCAAGGCAACAGACTATCGCCCAGGAAAAACAGCACCATTTCTCGATTCAGACCCTTTGCTGCCCACCACTCCCATGGACATGGAAGGCAGACCGCGCACAAATCCTGTCAGCGCCGGTCCCTGGGAACATGGAGGAGTCTTAAGAGCCATCATCACGCCAGTGCAAAGGAAAATTCCCCAACAGTTTTCTCCAGGCACAGACTTGCGCTAACAAGCCGCCAAAGAAAAATGGCACTTCCGCTTCGGCAGTACGCCCTTTCAAGGTCTACCTGTCCACCAACGACAACATCTCCACCATTGATATCCTGCTGAGCAGCCAACAGCATACGTGGACATTCGTCGCCATACAGAATATCACTATCAATATGATCAATGTGACCATTCCTCTGGATACTCCCACCAGCGATTACTGGCTGGGTGTGATATATGACAATGGAATAGATGCGGACGGCTATAACAATGACAGTGATGGATGGGATGCAGTAAAAATCCACATCACTCAAAGGCAGACCTTTGCCGATGTTCCAGCTTCCCATTGGGCTGGCGCATGGATCAAAAAACTGGCCAGTGACGGAATCACCAGTGGTTGCGGTAGTGGCAACTACTGCCCGGATGCCGACGTGAACCGGGATCAAATGGCAGTATTCCTGACCAATACCTTCAACCTGTATAGTTCTTGCTCAGACCGACAAAAAAGCCCTCTGCCTGGCAGGGGGCTTTTTTTTATCCTAAAGTAGCAGGCAATGTACTTTCCTTCGCCATGACCAACTGTATATGAGCTACCAAGAAACCCTGGAAATCAGAACCCCCGGCAGAGGCACCATGGATATCAGTCAGGAAGTGGCTGCCGTGGTCAGCCGGGCGGGCATACAAACCGGTATCTGCCACGTCTTCGTACGCCATACCAGCGCCTCCCTGATTCTGTGCGAGAATGCGGACCCCCAAGTGCACCAGGACCTGGAGGCTTTCCTTGCCGATACCGTACCGGACGGCTCTCCCCTGTTCCGTCATACCGCTGAAGGTCCTGACGACATGCCTGCCCATGTACGTTCCATACTCACCAACATGGATCTTACACTGCCCATCAGCCAGGGCCGCCTGGTTCTTGGTACATGGCAGGGTATTTATCTGTATGAGCACCGCAGCATGTCCCACCACCGGCGTATCGTCATCACGGCTCTGGGATGAGGTCTACCTCTATAGGATATCCACCATGGACGAAGGATCTACATGAGCAGCTCAGAAGACAACAACCATAAGGCCAGCCTTGACAACCTGTTGGAGGAAGCAGAAAAAATCAGTAAGGATGAACCACCAAGGGCCATCGACCTGGCCAGACAGGCCATCGGGCTTGCCAAGAAAACAGGCGCTGCTGAACAAGCCATACGCGCACATATTCTTCTGGCTCAGGGACTTATGTATGCAGGACGCTACCAGGAGACGCTGGATACGGCGCTCCCGCTCGTGAGCACGGAAGAGAATGATTTTCCCCATCTGCAGGCAGAAGCACTAGGCGTTCTGGGCAGCACCTACCAGGCCCTGGGCATGTTTCCCGAATCCCTTGAAGTGCTCATGCGGAAAAGGAAGATTCTCATGGAGGAAAAGGATAAGCTCGGCGCTGCCGATGCCCTGCATTCCATCGGTGTGACCTATGCAAAGATGGAGGATCACGCCAGTTCGCTGGAAAACTATCTGCAGGCCTATCGCATCAAGACTGAACAGGACGCAAATCCCATCAGTATCGCCGTCTCATTGAACAACATCGGGCTGGCACATCGCAACCTGGGAAATTTTGAAGACGCCCTTGAAGCGCACCAGAAGAGCGTGCGGCTCATGGAACAGGAAAAACACCTGCTGTTTACTGGTGCCGCCAGAGGCAATCTGGCCAAGGCTCTGGCGGCTCTGGGGCGGACGGAAGAAGCCATGCACAACTTCGAGACAGCACTCAAAATCATCCAGGAGGTGGACAGTCCCTACTATCTGTCAGAGATCTGCCGGGACTTCGCCGAAATGGAGTTCAGCCAGAAACACCTGGAGCGAGCCCTGGAACTGGGAACGCGGGCTCTGGAAGTCGCCAGGCAGACCCATAGCAAGCCCGAAATATTCAAGGCCCATGAGTTGCTGGCAGATATTCATGAAGCCCTGGGCAATCCCACGGAAGCCCTACAGCACCTGCGCAACTACCATACGGTGGAGAAAGAGGTGTTCAATGCTGAGTCCAATGGAAAGATCCAGGGCATGCGCATCCGTCATGACCTGGAGCAGACTGAAAAGGAAAACCGAATTTACCGCCTGAAAAACGTCGAGCTGGCACAAGCCCTGGAAGAAGCCCGGCAGCTGCATGAAAAACTGGAAAAACTGTCCCAGGAAGACCAGCTGACCGGACTGTTCAACCGGCGCTATCTCATACAGCAGCTGAAACTCGAATTCTGCCGCGCGCACAGGAACCAACAGCCCCTGTCAGTGGTTCTGTGCGATATCGACCACTTCAAACGGATTAATGATCGGTGGTCTCATGCCATGGGCGACCAGGTGCTCAAAATCATCGCCGGACTGTTACGGGACAATGTGCGTGAAGGAGACCTGGTTGCGCGCTATGGTGGAGAAGAGTTCGTACTCGCCTTCCCACAAACCGCCGGCCGGGAAGCCCTGCTGGCCTGTGAAAACATACGCCGGGCCATCGAGAAACATCCCTGGCCGGAACTGCACCCGGAACTGACCGTCACCCTGAGTTTTGGCATCAGCGATCAAACCTCCCTGAAGGATTTTGAAGCCATGCTCCACGATGCCGATCTCTGCCTGTACAGAGCCAAGCACAACGGGCGCAACCAGTGCGTGTACGGCACCCACGATTGACCCGGCGACCAAGTGTATCGCCCTCAGCCGCCGTATCGAATCGAGCCCTGTTAGATTAACTCCATGACAGCATCCATTTCCACCCCGGCCTCCTTGGGCAGAGAGGCCACACCGATAGCGGCCCGGGCCGGATAAGGCTGGTCGAAATATTCCGCCATGACCTGGTTCACCAGGGGGAAATGGGATAAATCCGTAAGAAAAATATTCAGCTTGGCAACATCCGCCAGGCTTCCACCCGCCGCATTGGCCACCGCCTGCAGGTTATCGAACACCCGGCGTATCTGCGCCTCCATATCCCCTTCCACCATTTCCATGGTCTCCGGAACCAGGGGAATCTGACCCGAAAGGTACACAGTATGGCCCACTTTCACAGCCTGAGAATAAGTGCCTATGGCCTGGGGAGCCTTATCAGTGCTGATGATTTCTTTTTTCATTTTTTCACCTATAGTTAGCTGTATGAAACACTGGCTGATTTTGACACAAACCCTTGTTCTGGCAACAGCCTGTGAACAGTCCCCGGACAAGCCCCCCGTATCTGCAGAACCCTGGTCAGCAGAGGCCGAGGAAATCTTCCAGAAAGCAGAAGTACTTAAATACGAACTGGAACAACAACGTCTGGAAGCTGAAAAACTCCGCCTTCAGGGCCTGGAAGGCGCCCCACCGGGGGAGCGCAGATAAGCTCCCAGAAGCATCAGGAAAAGTATCAACAGCAATGGTCCGTTGCCCCCCAGAGCCCACGGAGTGCTTCCGGCCATGGGCCTGACAGGCGCGCTGATCACCCCCCGCTCCCCCCAGGAAAGCACCCTGAGCAACCGCCCCTTGTCATCCACGATGGCGGATATACCCGTATTGGTGGCGCGCAGCATGTAGCGCCCGTTTTCCAGGGCGCGCATACGGGCCATTTCGAGATGCTGGTGCGGCGCCAGAGAGTTCCCGAACCAGGCATCGTTGCTGGCATTCAACAGAAAGGCCGCCTCGGGCAAAGCCTGAACGCTTTCCGCGGGAAAGGCGTCTTCATAGCAGATGGAAACCCCCGCCGGATATCCCGCCAGTTTCAGCAGTGGCTGCTCACCGGCATCCCCGGCGCTGAACGATGACATGGGAATGGCCAGCATGCGCACCAGAGGCTGCAACCAGCGGGCAAAGGGCATGAATTCACCAAAGGGCACCAGGTGGCGCTTGTCGTACCTCCCCCGCCCGGAAGTCCCCAGGGCCAGAAGGCTGTTATAGTAACGGCCATCCTTCTCACGCACAGGAATGCCCACCAGCAGATCCCTGCCCTGGTCTTGCAGGCGTTCATGCAAGGGCTGCAGGAAAGCCGCCTCCACCTTGTTTGCAAAAGCCGGTACGGCGGTTTCGGGCCAGACGGTCAGGCGG
Organism: Sedimenticola sp.; assembly: GCA_026994195.1. Classification (GTDB taxonomy): domain Bacteria; phylum Pseudomonadota; class Gammaproteobacteria; order Chromatiales; family Chromatiaceae; genus Thiolapillus. The sequence continues at coordinate 2,235 of JALWRH010000071.1, read as the reverse complement.
CTGTGCTCCAGCTTTTCAGTTTCCGACACATAGAATTCCAGGGTGGGGCGCAGCTGAGAGGACAACCATTTCTGCTGTTGAGGAATACTGGCCTGCACCAGGCTGGCAGTGAATGGCGCCCCGGCCTCGCTCGTCCAGGAGACTTTCTGCAACATCCAGCCCCCCAGTCCCAGAAGAGGCAGCAGCACCACCCAGGGGGTACGCCACAAAAGAAGACTGCTGCCCATCAGCGCGGTCACCAAGCTTACGCCATAGACACCCAACACAGGGGCGTACCCGGCCAGAACACTGTCTATCTGCGAGTAACCCAGGCTCAACCAGGGAAACCCCGTGAGCAACCAGCTGCGGGACCATTCCAGCAGCACCCAGGAAGCGGGATACGCCAACAGCAGCCGGGGTAGTCTGCCCCTGGCAAGGCGGTTTGCCACCCATCCCGCCAGCCCTGGAAACAGAGCCAGAAAAAGCGCAAACACCAGAGTGATAAAAACGGCCAGGGGCAGGTTCAAGCCGCCAAACTGGGCAATGCTGTTGTGCAACCAGAAAACGCCGAATCCCATGCAGCCAGCGCCCCAGCTCCAGCCCAGCCAGAAGGCCCGGCCTGGGGTCTCTTCCATCCAAAGAAAGAACAGCAGCGCCAGGGACAGGGGAGCCACCCACTCCAGGGAGAACGGCGCAAAAGCCAGCACGCACAGGGCGCCGCCAGCCAGTGCCAGCACCAGGCGCAGGAGATAGCTGCCAGGAAAAGCCATGCCTCAGCGGCAGTTTGCAGGCAGGTAACGGGGTGACAGGTTGCTTGGCCGGTAAACCGGCGCCTTACCCGCCGCCGTAGTCAAGGCATTCTTCCTACTGTTTTCTGGCCGGGGCGCGTTACCGCAGCGCCAGACCAGGCCTACGCCCAGCTTCCCGGCGGCAGCATAGGGCATCAGGCTCAGGGTCTTGCCGGCCATGTCCGGAGAATCCCCCTTGAAAGCAATGACAATAGCGCCATCGATGACTTCCAGGGAGGCAGGGGCATCCTGTCCGGACAACAGGGCTTGCGTATCAATGCCTGCCGTCTGGGCATCCGGCGGCAGATATCCTGTGCCTGCGTGATAGCTGGCGATGGCGGCTTTTACGCTGCTGCTTAGGTTGATGGCCTGGGCCACGCTGGACCGGTTGAGATAATCCTTGTAGGCGGGAATCGCAATCGCTGCCAGGATACCGGCCATGGCGGCGCTGGTTGCCGCATTGCCACCACTCAAGGCTTCCAGGGGATTGTCCTCGAAGCTGAATTCCAGGCTCAGGTAAGGATCCTCCAGATTCAGTTCCACCCCGTAGCCGCCACTAGCGGGCAGATTCAGTTCCACTGCCCCCGGAAAGTCAAAGGGATCGAAAGGAATGTGCAGCATATCGGCAAGGCCCTGATAGACCGACAGATAGGCATAGTAGAGCGTACGGGGTATGTCGTCCATGCGGGCTGATACCAACAGCAGGGCATGGTCAGCCTGCTGGCGCTGGCGGGTCTTCAGCCAGTCGTCCAGGACCACGGGGTCATCCAGCCGGTACCGGTCGAACAGCGGCTGGGGCAGGTGCGAGAAGAGCAGCCATTTTCCATCCCTGACCCAGTAGATATGATCCCGGGACAACACGGCCTGTACATAGTCATCAAGAGGATCCCGGTCGGATTTTCCTGCCGGTTCCGGGAGCATCTCCAGTTTCAGGTGATGATAGGCCCGCCCCCCGAACTCCTGCATCCGGTCTGCCACGGAATAGTTGGCGGTTACATAGGCCAGCAACTTGTCCGCCGCTTCAGGATCATTGTTCCGCACGGCAAGAAAACTGCCGGCCCGGTCACCAAACATCACGATTTCCGGCCCCAGGGCCGCCACCAGGCGCTCCAGGCTGATGCCGACGGAATCCGCTATATCCGCCTTGCGCTGTTGGAATGCCTGTGCCGATTCAGGCGTTCCATCCTGAACCCCCTCGGCCATCTGCAACAACGCCTGCCCCGGCACGTTCAGGGACAGTAGCCATTCCGGCTCGCCCCGGCTGGCCAGGTCAGAATAGTCATTGCTAACAGCAGGCAGGAAGCTCGCAAGCCCCATGTTTCTCGGCGCATCCACCACCAGGCTCATGCGGCCCTTGCCATCTCGGCGCCCCCAGCCCAGAGCAGCAGCCCGCATCCCGGCAAACATGCCCATGCGCTGGCGCACTTCCAGAGCAGGCTTGGCATAAAGGGTCCAGGCATACAAGGCC
>JALWRH010000070.1 GCA_026994195.1 Sedimenticola sp. | reverse complement strand
CTGGGACTACCGGAAACCGATGCCGCCATCGAATACGGCACCCCGGAAATGGCCGAAGCCGTCATCACCCTGCTGCGGAACAACCCCGCCGGGGTGTTCAGCATGGGCGGGCATGAAGACGGCATCGTCGCCTGGGGAAAGGATGCCGCCGAAGTCGGGTGCCGCCTGCTGGAGAGCTTGGCGCAGGCCCTGTCGGGGTCGGATTGAAAGGATCGGAGTCGAATCAGGGATATATCAGGTAAATTCAACCACTTGTGATGATTTGACTCCGACACTTTTGCCACCCGCCTTGTGTTTAAATTTCCCTCTCCCCCTTGGGGGAGAGGGCCAGGGTGAGGGGGGAAAGGGGCTGAAGTCGAATCAGGGCAATATTGCGTAAATTCGACCACTCGCGGCGATTCAACTCCACCCCTTAGCATGCCGACGGGTCGGGCTGAAGCCCGCCCTACACGAAACCTGCCCTGGCCAGGGTTTCCATGGTCAGGCCCTCGGCCCCCGGCTCGGCGGCCTTGTCGCCCAGCAGCAGGCGTTCGAGATAGCGGGCGATGAGATCGACTTCCAGGTTCACCCGGCTGCCCGGCTGGTAGGTATCCATGATGGTTTCCTGCAGTGTGTGAGGCACAATGTTCAGCTCGAAACGGGCGCCGTCCACGCCGTTCACCGTGAGGCTGATGCCGTCCACGGTGATGGAGCCCTTGTGCACGATGTATTTGGCCAGCTCCTTCGGCGCTTCGATGACGAAACGCACGGAGCGGGCGTCTTCCTGGCGGGAGATCACCGTGCCCAGGCCGTCCACGTGGCCGCTCACCAGATGCCCGCCCAGGCGGGTGGCCAGGGTCAGGGCTTTTTCCAGGTTCACCGGACTGCCGGGCTTGAGTCCGCCCAGGGAGGTGAGGGACAGCGTCTCCCGGGACACATCCGCCACGAAACCATTGCCCGGCAGTTCCACCGCCGTGAGGCAGACGCCGTTGACGGCAATGCTGTCCCCCAGCTCCACGTCCGACAGATCCAGCTTGCCGGTTTCTATGCCCAGACGGATATCGCCTCTCTTATCCTGCATGCTTGTGATACGACCGATGGCCTGGATGATGCCCGTGAACATGAGTCACTACTCCCCGGCAGATACTGCCGTAATGCGAAAATCTTTTCCCACCTGGCGGATGTCCCGGATGGTCAGTTCAATACGGTCTGCCATTTTCTCCAGCCCGGGCAAATGGAACAGGCCCCGGGCCTGATGCCCCATGAGATGGGGCGCCATGTAGATGATGAGTTCATCGATGAGGCCGGCCCGGAGGGCGGCGCCCGCCAGGGTGGGACCGGCCTCGATGAGCACTTCGTTGATTTCCCGCCCGGCGAGAAATTCCATCACCAGGGGCAGGTCCAGCCCGTCCGGCATCTGTTGAACATGAATGCCCCGCTCTTGCAGGCGCCGAACCTTGTCTTCAGCTCCATGACTGTGAATGACACACAGCGGACCTTCCAGGGACAGCAGCCTGGCCTGTTCCGGGATGCGCAGGCTGGAATCCAGCACCACCCGCCAGGGCTGGCGGAAATAATCGGGGGTTTCCACGCCGGGAAGGTCTTCCGGCTTCAGGCGCAGGTTCATGGAAGGGTCATCCGCCAGCACCGTGCCAATGCCGGTGACCACGGCGGAGCTGCGGGCGCGCAGGCGCTGCACATCCCGCCGCGCATCGTCCCCGGTAATCCACAGGCTCTCACCGCTGGCCATGGCGGTGCGCCCGTCCAGGCTCATGGCCAGCTTGCAACGCACCCAGGGCAAACCGGTCTTCATGCGCTTGATGAAGCCGGGATTGAGTTTTTCCGCTTCCTCCCGCAGCAGCCCCGAGGCAGTCTCCACCCCGGCTTCCGCCAGCAAAGCCAGGCCCTTGCCCGCCACCAGGGGATTGGGATCTTCCATGGCCGCCACCACCCGGCTCACCCCGGCTTCCAGAAGGCCAGCGGTGCAAGGGGGGGTCTTGCCATGATGGCAGCAGGGCTCCAGGGTGACATAGGCCGTGGCGCCCCTCGCCTTTTCACCGGCAGCGGCAATGGCCAGACGCTCGGCATGGGGCTCGCCCGCCTTGCGGTGCCAGCCTTCGCCCACCACCTCGCCATCGCGCACCAGCACGCAGCCCACCCGCGGATTGGGGTCTGTGGTGTACAGGCCCAGCCGGGCAAGCCGGATGGCGCGGGCCATGTGGGTGTAGTCGTCCCTGGTGAATGTCATATTGGTATCGACTCGCTGTTGGTCGGGCTTCAGCCCGACAACCTGCCGCTTTTTGTCGGACTGAAGTCCGACCTACGTTTTTCTCATGAATCGGGCAGAAAGATCTGTCATTCCTCCTTGCCCAGCAAATCCAGCTGCTTTCGCAGAGCCTCGGGGTCGGGCTGTTGTTCCAGGCGCTCGATTTCCTCACGGAAAGCCTGGACATCCTGGAACTGGCGGTACACGGAGGCAAAGCGCACGTAGGCCACCTGGTCCAGGGATTTTAACTCATCCATCACCAGCTCCCCAATGCGCTCAGTGGGGATTTCCGGCTCCCCTGGCGCCATGAGCTTGCGGGTGATGCGGCCGATGGCCGCTTCCACGTCCTGGGTACTCACCGGACGTTTCTCCAGGGCACGCAGCATGCCCAGGCGCAGCTTCATTTCATCAAAGCTGGCCCGGCTGCCATCGGACTTGACCACCCGGGGCAGGTTCAGCTCCACCTTTTCATAGGTGGTGAAGCGTTCCCCGCAATCGATACATTCGCGCCTGCGGCGCACCTGGTCGCCTTCTCCCGCCGCGCGGGAGTCCACCACCTTGGTGTCCCGGGCATTGCAGAAGGGACAACGCATCAGTCAGCGTACACCGGCAGGCGCTTGCAGATGGCCAGGGCTTTTTCCTTCACTTCGGCAATAACCTTGTCATCGCCCCGGGCGTCGATGACATCGCACATCCAGCCCGCCAGATCTGTGGAATCCTGCTCGGTGAACCCCCGGGTGGTAATGGCCGGGGTGCCCACACGAATGCCGGAAGTGATAAAGGGCGACTGGGGATCATTGGGCACGGCGTTCATGTTCACCGTGATGTTAGCGTCCCCCAGCCAGCGGTCCACATCCTTGCCCGTGAGGCCGGCTTCGATGAAGCTCACCAGGAACAGGTGGTCATCCGTCCCTTTGGAAACCACGTCATAGCCACGTTCCATGAACACCCTGGCCATGGCCTGGGCATTCTTCTTCACCTGCTGCTGATAGGTCTTGAACTCGGGCTCCATGGCCTCCTTGAAAGCCACGGCCTTGCCCGCAATGACGTGCATCAGGGGGCCGCCCTGGGTGCCGGGGAAGACGATGGAGTTGAGTTTCTTTTCGATTTCTTCGTTGGCCTTGGCCAGAATCAGACCGCCCCGGGGACCGCGCAGGGTCTTGTGGGTGGTGGTGGTGGTCACATCGGCAATCTGGACGGGACTGGGATATTCACCCACGGCAATGAGGCCCGCCACGTGCGCCATGTCCACGAACAGGTAAGCGCCCACGCTGTCGGCGATGTCACGGAAGCGCTGCCAGTCCACGATACGGGAATAGGCGGAAAAACCGGCCACGATCATCTTCGGCTGGTGTTCCTTGGCCAGGGCCTCCACCTGCTCGTAATCGATCTCACCGGTTTCGGCGTTCAGGCCGTACTGCACGGCATTGTAGATCTTGCCGGAGAAATTGGGCTTGGCGCCGTGGGTCAGGTGACCGCCGTCCGCCAGGGCCATGCCAAGAACCGTATCGCCGGGCTGGCACAGGGCCATGTACACGGCCGCGTTGGCCTGGGAGCCAGAATGAGGCTGGACATTGGCATAATCCGCGCCGAACAGGGTCTTGGCCCGGTCGATGGCCAGTTGCTCCACCACGTCCACGTTTTCGCAGCCACCGTAATAGCGCTTATGGGGATAGCCTTCGGCATACTTGTTGGTAAGCACAGAACCTTGCGCCTGCATGACCCGGGGACTGGTGTAGTTCTCCGAGGCGATGAGTTCAATGTGCTCTTCCTGACGCTTTTCCTCGGCCTGGATGGCGGCCCAGAGGTCATCGTCGTAACCGGCGATCTGCATGGATTTCTTGAACATGGCTTTTTTCTCCGACAAACAAAAACGGCTCCGATAAAGGAGCCGTATTCTAACGCTTTTCTGGAATCAGCGCTGATTCAAACTGGGGTGGATGACGGGACTTGAACCCGCGACGACCGGAATCACAATCCGGGACTCTACCAACTGAGCTACATCCACCATAAACTGTCTTGCGCGACCCTCAGGGTCACGGCCTGAAACCGATGCAGAGCAGGTTCGAATCCTGCCGCATCCGGGGTCTTTTCCAGTTCCCTGGAATACCCTTTCTTAATGGCACGCCCGGCAGGATTCGAACCTGCTACCCTCGGCTTAGAAGGCCGATGCTCTATCCAAATGAGCTACGAGCGCAGAGAATCGTTTCTGGCATGGTCAGCCTTCCTGCCGTATTACGAAATTGGTCGGGGTAGAGAGATTCGAACTCCCGACATCCTGCTCCCAAAGCAGGCGCGCTACCAGACTGCGCTATACCCCGTAAACCTGGATCTCCCTTCCGTTCTCATCTCCCTACTGCGTAGAGAGATTACAAAATGCTTCCTGCATTTTGCCCTGCGGGTCGCGCTCCGCGCGATAAAATCGCTCCCGGCGATTTTT
>JALWRH010000069.1 GCA_026994195.1 Sedimenticola sp. | reverse complement strand
ACAATGTCCAGCGCTTGCAGGGGCTGCAGGACAAACTGGATCTGCGCACCATCAAGGGCTATGCCGCGCATCCTGACGTGCTCACTCAAGCGGGTGCGGAAGATGCGGAAATGATCATCGCCGTGACTAACAACGACGAAACCAATATGGTGGCCTGTCAGGTGGCCTGGACCCTGTTCCGCACCCCGCGCAAGATCGCCCGGGTGCGCGCCCCCGAGTACAACAGGTATCCTTCCCTGTTCAGCCAGCGCGGCCTGCCTATCGACGTGCTCATCAGTCCAGAGCAGCTGGTCACCGACTACATTCAGAGTCTGCTCAAGTATCCTGGCGCCCTCCAGGTGCTGGATTTTGCCGATGGCCTGGTGCAGCTGGTGGCGGTGCGCGCTTACGAAGGAGGCCCACTGGTGGGACAGGAGCTGCGTGAGCTCAATCAGCATCTGCACGGTGGCGAAGCCCGGGTGGCAGCCATCTATCGGGAAGGGCAGGCCATTCATCCCAAGGGCGATACGGTCATAGAGGAAAATGACGAAGTTTTCTTCATCGCCGCCAGGGAAAACATTCCCGCAGTGATGAAAGAGCTGCGCCGGGCGGAGAAACCGCACCGCAAACTGATTTTCGCCGGCGGTGGCAATATTGGCCGGCGCTTGGCGGAGCGCCTGGAAAAGGATTACCGGGTGAAGATCATCGAGAAGAATCCGGAGCGTGCCGCAGCCGTGGCAGAGCAGTTGCGCCACACCATCGTGCTCCAGGGCAATGCGGCGGATGAAGATCTGCTCCTGGAAGAGAACATCGAAGAGACCGACGTGTTTTGCGCTGTCACCAATGACGATGAGGCCAATATCCTGTCCGCCATGCTGGCCAAGCGCCTGGGGGCGCGCAATGTCATGGCCCTGATCAACCGGACGGCCTACGTGGAGCTGGTGGAGGCGGGCAGCATCGACGTGGCCATCTCACCCCAGCAGGCCACTATCGGCACCCTGCTCACCCATGTGCGCCGCGGCGACGTGGTGAAGGTGCACTCCCTGCGCCGGGGTGCTGCCGAGGCCATCGAGGCCGTGGCTCACGGGGACAGGCACTCCTCCAAGGTGGTGGATCGCGCCATAGGCGCCATTCATCTGCCCAAGGGTACCAGTATCGCCGCTGTCGTACGTGGCGAGGAAGTGATCATCGCCCACCACGATACCATCATCAAATCCGAGGATCATGTGATCATGTTTCTGGTGGACAAGCGCCGTATCAGCGAGGTGGAGAAGCTGTTTCAGGTGGGGATAACCTTTCTTTGAGTCTCTGAACCCAAGGATTCAGGTTCGACGGCCATGGCGTAAGATTCTTTGCTCTGACAGGGCTGTTCATGCCCGAGTTCTAGCGGTATTGGTTTGTGTGGTGCCTTGATTTGACAGGATACGGGGGGGGGGGGGTAATATGGAATTCCCATTAATCAAGGATATAAGGAGATTGTGATGATGATTCGCAAAGTAATGCTATTCGTTTTGTTATTCGGTTCATTGGGACGGGCATACGCAGATCTGGAGATGGTGGTAGATCTGGTGGATGGGCAGGAATCCATGATTTCTGGCCAGGATGTTCCAGTGTGTGAACAGCGTTGCCTGGAGGTTCATCGCATTGGGGGATATGCGGTTTTCATCTTACGGGACGATGAAGGACACGTCTCCCATCAGGTGTTGCCCTGGTTAGACGACAGGGAGGAATATGGTTTAAAGTTAGAAGCTTCATCCGCTACATCAGCGCAGGGCTCTTTGGGGCGAAAAAAACCTCTGACGGGAAATGGCGGCAACTGCGGGTATGAAAAAGTCAACTGTATAGAGACTTTTATAGTACCAGGTGGGTATGTCGTTATTATTGAGTATGGGCCAGATGGTAAGATCAAGAGTTACAAGCCATTGCCTGTCTTGAACAAGAAGAAATAATCATAACGTTACGGGGGCAGTGAGTAGCATTGGCTTCTGGAGTGGGATTTTTAGAGTCTTGATCAGAGGGTTGGCTTGAGGCCGTGCTGCATCAGCCAGTCCCGGTCCAGCTCCCATCTCACCCCTTTGACTTCCGGATCCTTGAGTACAATGGCCTTGGCGCGCTTCTGGGTGCTGGCCAGCTTGTCCTGAAAAGCCTGGAACCGGGAGGAGGCGGGATCGGCATTGCCCAGGTCGGGGAAGATCTTGCCCAGTACCTGGGCGACGGGGACGGCGCTGGAGCGGGGGGTGCTCATGATGGCGATTCCCTTGTCAATGCGCAGAACCCGAAAAGCGTAAGGAAAGTTTCCTACCTGTTCATCCGCTTGTAAAAGGTCATTCAGCCGGGATACCTGGGGTGGCTGGTACAGTGCAAGGAATGCCAGCCCCAGGGTGATGGCAAGCAGCACAGAGGCATATATCTTGGTTCCACGGTCGAGTTCAGCCATCAGTCGCGGAAGTTCTTGAATTGCAGGGGCAGGCCGCGGTCCTTCTCCCGGAGCAGAGCGATGACCTTCTGCAGATCATCGCGTTTCTTACCCGTAACCCGCACCTGGTCGCCTTGGATCTGGGCCTGAACCTTGAGCTTGGCGGCCTTGATCTCCTTGACCATCTTCTTGGCCACGTCGGACTCTATGCCCTGCTGCACCAGCACCTGCTGGCGGGCGGCATTCAGGCTGGTCTGGGGATCTTTGATGTCCAGGGCCTTTACGTCCACGCCGCGCTTGGCCAGTTTTTCCCGCAGAATGTCCAGCATCTGCTGGAGCTGGAACTCCTGTTCCGCCTTGAGGTTGATTTCGTTCTCGTTGTGCTCGAAGCTGGCGTCCACGCCTTTGAAATCGAAGCGGGTGCCGATGACCCGGTTGGCCTGATCTACGGCATTGCGCACTTCCTGAAGCTCTACTTCGGAAACAATGTCAAAAGAGGGCATATGGCTACTTCCTGTTCATATGGGCACCCTCTAAGGCTACCATGCTGCGCCGCCGGGAAAAAGTGTATCCGGGAAACGCCGCTGAATTCTGGACAAAGCATTGATGGGAATGCCTCCCGGGGGGGCTGATCCGGTCGTAGGTGTGCGGCAGGCAGACTTCTCAGGCCTGGCCGCCCTCCACCAGGGCGCGCAGCTTTTTTCTGGCCCGGAACAGGCGGGTGCCGGCGCCGGCGACAGAAATGCCCAGTTCGGCAGCGATCTCTTTCTGGGAATAACCGTGGATGATTTGCAGCAGCAGGGGTTCCCGGTAGTCATCGGGTAACTCAGCAATGGCATTGCGCAATACAAAGGCCTCTGTGGAGGTGTCATAGCTCTTGTGGGTATCGGCCAGAGCTTCTGTGGGCATGGCGCTGAACTGGGGCTGGAAGCGCTCGAAGCGGCGTGCGTTCTCCCGGCGCAGTATGGTGATCAGCCAGCCCTTGGCTGCCTCGGGTTTTTGCAGCCTGTCCATGGACTTCCAGGCCCGGAGCATGGTTTCCTGCACCAGGTCTTCCGCTACGGCCCTGTCGTGCACCAGCCAGCAGGCATAGCGGAACAGGTCATCCATATGCCTGCCGATGATGGCCTGGAACCGGGCTTCGCGGGCAGCGGGGGTTTCGCTGGCGGAGCGGCTTTCGATGCTGAAGTGGGTGCTTGCTGTTTTCATGATCGTGCTTCCTGGTGATGGTCATTCGTGGTTTGTAATATGACTTGCACGACCCGTGCCAACTATAGAATATCCAGCATTAACAATAGCTTGTGTATTTCAAGGCGTTGCCCGGGCAGAGAGGCGCGTAACATTTCGTATAAACAAAAGGGCCAGGAGTAACGTTACGTTACTTTGGAGGGCTTACCCGTAGCTGGTACTTGCGTATCTTGCGATCCAGGGCCGGGCGGGATATGCCCAGAATGCGGCAGCTGTTGGCCTTGTGGCCTCCCGTATGATCCAGCACTTTCTGTATGTGCCGGGCTTCCACTTCCTCCAGGGTCTGCAGGGGGGAGCCCGGCGCGGTTTCAGTGCTTTCTTCGGCGTGGGTTTCGTGAAAGCGGATGAGGTCTGCGGATATGCTCCCGTCCCGGGCCTGCACCAGGGCCTGGGTGAGCACGTTCTCCAGCTCGCGGACATTGCCCGGCCAGGGATGCTGCAGGAGCTTTTTCATGGCGTCCTCTTCTAGGGGAGGGGTGGCACGCTCCATCTTGTGGGCTGCGCGGCCCAGCAGCGCCTGTACCAGGAGGGGAATGTCTTCAGTGCGCTCACGCAGGGGTGGGAGCTGGATGTTGATCACATCCAGCCGGTAGGCCAGGTCCTCCCGGAACAGGCCTTCCCGGGCAGCCTCGAAGAGATCCCGGTGAGTGGCGGCGATAATACGTGCATTCACTGGGATGGTCTGGTTGCCGCCCACGGGTTCCACGGATTGTTCCTGCAGGGCGCGCAACAGCTTGGCTTGCAGCTGGGGCGCCAGTTCGCCGATCTCGTCAAGGAAAAGGGTGCCATCCTGGGCCTGCTGAAAACGCCCGGCCTTGTTTGCCGTGGCCCCTGTGAAGGCGCCTTTCACATGGCCGAACAGCTCGCTTTCCAGCAGGTTGTCCACGATGGCTGCGCAGTTGATGGCCACGAATCGGCCCTGCCGTCCGCTGTATTGGTGAATCAGCCGGGCGACGATTTCCTTGCCGGTACCCGATTCCCCGGTGATGAGTACCGTGGCCGTACTCTGGGCGGACAGGGCGATCTGCTTGCTGACCTCCAGCATGGCCTGGCTGCGTCCGATGAGTTCCCGGATATTGGGTTCGCCGGGGTCGGTTTGCGCGGTGTTGCCCGGCGTCCAGGACAAGGCTTTGTCCACGGCCGCTTGCAACACGCTGGTTTTCACAGGCTTGTGGATGAAGTCCGCCGCCCCCTGCTGTATGGCCTGTATGGCCAGTTCCAGGTCATGCACCCCTGTCATCATGATGATGCGCACATCCGGCTGCCGCTCCAGGATCTTCGGGATCAGCTCGCTGCCCAGTCCGTCGGGCAGCTGCTGGTCCAGCAGTATCAGATCCGGACTGTGGGCGGCGAGTTGCTCCAGGGCTTCCCGGCAATGGTGGGCAGTATGAACTTTCATGCCCTGATCCTCGAAATGCAGGGTGAGCATCTGGCTCAGGGAGCTGTCGTCTTCGATGATCAGCAATTCAGGCTTCATGTTCTGTTTCCGTATTTCCATCCACCAGCGGCCAGCAACAGCCAGCCTGTTAGAAAAGACAGGCCACCAAGAGGCGTTATTGCACCCAGCATGCGAATGCCGCTCAGGGACAGGGCATACAGGCTGCCACTGAACAACAGGATACCGGCAATGAAGCTGATGCCTGCCCAGCGCAACAGTCTGGACGGGGACAGGGACATCAGCAGTCCGGTAAACAGCAAGGCCATGGCGTGCAGTCCCTGGTAGTGTACGGCCTTGTTGAAAATGCTGAACATATGCGGGCTGAGGCTGTCCTGCAGAACATGGGCGCCGAAAGCGCCAAAGGCCACGGAGAAAAACCCCGCCAGGGCGCCCAGTAGCAGGAAGATCTGTGCCGTTTTCATGAGGGCAGGCTGTCCAGGGCTTCCCGGGCGATTTCCCGCACGTCCTCCTGGGGATCAGCCAGCAGGGGTTCCAGCCAGCTGCGGGCTTCGGGATTGCCGGTCAGCCCCAGGTAATAGGCGGCATCACCACGGATATTGGCTTTGTCCGACCGGGTGAGTGGCCCCAGTTGCGCGGCCAACTGGTGAAGGGCCTGGCTGCCGGCCAGGGCTTCAAAGATGGCGCTCACGCCGAAGCTCACGCCCAGGGAGTTGTCTTCCCGCTGCATGAGATCGAGGAGTGCTGGCAATTGTTCAGGATGCTGCTTCAGATAGGCGACAGCCTGGTCCATATGCTGCTGTTCCAGGAGTTCACGGATGTAGTCCTGGGAAGAATCGCCTTTTGCGGCTTTTTCCACCCAGTTCTTTATCTCTCCCAGGCTGTAGTTGCCTGCCAGTTCGTAAGGGCCGATGCGCATCCAGGGCACGGAGCGGGTGCCGGCTTCCTGCGCGGCTTCGGGGTGTACGGCAATATTGGTGACCTCCAGATGCCCGATGTCGCCTTTCTTGACCAATTCTGTCAGGCTGGTGAGAACGGACTGGCAGTGGGGGCAGCCGGGAGCAATGAGAAGCAGGGTATCGGGTGGGTTGTTCATAATAACTTGATTTGGATCAGTTCCAGTTTTGGCTCAGGGGTGGAAATCAAGCCTGATTTTAACCCTAATGCGTTGATTTCCAAGGTCCATAAGTATTACAGATAAAGCCTCTTTATGCCTGCCGGATGTAAAACTGTTTGGCCTTTTAGGCCCTGAGAAACTATTTTTACTCACCCTATATTGCCCCGGGGAAGGGTTTGCGTGGCGGCGTTTGCGCTGCTGGCCGATGTTTCTGAGGGGCGACTGGCGATTTTTCGGGGAGGGTGAAACCCAGGTTTCGGCCTTTCCGGATAAAAAAGAAGACCGCTTCGGCGGTGAATATTCACTGCAGTGTAAACTAAGGAGAACTATCGATGCCTACATTTGTGCGTACCGATAAGTGCGATGGCTGCAAGGGTCAGGACAAGACCGCTTGCATGTACATCTGCCCACACGACCTCATGAAGCTCGACATGGACGGTTCCATGACCGGCCACGCCATGAAGTCTTTCAACCAGGAGCCCGATCAGTGCTGGGAATGCTATTCCTGCGTCAAGATCTGCCCGCAGAACGCTATCGAGGCGCGTCCCTACGCCGATATCGTACCTCTGGGTGCTTCCGTACAGCCGTTGCGCGGCACGGATTCCATCATGTGGACCATCAAGTTCCGCAATGGCACCATGAAGCGCTTCAAGTTCCCCATCCGTACTACTCCGGAAGGTTCCATCGATCCCTATGGCAACAAGCCCGAAGCCGATATGAGCAAGATCGGCCAGCCTGGCTTCTTCAACCATAACGAACAGAATGGCTACCGCGACGGTGATCCCAGCGAGTTGATCGCCAAGTAATCCGTAAGTTCTGATCATTTTGGAAAATTTATTTAAGTTCTAGAGGTAATTAACATGGCTGAATTCGGTAATCCCGAAGTAGTCGAAGAAGAGGTGGATATCCTCATCATCGGCGGCGGTATGGCTGCTTGCGGTACCGCTTATGAAATTGGCCCCTGGCTGGACGCTGCCAAGAAAGAAGGCGTGGACATCTCCGTGAAGCTGGTCGACAAGGCCGCCATGGATCGTTCCGGCGCGGTAGCTCAGGGTCTGTCTGCAATCAACACCTACATCGGTCCTGAGCAGGATCCTGCGGATTATGCCCGTATGGTTTCCAACGACCTGATGGGTATCACCCGTGATGACCTGGCTTATGACCTGGGCCGCCACGTGGACGAGTCCGTGCACCTGTTTGAAGAATGGGGTCTGCCCATCTGGAAGACTGACGAGAACGGCGAGCGTCACGACGGCTCCAAGGGCCTGACTCCCCTGAAGGACGGCGGCAAGCCCGTACGTTCCGGTAAGTGGCAGATCATGATCAACGGTGAATCCTACAAGTGGATCGTGGCCGAGGCCGCCAAGAAAGCCCTGGGCGTGGACAACATCCAGGAGCGTATCTTCATCGTCAAGCTGGTCAACGACGCCAAAGACAAGAACCGCATTGCCGGTGCTGTCGGTTTCTCCACTCGTGAAGACAAGGTTGTTGTTTACAAGTTCAAGGCCTGCATGATGGCAGCCGGTGGCTGCGTAAACATCTTCCGTCCCCGCTCTGTGGGTGAAGGTCAGGGTCGTGCCTGGTATCCCGTATGGAATGCTGGTTCCACCTATGCCATGGCTGCTGAAGCCGGCGCTGAGATGACCATGATGGAAAACCGCTTCGTACCGACCCGTTTCAAAGACGGTTACGGTCCTGTAGGCGCGTGGTTCCTGCTGTTCAAATCCCAGGCCACCAATGGCGAAGGCGAGCCGTACATGGTTCGCAACAAGGAAATGCTGGACGACTATCCTCCTTATGGTCAGGCTGCCGTTCCCGCTTCCTGCCTGCGTAACCACCTGATGCTCAAGGAGATGAAGGAAGGCCGCGGTCCCATCTGGATGGATACCGTTACTGCTCTCGCCAACCTGCGCGAGACCCTGTCTCCCCGCGAAGTCAAGCACCTGGAAGCTGAAGCCTGGGAAGACTTCCTCGACATGTGTATCGGCCAGTGCGGTATCTGGGCTGGTGAAAACATCGAGCCTGAGAAGAAAAACTCCGAGCTGATGCCCACCGAGCCGTACCTGCTGGGTTCTCATTCCGGTTGCTGCGGCATCTGGGTTTCCGGTCCTGAAGACGTTGGTGCGCCTACTGATGAAGCACTGGGCGAAGGTATTCCCGAGCATCTGCCGAAGGGCTGGAACTGGGGCTATCGTGGCATGACCACCGTCAAGGGTCTGTTCACCGCTGGTGACGGCGTTGGCGCTTCCGGCCACAAGTTCTCCTCCGGCTCCCACGCTGAAGGCCGCATGTGCGCCAAGTCCATGGTCAAGTTCGTCATGGACAACAAAGACTGGACCCCTGAGCTGGATACCCCGGTCGATCAACTGGTAGAGGAAATCTATCGTCCTGTTCGTAACTACCTCGAGCACAAGGACTACACCACTGCCATCGACGTCAACCCCAACTACATCACTCCCCGCATGCTGCAGTTCCGCCTGCAGAAGATCATGGACGAGTATGTAGCCGGTGTTGCCACTTACTACACCACCAACGCCAACATGCTGGATCTGGCTGAGCAGAAGCTGGAAATGCTGAAGGAAGACTCCCTGAAGATGCGTGCCAAGGACCTCCATGAGCTCCTGCGTGCATGGGAGAACTACCACCGCATCCTCACCGCTGAAGCTCACATGAAGCACATCCAGTTCCGTGAGGAAAGCCGTTATCCTGGTTTCTACTATCGCATGGACAAGAACTTCGTCGACGAAGAGAATTGGAAGTGCTTCGTAAACTCTGTTTACGACAAGGAAACCAAGAAGTGGACCTGCTTCAAGCGGGCTCACAAGGATCTGGTGGATAAGTCCAAGCTGTTCAAGTAATTCCTGCTTGACAGTCTGAAGACGGGGATCCGGACGCCGCAAGGCGTCCGGATTTTCTTTTCTGAGATGCTTTGACGATCAAATGAATGTCCTCTGGTGATTCACCGCCAGGAAGCGCAGGGTTGAAATATCCAGTGGCTATTGATTTGATGGTTTGCCCGTAATACGCAGCCTTTGGTTGCACTGAGGTTTTCAAGATGAGTGACGAAAAATTCGATATTCCCTTCAAGAGTCCCGCCCTGCCCAAGGTACTGGGGCCGGACAGCAAACTTAAATTCAGCTGCTATAAGGGTATTTCCTGTTTCAATGCCTGTTGCAAACGCTCGGATATCACCCTGGTTCCCTATGACGTGCTGCGGCTCAAACAGCGTTTTGGCATGACCTCGGAAGAGTTCCTCGACAAGTACACGGTTCCCTATCCCATGGATCAGGATCAGGTGCCGGGGCTGAAGATGAAGGTCAAGGATGATGGCGCCTGTCCTTTTCTCGATGAAGAAACCGGCTGCACCGTGTATGAAGACCGGCCCACAGTGTGCCGCTACTATCCCCTGGCGGTGCTGAATATCCGCGAGAAGGATTCCAGTGAGCCCCAGACCCAGTTTTCCCTGGTGGTGGAAGAACACTGTAAAGGTCACGAGGAAGATCGCGAACTGACTGTGGAGGAATACCGCAAGGAGCAGGGTTGTGATGAATTCGATTTCTACAACAAGGAATGGTATGAACTGATCCTGAAGAAAAAATCAGCCGGTCCGGGAGTGGGAAAACCCAACGAGATGAGTCTGCAGCTGTTTTTCATGGCTTCTTACAATACGGATATGTTCCGGCGATTCGTGCTCAGTGACAAATTCCGCGCCAGCTATGATATTCCTGAAGAAACCTTTGAGCAGATCGAAAAAGATGATGTGGCGCTGTTGCAGTTCGGTTACAAACTCATGCGCCAGGCCCTGTTTGGTGAGAAACTGATCCCGGAAAAGCCCGGTGTCTGGGAAAAGCGGGTTGAAGAGCGCCGCGCGGTGTGGGAAGCTCGTACCCAGGCAGAGATCGAAGCGCGCAACAAGCAGGTGGAAGAGCAGATGCGCAAGGAAACCTGAACCCGGCAAGAGGACAAAGTCATGCCAGCCGTTTTTGAATCCGTATTGGATGGTACCTTGGTTTTCCGGGTAAGCGGCAAGCTGCATGCGGATGATTTTGTTGCCGCCTGGCATGCCGGGGAGGAACAGATACGCGAGGCAGGCAGTATACGCATCCTGGTTATCTATGACGGTTTTGAAGGTTGGGATGATGATCTCATTGGCGAGGTGATGAATCCCGGGTTTATGGAAGAACAGGATGACCTGATCGAGAAGATTGCCGTGGTGGGTGAGGAACGCTGGCGTGAACCCACAGAGCTGTTCATGCTCAAGGGTCTGAGAAAGGCCGCTGTTGAGTATTTTGAACCGGATCAGGAAGCCCTGGCGCGAGCGTGGCTGGATACATGACACATCTTTCATGCATCCGTGGTTCGGACTTCAGACCGGCTTTTTCCGTTGTGGCAGCCGTTGTCTTGTCGGGCTGAAGCCCGACCTACGGTCATGGCGCGAGGCTGCCTCATCCAGAATGCGTTGCATTCAACGATTTAGGCGCATTTGTACGCGAATATCAAACAGGGTTCTGATTGCCGCACTCCCGGTAGATCACGCAATTTCTTCCTTCTTCCTTGGCCTGGTACAGGGCCTGGTCGGCGCAGGTGATCATGGCATTCAGTTGCGGACGTTGTGGCGCCTCAATGCTGGTGAATCCAAAGCTGGCCGTCACGGTCTCTCCTTTGACGGCGCACATTCCGACAACCAGCTTGCGCAACTTCTGCAAAGCAGCCCGGCCTTGTTCCCGGTTGGTATCCGGTAGCAGCAGCACGAATTCTTCCCCTCCCCAGCGTGCGACCACATCACTCTTGCGGCATTTCCGGCGCAACAGTTTGCCCAGAGTGCGCAGTACCCTGTCCCCGGTATCATGGCCATAGGCATCGTTGATCCGTTTGAAATGGTCAATATCCACCATTGCCAGTGAAATCGGACGTTCCTGTCTGGTTGCCTGGCTTATGTACTTGTCGGCGAGTTCTTCCAGTCCCAGTCGGTTATAGCAACCCGTCAGTTCATCACGCATGGCAAGTTTCTGCATCTGCGCCTGTTGCTCCAGTACCTTGTCCATGAGCAGCTTGTTACTGACCAGGTTGTTGACGCGGATGATGAGTTCTTCCTTCAACACCGGTTTGGTGACATAGTCCGTGGTGCCTGCGCGCAGCAGTTCCAGACGCCGTTCAGGGTCATCATATCCGGTCAGGGTAAGAACGGGCAGCTGGGCATTTTCGTTGTCCAGCTGGCGCAGCTGGCGCAGCAGCCACAGACCGCTGGCTCCGCCTTTCAGAAGCACGTCTGTAATGACCAGATCGTATTCCCTCTCGGCAAGCCTTTCCAGGGCGGTCTCGGCGCGATTGCAGTGCTCCACCTGCAAGTTCATGTCCTGTTCCAGGGTCTGGCGTACGATGGCTGCCTGGGTACGGCTGTCTTCCACGTATAACACCCGGCAGCTATTACTGAGTACCTGGCTGTTATGGGATCCCCTGAGTAGAACCTGCAGTCTGCGGATAATATGTGAAGCGCTGCTCTTATAAATGACCTCCGTGGCGCCGGCTTTGACTGCCTGCAGTCGAATCCCTTTGGCTCGGTCGGAGGTCAGGAGAATGAGGGATGCCTGAGGTGCAAGCTTGCGTACCTGGGGAATGAATTCCATCGTGTCCTCACCATCCAGGGAAAGATTCAGGCAGATGAAGTGGAATTCGTATTTTCCCAGGGCCTGAAGCGCTTCCTGGCGGGAAGCCACGCTGACAGGACGATAGCCCAGGCGCACGAATAGGTCGCTGAGAAACATCTGGTAGAGCTTGCTGCTTTCGATCAGCAATACCAGCATGGGAGATTCTTGAGGGTCGTGTTTGTCCAGGGTGCTGTACGTGTTGTTGTGTTTTGACTATTGATTGTTCCGCCTGTGCCGGTGCGGTTTTGTGATCCAGGTCACTGGACGGTCAATGAAGCAAAAACAGAGTTGCCAGCCCCAGGAAGGAAAGAAACCCCACGACATCCGTTACCGTTGTCAGCAATACACCGCCAGCCAGGGCCGGGTCTATGCCCAGTTTGTCCAAAGCCAGGGGCAGCAAGGCGCCAACGATAGCGGCGGCGATCAGGTTGATGATCATGGCAGCGGCAATGACCAGAGCGATATCCGTACTGTGGAACCAGACACCGGCGATAACGCCCACCACTATGGCCCAAAGTATGCCATTGACCGAGGCCACGGCCAGCTCCTTGGCCAGCAGGTAACCGGCGTTCTTGCTCGACAGTTGTCCCAGGGCGATACCCCGTATAGCCAGTGTCAGTGTCTGGGTGCCGCCCACGCCACCCATGCTGGCGACGATGGGCATGAGCACCGCCAGAGCCACGATGCGTTCCAGGGTGTCTTGGAAATGACCGATGACCCAGGACGCCAGAAAAGCGGTGAGCAGGTTGATGCCCAGCCAGATGGCGCGCCGCTTGCTGCTTTCCAGTACGGGCGCGAACATGTCTTCATCCTCAGACAGGCCCGCTGAGCCCATGAACTGGTGCTCGCCCTCCTCCCGAATGAGATCCACCACGTCGTCTACGGTGATCCGGCCTACCAGGTGACCTCTGTCATCGACCACCGGGGCGGACAGCAGGTCATACTGCTCAAAGCGCCTTGCCACGTCGGAATCCGGGGTCAGGACATTGAAAGGTTGTACGCCCAGGCTCATGACTTCGGCGACCGTCTCGTTGGGATCGTTGGTTACCAGATCCGCCAGGCGCAAAGTACCCAGGTACTCGTCCTCCCGATTGGTGACGAACAGCTGATCCGTGTCCCGGGGTACCCGCTCTCCCAGCTGGCGCAGGTAACGCAATACCACGTCAAGGCTGACTTCCGGCCGCACCGTCACCGTATCCGTATTCATCAGGCCACCGGCGGTGTCCTCCGGATAGGAAAGCACGGTTTCCAGGCGCCGCCGATCCTGTTCGTCCAGGGAACGCATGACCTCTTCGGTGACGTCTGAAGGCAGCTCCTGGATGAAATCCGCCAGATCGTCCACATCCATGTGTTCGGTAGCGGCGACGATGTCGTCCTGGTGCATGTTCTGCAGAAGCTCGTTGCGCACGTTCTCCGTGAGCTCCATGAGGGTTTCGCCATCCTGGTCGGTCTCCAGCAGATCCCAGAGGATCTGACGCTGGTTCAGGGGTAAGGCTTCGAGAACGTGAGCAATCTCCGCAGGCTGCAGCTTTCTCAGCAAAGCAGCGGCTTCACGCCAGGAATCCTGATCCAGATATTCCTGAATCTGTTCCAGACGTGAGATTTCGCCTTCTGTGCTTGCCGGAGTGGTCATGAGCGCCTGCCTGTCCAGAATTGTTCGATAGAACAATTTGCGGCAGTTTAGCAGGTTGTGCGAAACAATTCAGACAGGCTCCTGCCATTGACCCGGCCGGTTATACTGATGATATGAATAGTTCCAGATTTGGGAAACGATGTATGTTGCGGTGCCGGGCAAGACAGGTGCTTTGCGTTGTGCTGCTCCTTGGCTCAGGCCTGCTGTATGCTGATGATGCTCCGGAATATGGCTTGCTGCCGTTGGATGAACTGCTGCGCCTGGCGCAGGAGGGCGTACCTCGCGCCCAGCTGGCTCTGGGGGTGGCTCTGGAGCATGGGGAGGGACTGCCGCGTTCTGCTGTGGAGGCCAGGCGCTGGTATTGCCGGGCCGCAGCACAGCGTGTCGCAGATGCCTGGTACAACCTGGGCTGGATGTTCGCCAATGGACGCGGGGTGGCCCGGGATGATGCCGTTGCCCGTTACTGGCTGGGCAAGGCGGCTGGTGCGGGTGTCGCTCAGGCGGCCAATGTCCTGGCTTTGCTGGGGGAAGGGAAAACTGAACAGAGGGGCTGTGAAGATGCGGTAACCCTGCCCTGGATGTATCAGCGCTGTACGTCTGTTCAGTGCAGGGAGATTGCCCATGAGGTGGAGAGGCTGGCGCCGGTGTACGGCCTGGACGCCAACCTGGTTGTGGCTGTTATCGATGCCGAATCCGGTTTTCAGCCCCGGGCGCTGTCACCCAAAGGAGCCCGTGGACTCATGCAGTTGCTGCCGGACACGGCCAGGCGTTTTGGCGTAAAGGATATCTGGGACGTGGAGCAGAATCTGCGCGGTGGCATGGCGTATCTGCGCTGGCTGCTGGCCTGGTTCCACGGCGATCTGAAAAAGGTGCTGGCGGCGTACAATGCGGGTGAGCAGCGGGTGATCCGGTATGGTGGTGTTCCTCCGTATACGGAAACCCGGGGCTATGTGCGGCGCATACTGCGTAACTATGGGCGGACCGCTCATCCCTATGATATCGCCTGGCTGGAGCCCTTGGCGCCTGGCCGGAAATCGGATGCGAACGCGGCGCTCAGAGATTTGCGAGATCCCTGATGGCTTGGGCAAAGTCTTCTGCATCAGGATGGCGCAGTAGCTGTTTCAGGCGGGGTTTCACCTGGCCCAGGTCCAGTTTGCGGATGAGCTGTTTCACTTCAGGCAGAGAGGCGGGATGCATGCTCAGGATTTTCAGCCCCATACCGAGCAACAGCGGCGTGTAACCGGGATTGCCAGCCATCTCCCCGCACATGGCCACGGGTTTTCCGCAGCGGCTGCCGGCTTCCAGCACTTGCTGAATCAGGAGCAGCACCGCCGGGTGCAGGGGGTCGTACAGGTGATTCACACTGTCGTCGGCGCGATCCACCGCCAGGGTGTATTGAATGAGGTCATTGGTGCCGATGGAAAGGAAGTCGAACATCTGCGCAAAACTTTCCGCCGTCAGAGCAGCGGCAGGTGTTTCGATCATGGCGCCCACCGGTAGGTCGGCGCCCATGGCGATCTGCTGTTCTGCCAGTTTCTGCCGCTCCTCCCTGATGATGTCCCGGGCCTGGCGGGCTTCCCACAGATTGGTGAGCATGGGAATCATGAGGCGCACCGGTCCGTGGGCTGATGCGCGCAGGATGGCGCGTATCTGAACACGGAAGATGGATGTCTCCTTCAGGCACAGGCGGATGGCGCGCAATCCCAGGGCCGGATTGATGCAGGCGCTGGGTTCGGGCTGATGTTCGCACTGCTTGTCCGCGCCCAGGTCCAGGGTGCGGATGGTCACCGGGCGGCCGTCCATTCCTTCAATGACCTGCAGGTAGGCCTGGTAGTGCTCCTCTTCCGTAGGCAGCTGATCCCGGTTCATGTACAGGAACTCGGTGCGGTACAGGCCAATGCCATGGCCGCCTTCATCGAGAACGGCTTGCACATCGTCGGGCAGTTCGATGTTGGCCTGCAGTTCGATGTGCGTGCCGTCGCGGGTCAGAGCCGGGGCGTCTCTGAGGGTTTGGAGGGCATTGCGCCGTTCCAGTTCCTTGTGCAGGCGCTTCTCAAAGAAACGGATGCTGTCACGGCTGCATTCTGCGAGCACCGTGCCGTTGAGCGCATCCACGACGACCCGTTCACCGCTGTGCAGGCGGGTAGTGGCACCGTGAGCGCCGACGATGGCGGGGATGCCCAGGCTGGCCGCCAGAATGGCTGTGTGGGACATGGGGCTGCCAAAATCCGTGATAAAGCCACAGGCGCCCCGGTGATGGAGCATGATGGTGTCTGCCGGGGTGAGATCTTCTGATACGATAATGTGGCCGGCAATCTCGACGGGGTCGCTGCGTTTTTCACCCTGCAGAATGGTCATGATGCGGTTGACCACATGATCCAGGTCGTCCTTGCGGGTGCGCAGATAGGCGTCTTCCATGTCTTCGAAAACGCGCAGCAACTGGTCGCGGCGCAGCTGCAGGGCCCATTCCGCGGAGCAGCCTTCGCTGCGTATGGTTTGTGCAGGGGCCTCGGAGATGGCTTTGTCCTGAAGCATGAGCAGATGGGTGTCGATAAACTCCAGGATATCTGGCGGTGTATCGGCAGGGATCTGTTTGCGTATTTCCACGAGCTGATTGGCAGCGATTTGTACTGCATGGAAAAAACGCTCCACTTCGGCATCGATCTGGGAAGCGGGAACCATGCCGGGTTCAGCCTGTATGCTGCCTCGGGAGAGCATCAGTACCTTGCCGATGGCGGTGCTGATGCTGCTGTTGACGCCTATGCCCTGGATGGCAATGGTCATTGCTCCTCCCCGAAACCGTCTTCTACCAGTGTGAGCAGGGCCTGGAGGGCCGGTTTTTCGTCTTCGCCTTCGGTGATGAGGGTGATTTCAGTGCCCTGACTGGCGGCCAGCATCATCACTCCCATAATGCTCTTGCCGTTGATGCGGTTGCCATTGCGTTCCAGATAGACCTGGGAAGAGAAGCCACTGGCGGTGCTCACCAGCTTGGCGGCGGCCCGGGCATGGAGTCCGAGTCGGTTGGGAATGACCACTGTCGCAGATTTCATGTCGCCCGCTCCTCAGCCCGGGACACCTGAATGCCCCGCATACCGCCTTCTGCGGCCTTGTGGGTGAGGGCAGCCAGGTCATCGCTGCTGTAGTTGAAGATGCGGATGAGCATGGGTAGATTGAGGCCGGAAACCACGTTGGCCTGCATTTCCCGGGTAAGCTCGCAAGCAATATTGCTGGGAGTCGCGCCAAAAGCATCCGTCAGTATGAGTACGCCTCCACCGTCATCCAGAGCCCGGGCTGCATCTCGGGCCAATCGCATCAGTTGTTCGCGGTCGTTGTCCAGGGGGATATCCAGGCAACGGATGCGCAAAGGACAGCTGCCCAGCAGTTCGCTGGCGTTTTTCAGCAGCATGTCGCCAATGCCCGGGTGGGTGACCAGTAGAATGCCGATGCTCATTGCTTGTCGTTCTCGATTGCCTGGCTCTGACGCTCGATGAAGATTTCCGCGGCATCATAGCCTTTGAGCTTGAGCATATGGTTGCGCACGGCCGTTTCCACCAGTATGGCCAGGTTACGTCCTGGGGCTACGGGTACTGTGATCTCCGGAATTTCCACGCCCAGAACGCTGCGATAGCGGTTTGCGCCCCGCAACCGCTCCATGTCGGCGATCTCCTGCAGTTTCATGCGTTTCAGATGCATGATCAGTTGCAGGTATTTGCTGTGCCGGATAGCGCTGTCGCCGAACATGGCGGGGATATTGAGGATGCCCAGGCCGCGCACTTCGAGAAATTCCCGCAGCAGGGGAGGGCAGCTGCCGCTGAGAATGTCCGGAGCTACGCGCCGGAACTCGGTGACATCATCAGCCACCAGGCGGTGACCGCGAATGATGAGTTCCAGGGCCAGCTCACTCTTGCCCACGGCGGAGTGGCCGGTGAGCAGCACTCCCATGCCCAGGACTTCGAGAAACACGCCGTGCAGGGTCGTTTTGCGGGCGAAAAAGCGCGCTGTGTAATACTGGATATTGTCCAGCACCTGGCTGTCTTTGAGGGAGGAGGCGAGAAGGGGAACTTGATGTTTCTTCGCCAGTTTTTCCAGGGCGGCCATGGATTTGAGACGGTTGCTCAGGAGGATGGCAGCGGGTTCAGCGGCGAACAGCCGGTTGAAGGCGGCTTCCTGTTCCTCTTTGCTCAGGCCGGTCAGGTATTTTTTCTCCTTGGGGCCGATGATCTGGATGCGGCTGGGATGAATATAATTCAGGGGGCCGGCGACAATAGGGTCGGATTTTTCCTCTTCGGCATCAAAAATAATGTTGCCCAGGCCTTTTTCTCCCGCCAGCAGCCGCAGCCGCAGGCGTTCTTGCAGGGCATCCAGCAGATCCTCAACCGTGATCTGATGCTGCATTGGCCAGGGGAGGGGGATTGAAGATGCGTATGATCTGGTCGGCGCTTTCCGCCTGGCGCATCTGGGCGCAGATCTCGGGTTTGCTGAACAGGCTGGCCAGGCTGGCGAGCAGTTCCAGGTGTACATCCGTGGCTTGCTCCGGCACCAGCAGGCCGAACAGGATGTCCACGGGCTTGTTGTCCGTGGCGTCGAAATCAATACCCTGTTTCAGGCGAATAAAAGCGCCTACGGGTTTGCCGATGCCTTTCATGCGTGCATGGGGCAGGGCAATGCCCTGGCTCATACCGGTGCTTCCCAGGCGTTCGCGCTCCAGCAATTTTTCGTAGATGGTTTCCGCACTTGGGGTGTTGGTGCCGGCAGCCAGCAGCTCAGACAGGTGTTCCAGGGCGCGCTTCTTGCTGCTTGCGTCGTCTCCCAGGCTGATCTGGCCCGGTTGCAACAGGTCTTCGGGTAGCATGGTCTTTGGTCTTGAAGTCAGGAGCCTTTTCCACCTCGTGTGGAAAAGGCTCGGATAGTTTTTCGCGGAATGCTTCTGCGTTCCACTGCCGTCGGCGGATTTTACTCGGGCATTTCTGCCATGACGGCCTTGGCGCCGCCGTTGCCGCGTGCCCGTTTCTGAATCTTTTCCTTGTGCCTGAGTATCTGCCTGTCGAGCTTGTCCACCAGTCCGTCGATCGCTGCATACATGTCTTCCTGAATCGCGTCGGCAAACACATCAGCACCGCTGACATGCACCGTGGCCTCAGCCTTTTGCATGTGTTTTTCCACGCTGAGAATGACATGGACATTGGTAACGTGATCGAAGTGACGCTCAATGCGCTTAATCTTGTCTTCGACATAGCCGCGCAGTGCGTCAGTGAGTTCTACATGGTGACCGGTTACGCTCAGTTGCATAAGTGTTCTCCTTATATTAAACGAGACGTTTGCGTTCGTTGGATGGCGGAATTGCCATCGCTTCTCGGTATTTGGCGACGGTGCGCCTGGCTACCTTGATGCCTTCATTGGACAACATGGTGGCGATCTTGTTGTCAGACAAGGGCTTCTTCGGGTCTTCCGCGAGTATCAGTTTGCGGATATGAGCGCGAATGGCTGTGGCCGATGCCTGGTCGCCGTTGTCGGTGGAGACGTGGCTGGAGAAGAAGTACTTGAACTCCAGTACGCCTCTGGGGGTGTGCATGTATTTGCCGGTAGTGATCCTGGATATGGTGGACTCGTGCATGTCCACGGCTTCAGCGATGTCCTTGAGGATGAGGGGCTTCATGGCTTCTTCGCCGTGCTCGAAAAAACCCTGCTGAACTTCCACGATGCGGGTGGCTACCTTGAGCAATGTCTGATTGCGGCCCTGCAGGCTTTTCAGAAACCAGCGCGCTTCCTGCAGATGGTCTTTCAGGGTGACATTATCGCTGCTGTTGTCGGCGCGTTTTACCAGAGCGGCATATTCGGGATTGACCCGCAACCGTGGCATGGTGTCGGGGTTCAGGGAAACCAGCCAGCGGCCGTTTTTCTTCTGCACGAACACATCGGGTTCCACATAACGGGTGTCCGGTGGGGAAATGGCCGAACCGGGGTGGGGATTCAGTGACCGGATCAGGCGGAACACCTGGCGTACTTCCTCGCTGTTGATCTTGAGCTGCTTGCGGATGCGGGCCTCATTGTTGCCCGTGAGCAGCTCGAAATGATCCCGCAGCAATTTTTCGGCCTGAGCTTTGAGAGGCTGGTCCGGCAATTGCTCCAGTTGCAGCAACAGGCATTCCCGGGGGTCCCGGGCAGCAATGCCGGGGGGGTCGAAGTGTTGAATGCGGTGCAGCACTGTGAGCACTTCTTCCAGGTCGAGTTCTTCGTCCTGCATTTCAGCCAGAATGTCTTCCAGGGGCACCTTCAGGTAGCCATCCGGGGCAATGCCGTCGATGATGGCCATGGCGATACCCCGGTCCTGGTCGGAGAAAGGGGTGAGGTTGAGTTGCCAGAGCAGGTAGTCTTGCAAAGTTTCCGCATGACTCTCCCGGGACAGGAAATCTGTGGATTCCCCACTGCTGCTCTGCTGGGTGCGGGTGACCGGAATGTCATACTGATCTTCCCAATTGGCATCCACGGGCAGTTCTTCGGGAATGTTGTCCTGGCTGCCTTCCGCGCCCGGGGGTTCCGGGGGAACGTCGGAGGAAGCCTGGTCGGGCTTGGGATCTGTTTCCTGAGACAAGGCTTCCTGCCGATCCTCCTCGATTTCCAGCATGAGGTTGGATTCCAGGGCTTCCTGAATTTCCTGTTTGAGCTCCAATGTGGAAAGCTGCAACAGGCGGATGGCCTGCTGTAACTGGGGGGTCATGGTCAGATTCTGACCCAGACGGAGCTGGATGGATGGTTTCATCAGTGGATGGGTTAACCTTCGTATCGGCGTTTATTCATAGTTTAGCGCTGTTCAAACAGCTTTGCTTGATTCAGGTCATCTGTTTTTGAACTTGGTTGTTTCTGCAGTCTCCGTGTCAGAATGAAAGGTTTTAATAATTATAAATTAATCAGCAAGTTGCATGATATTATGCGGGCACATTTCCCCTCTGGTCAGACCCGGGTTCATAGCCTGAAATGCTCCCCAAGATAGGTGTTGCGCACATCTTCCTGGGCAAGAATCTCTTCCGGATGCCCCTGGGCGAGCACTGCGCCCTCGGAAAGAATATAGGCGCGCTCGCAGATGCCCAGGGTTTCACGTACGTTGTGGTCTGTGATCAGGATGGCGATGCCGGATTGCGCCAGATTCTGGATGATCTGCTGTATGTCAGCGATGGAGATGGGATCCACGCCGGCAAAGGGTTCATCGAGGAGGATGATGCGCGGTTCCGTGGCCAGGCTGCGGGCGATCTCCAGACGGCGGCGTTCGCCCCCGGAAAGCGCAATGGCTTTCTGCCCGGCCAGGTGCCCGATGCCGAATTCCGCCAGCAGTTCCTCGCAGCGCTCCTGGCGGGCTTTCCGGTTCAGCTTGCCGCGTATCTCCAGCACCGCCAGGATGTTGTCAGCGACGCTCAGCTGACGGAATATGGAGGGTTCCTGAGCCAGGTAGCCCAGGCCATGGCGGGCGCGTACATGCATGGGGTGGTTGGTCAGATCCCGGCCTCCCAGGTTGATGCTGCCTGCATCCACGGGAATCAGCCCCATGATCATGTAGAAACAGGTGGTCTTGCCAGCCCCGTTGGGGCCAAGCAGACCCACGACCTCGCCTTCATCGACGTGCAGGCTGACGCCATTGGCTACGGCCTTGCCCCGGTATTTTTTCACCAGGCCTTCTGCGGTGAGAAAACTCATGGGGGATCAGGGAGCATCCTGGGGATGAATGATGACTTTCACGCGCTCCGACCCCTGCGCGGCGGCGCCGGCCTTGAGGCGGGCCTTGACCCGGTCGTACACGATACGGTCGCTGCGGAAGCTGTCCTCGTTCTGGGTGAGTATCGCGTTGCCCGTAAGCACCAGTTCCTCGCTGTTGATGCGGTAAACGATAGTTTTTCCCTGTCCGGTCACCCAGCCTTTGTCCTTTCCCGGTTTCTGACGGAACCTGGCCGGGTTGCCGGTGGCAGTCAAGGTGTCGGGTTTGCGCCCCTTGAATTTGATGACCACAGTGTCGGCGCTCAGTTCCATGGAGCCCTGGCTGATGCGCACTTTGCCCCGGTAGGTGGTGGTATTGCTGGCGCCGTCGATATCGGCACTGTCCGCCTCGATCTCCACCGGGGCATCCTTGTCCTTGGGCAGGGCCAGTGTGGGCTGGGCAAAGGCCAGCAGCAGGGCCAGCAGCAGATAACGGTTATTGTGCAACATAATGGGCCCTCGCCTGAGCCGGAAAAAGTATCTTGGTCTGGGGTTTGAACCAGGCCTGCATGCCTGTGGATTCTATCCAGTTTTGTTCGCTGGTGACAGTCACGGGTTCGTCCGTCTCGGCATATTCCTTGTGCGGGTAGACACGCAAATCGGCAGTAACCAGGCGCATGGCAGGATGTACATCATCAGCTTTGCGTTCCAGGGTAGTCTTGCCAAACAGCTTCAAGAGGTTTTGATCACTGGACAGTTCGCCGCTAGCGGCGTTGATAGTCCATACAGGATTGCCTTGCTTATAAAGGACGTAGTCTGGTGCGGTAAGGCGGGTAAGCCCGCTGTCACGGTAGTGTTGCGCGTCTCCTGCCAACAGCCGGTGGCTGAGTTGTCCATGGGTGTCGAATTGACGCAGCACCAGCGTGTCCATGTAATAGTCCTGCACGTCTTTGCCGGATGCCCTGTCGGTTGGATTCTCTGAGGGTTCCGGCCTCGATGCCCACCAGGTGAACCCCAGCAATGCGAGCAACAGCAGAAGCAGCCAGGTACGCACGGCGCTTACTGAAGGTAGGTTTGCAGATGGTCCTGCAACTTGCCCTGGGCTTCCATGATCAGCTCGCAGACTTCCCGGGCGGCGCCCCGGCCGCCGGCGGATGCGGTGATCCAGTGGGCGTGTTGCTTGGTGAAACCGTGAGCGTCCTGTACCGCAATGGCCAGTCCCACCTGGCTCATGACCGGCAGATCCACCACGTCATCTCCCACATAGGCGATCTGGGAATCGTCCAGTCCCAGCTTGTCCTTGAGTTCCTCGTAGGCGGGGCGTTTGTCTCGCTGGCCCTGGTAGAGATGATTGATGCCCAGGCTGGCCATGCGCGTGGCCACCACCTGGGAACTGCGGCCGGTAATGATGGCGATCTGCACGCCGCTGTTCTGCAGCATCACCATGCCGTGACCATCCTGGGAGTGGAAAGCCTTGTATTCCTGGCCATCGTCACCCAGGTACAGGCTGCCATCGGTGAGTACCCCGTCCACGTCGAATATGACCAGCCTCACCTGAGCGGCCTTGTTCAGAATATCCTGCATCTATACCACTCCTGCGCGCAGCAGGTCATGCATGTTCAGAGCGCCAATCACATGTTTGTCCCGGTCCACCACCAGCAGACCACTGATCTTGTTGTCTTCCATGATCTTCAGGGCTTCGGCAGCCAGGATCTGCGCCTCAGTGGTCACCCCGCCCCGGGTCATGACTTCGGTAACGGGGGTGCGGTGCAGATCCACGCCCCGGTCCAGGGTACGGCGCAAGTCACCATCGGTGAAGACCCCACTGATGTGCCCCTGGCCGTCCACCACTGCTGTCATGCCAAGGCCCTTGGCGGTCATCTCCATGAGCGCCTGGCTGATGGTGGCCTGCTCGCCCACCTGAGGGATCTTGTCGTCCTGGTGCATGATATCGCCCACATGCAGCAACAGCTTGCGGCCCAGGCTGCCACCGGGGTGGGAGCGTGCGAAGTCCAGCTCTGTAAAGCCCCGGGTCTCCAGCAGGGCAACGGCCAGGGCGTCGCCCATGGCCAGGGCTGCGGTGGTGCTGGCGGTGGGGGCCAGCCCCAGGGGACAGGCTTCCCGGCTGACGCTCACGTCGATGTTCACTTCCGCTTCCCGGGACAGGGTGGAGGCCGGATTGCCGGTCATGCTGATCAGAGGTACGCCGAGGCGCTTGATGATGGGCAGTATGGTGATGATTTCCGCGGTTTCGCCTGAATTGGACAGGGCCAACACCACGTCGCCGGTGGTGATCATGCCCAGGTCTCCGTGGCTGGCTTCCCCGGGATGAACAAAGAAAGCCGGACTGCCGGTGCTGGCCAGGGTGGCGGCGATCTTGTTGCCCACATGGCCGGATTTGCCCATACCCGTGACCACGATGCGCCCGGTGCACTTCAGCAGGCACTCGCAGGCGCGCACGAAACTGGCGTCGATGCGCCGGGCCAGGTCGGCAACGGCCTGCGCCTCGGTGCGGATGACTGCAAGGCCAAGTTCCCGGAGCTTTTCGGCGTCGGATTCGCTGGATACAGGTATAGGGTTCAAAGCTTCTTCTGGAATAGGGTTTTGCAGGATGATAGCACGGGGCAGGGGGGAGGATAAGCGCTGGCTACAGGAGCCTGGTCTTCACTTTCCCACAGCGCCGGCAGCGCAACCGGGTTACCAGACGCCCCTTCTTGGTATCAAACACTCTTTCCTTGTCGACCTTCCACTGGTGATGACCGTTGCGGCACAGAGTGTTGCCGCGGTGTTTGTCGCTGGTGCGGGGTTTGCGGAAGGGAAGGATGTCGGCCATGGATTCTGTGGGGCGCTTCAGGCGATCAGCTCTGCCAACTGCTGTGGTGTGGAAAAAATATGCCTGGGTTTCTCAGTGGAGAGTTCCCGTCTCGATCCATAACCCCAAAGCACTCCCGCTGAACTGATGCCGTTCTTGTGCGCAGCTGCCAAATCAATGGAGCGGTCGCCGATCATTACACTGTTATTTGAAATGCAACCATTATCCAACAACGCTTCAATCTGCCGCCATTTTTGAATGCCAACATCGCCACCATTCACAAACGCGAAAAGATGGTGAATTTGAAACAGATCCAGTATTTTTTCAGCGAAGTCCTTTCGCTTGGATGTGCAAACACCCATTTTTACACCGTTATTATGAGCCAGGCTGGCCAATACAGGTTTCATGCCTTTGTACAGGAGGTTTTCCGAGTACCCAACCTCGGCATATCTTTCCCGATAACTTTTAACCAGCTTTGCTATCTCTGCTTCATCCGTTACGCGGGTGAGTACTTCAAATGTGTAGTCAAGTGGTGGCCCTATGTATTTTTCTATTTCTTTGGGCTCTCTGATTTCATATCCGTGTGTGGCCAAAGCGTAGTTTAGTGACTTTACTATGCCTTCTTTTGGGTCGCTGATGGTGCCGTCCAGATCAAAGATGAGATATTCGTACATGGGTTTTCCAGAATATAACTGCATTTTGCTGATCGTTAAAGTGGTGTATTATGAGGGGTGTGAATACATGAAAATGGAGTGGATTTTTATAGGTCTTCTGTTTCTGTCTGGGTGGATCCTGTGTTTGTTCTGGTTTGCTTAGGTATTAAATGAACTCATCTGCTATTTTTATATGGATTCAGTTGACTGGTTAAGTATTTCCCTAATAATGGAGATTAGCTTGTCCAAAGTATTTATACTGACATTCATGCAACTTTGTATATTCTCTGCTAGTCGATCAAAAAGAATTAGAGCGGTGCCTAACCTTATGGAATTATTAATCGAATCATCGCCATAATCAGCCAACTCTTCAGCGCTTATAACAGATTCCATTAATTCTATAAGGTTGTCAATGTTGTTTAATACGAAGGCCATATTCTCTTGCATAATAGGGGCAACTTTATATATATTATCAAATAACTCTTGACCGACATGTTTGCCATTAATTCTGAATACGTATTTATCTAAGATAATTTCTATGTTTTCTATATCTTCATCCTCTATGGAAAAGTAGAGGCTACTTTGACTTGGGCGTATTCTCTGGCTAATATTGACACATTCAGTATCTTTAAAATCATTAGCTAGTTCTTCAGCGCCTTTCGCTAACATAGGGGATATGTTTTTCATTCCCTCTAAAATAGAATTTATAGTAATTTTTCTTTTTAACTTTTCGTTGCTATCTAAGTCTTCTTCAATATCTACATGAGATTTGTCTGTTATATATTGTGACAATACAGCTTTTGCGATCTTAGGGGATACTTTAAAAAACTCTCTATGCGTATCAACCCTGTGATCAGATAAATCTTCATGGACTCTTTTTTCAATTTCATCGCAATCATCAACAAGTGCCGAAAATGCAACATAAAACTTTCCGGGCACGCTCGTGTTAGATAGTTCATTTGCGCGAACTTTAGGGTTTCTTGTTGTTTTTCCTATCTTCACGTAGTCTAGATGATCATTTGTAAGAATGTATACATAACCTTTAGTCATTAGATGTCTCAATGTTTAGTATCACATAATATATGTGATGAGGGTTCTGTGCTCTAGTGTGTACATATATTTCTTTCTGTGGTGTTTTAAAGAGTGCGCCATTTCATCCACTTTGGTGTAGGAGGCTTATTGTCATTTTCCAATGAGTAATATTCGGCAATGCCCCTCAATGATTCAATAAGCTCGGTTTCTGATGGGGCTCTAGCTGAGTGGAATGAAATCAATGCGTCAATTTTATGAAACGCACCCATGAGCATCTTATTGTTCTCTTTTTCGATTGATAGTTGCTTGCTTATTTTTCTTATCTCTGATTTGTAATTTGATATAAGCTTATTTAGTAAGGAGACTACGTCGTCCTCTCCAATCTCAAGGCCGAGTAGTGTGTGTCTTTCGCCATACTTATCGATTGTTCCGTCAAGCGCTATCTTCTTACCCGGCGTCCAATCTTTTATGTATTCACGCGGTTTTATTGAATCAGTTTCACTCCAGTAACCACCAACATGTGGCGCACGATATATCTTCATGGTGAAGCCTCCAAATTGAGCCCAAACTCACTTTCTCCAATCACTAAATTCTAATTCTATTACCCTAATATTGTTTGTTACATTTCTCCATCCTAACCACATTGCCCAACAACATGGCATCCTCGTTGATGATGTGCCGTCACCAGTTTCCTGAAGCTTTCAGCAGTATTCTTTAAGGGGCGCTCCGTCTTTGTTACCCTGTCGCGACACAATACAATGCCAAATTAATGTTGTATGCCAACGCTTGCGGCTTCCACCGTCTTTTCACTATGTTTTGTCCCGAAGGAAAAACGGTCGAGTCCTTGTATGGTAGCGTAAATTGCCGACAAGCGTGTCTTTCGACCTCGTGGTAGATATTCGGAAATTCTAGTACCTAAAATCGACTTGGTCTTTCACAACGCAACTTAGTGTCCCAGCCGTCTTGGCCACCAAGCACTACGCAACAACTTCGCAAGCTCGTTGCTGCTCCTTACTAGGCCCCCATATGACTGGACGCCGCGTTCGGAGTCCTACTTTGTTTTTCGTTTGGGGGGGAAGGTATGCCGGAAAAACAGTGCGGCCTCGCGGCTACTGGTGACTGCCAGCCTTCGTTTCGCTTTCCGTGGCTGGCAGCGAAGGCGGTTCCACGTACCCACTGGCTGTTGTCCTTGACCCTCGTGAGGCAAGCGCGGACAATAGACCTTCTTGCAAACTGCACTCAAGGGCGGCTCGATGTCCCTTACTGTTGGAACGCAAGGGGGAGGAGCACCGGACGCAGCCGCGCCTGGCAGTGTTCCTTTGCCTGGCGATCAGCCACCCCTGGTGCGTATCCGCAACCTGCATTTCAGCCGCGGGGAGCGCGAGATATTTTCCGGCCTGGACATTGACATTCCCCGGGGCGGGATCACTGCCATTATGGGGCCTTCCGGCACGGGCAAGACCACCCTGCTCAAACTCATCGGCGGGCAGTTGCGTCCGGACCGGGGAACCGTGGAAGTGGATGGACTGAATGTTCATGCCCTGAGCCGCCAGGAACTGTACCGGCTGCGCATGCGCATGGGCATGTTGTTTCAGAGCGGCGCCCTGCTGACGGATCTCAGCGTTTTCGAAAATGTCGCCTTTCCCCTGCGGGAACACACCGCCCTGCCGGAGCCGTTGCTGCGCAAATTGGTACTGCTCAAGTTGGAAGCTGTGGGCCTGCGCGGGGCAAGGGATCTGATGCCTTCCGAACTTTCCGGAGGCATGGCGCGGCGGGTGGCCCTGGCGCGGGCCATTGCTCTGGACCCCATGATGATCATGTACGATGAGCCTTTCACCGGGCAGGATCCCATTTCCCTGGGTGTGCTGGTGAAGCTCATACGGCAGCTCAATGATGCGGCGCGTCTCACCAGCATCCTGGTTTCCCATGATGTGGAAGAAACCAACGCCATTGCCGATCTAGTGTATGTGATATCCAACGGCAAAGTGGTGGAATCCGGCGCCCCAGCGAAGTTGGCGGCCTCGGGTTCGGAATGGACCCGGCAGTTCATGCAGGGACTGCCGGACGGGCCTGTGCCTTTCCATTATCCGGCGCAACCCCTGGAGCAGGATCTTTTTGGAGAAAAATCGTGACCGAGTTGCTGGCCCGTTTGGGGCAATCCGGTATCATCTTTCTACGCCACTTAGGGCGGGCAACGACCCTGCTGCTGCATATTTTGTCCAGTGTGGGAGAAGTGCTGCGCCGCCCGCGGCTGTTGCTGGAGCAGTTGTTTTCCGTGGGCGTACTCACGATCCTGATCATTGGCGTGTCCGGCCTGTTCGTGGGCATGGTGCTGTCTTTGCAGGGATACTACATTCTCTCCCAGTTTGCCGCCGAGGCTACCCTGGGCGTCATGGTGGCGGCCTCCCTGGTGAGAGAACTGGGGCCGGTGGTTACGGCGCTGCTGTTCGCTGGCCGGGCAGGGTCGGCCCTCACGGCGGAGATTGGCCTGATGAAGGCCACGGAGCAGCTTTCCGGGCTGGAAATGATGGCTGTGGATCCCGTGCGCCGGGTGCTCACGCCGCGCTTTGTGGCGGGTTTGATTTCCATGCCTTTGCTGGCAGCCCTGTTCAGCGCCCTGGGCGTGGCCGGGGGCTGGTTCGTGGGTGTGGGCCTGCTGGGCGTGGACGATGGCGCCTGGTGGGGCCAGATGCAGGCGCGCATCGATTGGAACGAAGACCTGCTCAATGGTGTCATAAAGAGTCTGGTGTTTGGTTTTGCCTGTGTATGGATCGCGGTGTTTCAGGGCTACAACTGCCTGCCGACCTCGGCAGGCGTGAGCCGGGCCACCACGCGCACGGTGGTGCATTCATCCCTGGCCGTACTGGCCCTGGATTTTGCCCTGACGGCGCTGATGTTCAACTGACAGAGAAGAAGAATGAAATCTTCACGACAACTGGAAATACTGGTCGGAATATTCATGGCCATCGGCATGGTGGCGCTGTTTTTTCTCGCCATGCAGGTGAGCAACCTGGGCACCCTGCACACGGGTGACAGCTATGCGGTGAAAGCGCGTTTCGACAATATCGGCAGTCTCAAGGTCAAGGCGCCTGTGACCATGGCCGGCGTGGAAGTGGGCCGGGTCGCCAGGATTGGCTTTGACAAGGAGCGTTTTCAGGCCCTGGTCACCATGGACATCTATGCGGAATATGATGATATTCCGGAAGACACCTATGCCAAGATTCTTACCGCCGGGCTGTTGGGTGAGCAGTATATTGGCTTGGATCCCGGTGGCAGCGATGCCGTGTTGAAAGACGGCAGTGAGATCGAGATCACCCAGTCGGCGCTGGTTCTGGAAGAGGTCATCGGGCAATTCATATTCAACAAGGCCCAGGAAGGTGAGAAATGAAATATGCAAGGATGTTGATGGTCATGCTGCTGCTGGGTGTGGGGATGTCCCGGGCCGCAGACAGCGAGCCGGAACCGGTCAAACTGATCCGTTCCACAGCGGATTATGTGTTGCAGCAGATACGCACGCGCAAGGCAGAGTTGGAAAAGGACAGCAGCGGTATCTATGACCTGGTGCAGAAAAAAATCCTGCCTCATTTCGATTTCAGGATCATGAGCCGGGGCGCCCTGGGACGCTATTGGCGCCGCGCCACCGAGGCTCAGAAGCAGCGTATTGCCAAGGAGTTTCAGGAGCTGCTGGTGCGCACCTATGCCACCACTCTCCTTAACTATTCCGACCAGAAAGTGGACTACCTGCCATTTCGAGGCAAGCGTGATGACAAGCGGGTAACGGTGGCTACCCGGGTACACAGCCCCGGCGGCCCTCCGGTTCCCATCAATTACCGCTTATACCGAACCAGCGACGGGCGCTGGAAGATCTACGATGTGGTGGTGGATGGCGTCAGCCTGGTTTCCAATTACCGCAGCAGTTTTGCCACCGAAGTGAAAAAGGGAGGCATCGAGGGTTTGATCCATTCCCTGGAGCAGCATAATCGTCAGCAGCGGGGCGCTTGAAACATGACCGGGCCAGCGGAAACCTGGAAGCTGAACGGGGTGCTGGATCTGAACAGCATCCCCGGCCTGTGGACGGAAATGGCCCGCCGGATCCGCGCCAGCCGCGAACTGGTTGTTTCCCTGGCGGAGGTACGCAGAGCCAGCAGCGCCGCGCTGGCACTGTTGCTGCAGGGGCAGGAAGAGGCGCACAAGGCGGGATGCAAGCTGCGCTATGTGGGTATTCCTGAAGACCTGCTGGCCCTGGCCCGGGTCTCCAACGTGGAGAAATTGCTTCTGACGTAGCCGGATAGCGCGAATTTTATTATCATGGGCGGTTCTGTCCCAACTTGTTACGCACCCAGAGCACTGAATGGATAAACTCGTAATCACCGGTGGCGCCCCCCTGGATGGGGAAGTGCGCATATCCGGCGCGAAGAATGCGGCCCTGCCGATCCTGGCATCTTCCCTGCTCAGTGATGGCAACATGCGTCTTGGTAACGTGCCGCATCTGCAGGACGTGACCACCACCATCGGCCTGCTGGGTCGCATGGGTGTGGGCATCACCGTGGACGAGCGCATGACCATCGAGATTGACCCGTCCACCATCAACAGTTTTGCCGCGCCCTATGAGCTGGTGAAGGTGATGCGCGCCTCTATTCTGGTGCTCGGCCCGCTGCTGGCGCGTTTTGGTGAGGCGGATGTCTCCCTGCCCGGTGGCTGCGCCATCGGTTCCCGTCCCGTGAACCTGCACCTGGAAGGCCTGCGGGCCATGGGGGCGGAGATTTCCGTGGATGGCGGTTACATCAAGGCCCGCGCCAAACGCCTGCAGGGCGCACGTCTGGTGATGGATCTGATTACCGTTACCGGCACAGAGAACCTGATGATGGCTGCCGCCCTGGCCAAGGGGGAGAGCATTATTGAGAATGCCGCCCGGGAGCCAGAAGTGGTGGACCTGGCCAACTGTCTGATCAGCATGGGCGCAAAAATCGAAGGCGCAGGCTCGGATACCCTGCGCATTCAGGGTGTGGACACACTGTCCGGCACTTATCATTCCGTGATGCCGGACCGCATTGAGACCGGCACCTTCCTGGTGGCCGGCGCCTTGAGCCGGGGCCGGGTGAAGGTGCGCGACACGGACGCTGATCTGCTGGATGCGGTATTGGCCAAGCTGCGCGAGGCCGGGGCGAAGCTGGAGATCGGTGAAGACTGGATCGAGTTGGACATGGAAGGCCGCCGCCCCCGGGCCGTGGATATCCACACGGCGCCCTATCCGGCCTTTCCCACCGACATGCAGGCGCAGTTCACGGCTCTCAACGCTGTGGCGGAAGGCGTGGGCACGATCACCGAAAACGTGTTCGAAAACCGTTTCATGCACGTCCAGGAAATGCAGCGCATGGGAGCGAATATCAAGCTGGAAGGCAATACCGCCATAGTCGCCGGGGTGGAGAAACTGACCGGCGCGCCGGTGATGGCCACGGATCTGCGCGCCTCGGCATCCCTGGTGCTGGCCGGACTGGTGGCCAGTGGCGAAACCGTGGTGGATCGCATTTACCATATCGACCGGGGCTATCAGAACATCGAAGAAAAACTGGCGGGTCTGGGTGGAAAAATCCGCCGCCTGCCGGATTGAGGGCATCATGGAATTCAAGTCACCGATAACCATCGCCCTGGCCAAGGGGCGTATCCTGAAAGACACGCTGCCATTGCTCAAGCATGCCGGCATCGAGTTGCTCGATGATCCGGATACCAGCCGCAAACTGATTCTGGACACCAGCATCGATGCGGTGAAAGTGGTGCTGATTCGCGCTACGGATGTGCCGACCTATGTGCAATGGGGCGCTGCGGATCTTGGCGTGTCGGGCAAGGATACCCTGGTCGAGCATGGCGGAGACGGGCTTTACGAGCCCCTGGATCTGCAGATCGCCAAGTGCAAACTGATGGTGGCGGGGCACCCGGGCGCCCGCCTGGATGGCCAGCGTCTGTGCATCGCCACCAAGTACGTGAAAGCCGCCAAGCAGCATTTTGCCGCCAAGGGCCAGCAGGTGGAGATCATCAAGCTCTACGGCTCCATGGAGCTGGCGCCCCTGGTGGGCCTGTCCGATCTTATTGTGGACCTGGTGGAGAGCGGCAACACCCTCAAGGCCAACGGCCTGGTGCCCCTGGAATTTGTTATGGACATCAGTTCCCGGCTGGTGGTGAACAAGGCGAGCTGGAAAATGAAACATGAAACCATTATCGCGCTGGTAGAAAGCCTCGCGGAGGTGATCAATGGCTGATATACGCAAACTCGACGCCAACACGGCAGATTTTCAGGCACGGCTCGATGAACTGCTGGCCTGGGACAATGTCTCCGATACCGCTGTGAATGACACGGTCAATGACATCATCGCCCGCATCCGCAGGGAAGGAGATGCCGCCCTGCTGGAATTCACCAACCGCTTCGATGGTTGGCAGGCAGAATCCGCTGCAGACCTGGAAATCCCCAAGAACCGGCTGGAACAGGCCTGGAACAGTATTCCCCGGGATCAGCAGCAGGCTCTGGAACACGCAGCCGCCCGCATCCGGGCCTACGCCGAACGTCAGAAGATGGCTGGCTGGGAGTACGAGGAAGCCGATGGCACCCTGCTGGGTCAGCAAGTGACGCCCCTGGATCGGGTGGGCCTGTACGTGCCCGGCGGCAAGGCGGCCTATCCCTCGTCCGTACTCATGAACGCCATTCCCGCCAAGGTGGCCGGGGTAGGGCAGCTCATCATGGTGGTGCCCACCCCCGGCGGGGAGGTCAATGAGCTGGTGTTCGCGGCTGCTCACGTCTCCGGCGTGGACCGGGTGTTCGCCGTGGGTGGCGCCCAGGCCGTTGCCGCCCTGGCCTATGGCACGGACACCATTCCTCCGGTGGACAAGGTCGTCGGCCCCGGCAATATCTACGTGGCCACGGCCAAGCGGGCGGTGTTCGGCCAAGTGGGCATCGATATGGTGGCGGGACCTTCCGAGATTCTCATCATCTGTGATGGCCGCACCAATCCTCACTGGGTGGCCATGGATCTGTTCTCCCAGGCGGAACATGACGAGGATGCCCAGTCCATCCTGCTGTGTCCGGACGCCGGTTTCATCGAGCGCGTGGAAGCGGCCATCGACGAGCTGCTGCCGGACATGGAACGCCGCGAGATCATCGCCACTGCCCTGCATGAGCGGGGCGCCCTGATCAAGGTCAGCGACCTGGACGAGGCTGCCATGATCGCCAA
Source organism: Sedimenticola sp. (assembly GCA_026994195.1). Lineage (GTDB taxonomy): Bacteria > Pseudomonadota > Gammaproteobacteria > Chromatiales > Chromatiaceae > Thiolapillus. The sequence goes on along the minus strand of JALWRH010000069.1, from coordinate 23,663 downwards.
TCATATCGCCCCCGAGCATCTGGAGCTGTCCGTGGAGGAACCCCGGGAGTATGCGAAAAAGATCCGCCACGCCGGGGCCATCTTCATGGGACGCTACACTTCTGAGCCCCTGGGCGACTACTGTGCAGGCCCCAACCATGTCCTGCCCACCTCGCGTACGGCGCGCTTCAGTTCACCGCTGGGGGTGTATGACTTCCAGAAGCGCAGCAGCCTGATCCTGGTGTCTGAGGCGGGCGCGGATACCCTGGGGCGCACGGCATCCACTCTGGCACGGGGCGAAGGCCTGACCGCTCACGCCCGCTCCGCCGAGTACCGTCTCAAACCGTGAGCATGGAAGAGCGGGTGGCCAACTGGATTCGTCCTGAAATCAGGGCGCTGTCTGCCTATCACGTGCAGGATGCGTCGGGGCTGATCAAGCTCGATGCCATGGAGAATCCCTACACCTGGCCGGAAGATCTGCGCCGGGAATGGCTGGAGCGCCTGCGTTCCGTGGACGTCAACCGCTATCCTGATCCCCAGGCGCGGGATCTGGCGCAGGAGCTGCGCTCGGCCATGCAGGTTCCCCGGGATATGGCCCTGCTCCTGGGCAACGGTTCCGACGAGATCATCCAGATGCTGGCCCTGGCGGTGAGCGCTCCCGGCCGTTCCATCCTGTCCGTGGAGCCGGGATTCGTCATGTACCGCATGATCGCCGCCTGGTGTGGCATGGACTATGTGGGCGTGCCTTTGCGCGAAGACGATTTCTCCCTGGATATGCCTGCGCTGCTGCAGGCTATCAGAGCGCATCAGCCCGCCCTGGTCTTCCTCGCTTTCCCCAACAATCCCACGGGCAATCTGTTTGCCGAAGCCGACATGCTGGCGGTGCTGGAGGCGGCCCCCGGCCTGGTGGTGGTCGATGAGGCCTATGCACCCTTTGCCGACAGCAGCTTCATGTCCCGCCTCGGGCAGTATGACAACCTGCTGGTGATGCGCACGGTCTCCAAACTGGGCCTGGCGGGCCTGCGCCTGGGGCTGCTGGCCGGGCCGTCCGCCTGGCTGGAGGAGATCGACAAAGTGCGCATGCCCTATAACATCAATGTCCTCACCCAGGCAACCGCCCGCTTCGCCCTGGAACACCATCAGGTGCTGGACGGGCAGACGGCCGCCATTCGCCGGGACCGGCAGGCCCTGTTCGAAGCCCTGCAGTCCATGGATGGCATGTTTCCCTATCCCTCCCAGGCCAATTTCATTCTTGTGCGCACGGCCAGTGGCCGCGCCCAGGCCCTGTTTGAGCACCTGCTGCACAATGGGGTGCTGGTGAAGAATCTGCACGGCGGCCATCCGCTGCTGGAAGACTGTCTGCGTTTTACTGTAGGCAAGCCGGAAGAGAACCGGCAACTGCTGAAATTGGTGGAGGGCTTTGCGCATGGCTGAGCGTGGCCGTTTTCCGGTTCTCTACTGGGCCAGTATCATTCTGCTGCTTCTCATGTTCGCTTTCAGCGGCTGGTGGTGGTACCGCAGCACCATCGGTTCCTGTGACAACCTGCTGGATGAGCCGGTTACCCGTGCCTATGTGCAGCGTATGTGGAAGGCAGGGCGTATCACTGTGCTCATGCGCCATACGGATCGCTGCCGGGAAGGTGATGGCCAGACCTGTACCGATGGCCTGACACACAAAGGGCAGGAGGATGCGCGGATCATAGGTGCAGGCATGCAGGCATTGCTGCCCGGGGAGTTCGAGCTCTACAGCAGCAAGGTGGATCGGGCTATTGCTACGGGCAGGCTGGCCTTTGGCCGGGACCCGGAAGTGGTGCCCTGGCTGCGGGAAGACTGCAAGGATGATCTGCAGCAGCAGTTGCAACAGCCGCACAAGGGAAATCAGGTCATGGTGACGCACAGCACCTGCTTGGGGGTGCTGAAGGATGACCAGGGGGAGAAGCTTGTTCCTTTCAAACCGGCCGGTCATGAAGACTATGGGCTGGCGGTGTTCCTGCTGCGTCCGGAGCAGGGAGGCACTCCAAAAGTGCTGGCCTGTGCCTGGCCAGAGGATTGGGAAGAGACGGTACATGAGTGAGTGTTCCCGCCGCATGCTGGGCGCCTGGTGGCTGTTGAACTATGGCTTTTCCCTGTTTCTGGGGTGGGGCTTCCTGCAGAACAGCCAGCCTTCCGGCTGGCAGGCCTGGCTCTATGCCCTGGCGGTATGGCTGACCTATTCCCTGGTGTATCTCCTGCCCGCCATGCTGCTGAGCTACCTGGCCTGGCGTTTTCTGCGGCCGGTTCATTCCCGGCTGGCCTGGGGGATGGGAGTCCTGTTCTTCGGCGTCAGCTTCCTGCTCATTTTTGCCGATGCCCGTTTGTACAACCTGTTTGGTTTTCACATCAACAGTTTCGTCCTCAACCTGGTCACCACTCCCGGCGGCATCGATTCCCTGGGCAGCAGCGGTGGAGCGGAGGCAGTGTTCGCCCTGATGGCCCTGGTGCTGATACTGGTTCCGGCCCTGCTCCTGCTCCCGGCGCGCTGGATGGCGGGACGCCAGGGTAAAAGAAGCCTGGTACTGGGAAAACGATGGGTGGTGGTGTTGCTGTTGCTTGGCGTGGCGGAACGGGTCGCCTATGGCGTCAGTTCCCTGGAGTATTACAGTCCGATACTCAAGGTCGCGGATGCCTTTCCCCTGTACAACCGGGTGCGCTTCAAGTCCTTGGCGGCCAAACTGGGATACCAGAACAAGCGCCCCCGCCAGGTGTCTGCGGGGATGGCCAAGGGAGAGCTCAACTATCCACTCAAGCCTCTGCGGGTGCTGCCTCCGGAGAAGCCCCTGAACATGGTGTGGCTGGTGGCGGAATCCCTGCGCTGGGATATGCTCACCCCCGAGATTATGCCCAACACCTGGAAGTTTGCCGGTGAATCCCTGAGATTGGATCAGCATTTGAGCGGGGGCAATGGCACCCGTCAGGGGCTGTTCTCCCTGATGTATGGCTTGTACGGTGCGTACTGGGATGCTTTTCTGCGTGAGGAGCGCGGGCCGGTGATGCTGGATGTGCTCAAGGGGCAGAACTACCAGTTCTATATGACCACCAGCGCCTCATTCACCTATCCGGAGTTCGACCGCACCCTGTTTGCGGCCATCGATTCAGCGGATCTGCATCATGGGCAAAAAGCCCGTCCCCCCTGGCAGCGGGATATCGACAACGCCAAAGCTGTCAGCCGTTTTATTCGTGACCGGGACAAGTCCCGGCCGTTCATGACGTTCTTTTTCTTCGAGTCCACCCATGCCCGCTACGATTTTCCGGAAAGCTCGGTCATAGTCTCGCCCTATCTCAAAGACGTGAACTATGCGCTCATGTCCAAAGCCAGTCTGAAGAAAGACATCGCCCAGCTCAAGAATCGCTATATCAACGCTGCTCATCATGTGGACAAGCAGATCGGGAGAATTCTGGACACCCTGGAGCAACAAGGTCTGCTGGACAACACCATCGTCCTGATCACGGGGGATCATGGGGAGGAGTTTATGGAGAAGGGGCACTGGGGGCACAATGCGGGTTTCCATGAGGAACAGATCCATGTGCCTATGGTGCTGCACATTCCTGGTCAGGCGCCCCGGGTGCTGTCTCGGCTCACCAGCCATATGGATATCGTACCCAGTCTCATGCCCTTGTTGGGGGTGAAGAATCCGGTTGCTGATTATGCTCAGGGGCATGACATCTTTGCCCCTGATTCTCCCGGCTATGTCATTGCCAGTGACTGGAGCGGTGTGGCGTATATCGATGATCAGTACAAGTTTTATGTGCCCTACCGCAGTATGTCAGGAAAGCAAAATGTGCTCACCACGCGGGACGACCGGGACGTCAAGGAAGCCGGAGCATTCTACAAGAGTCACATGGCGACCATACGCCAGATGCTCAAAGGCGCAAAGCTGTTCACCCGGCCCCGTTCCGAATAAATTTTTCCAGCTGGCGGTCCTGCCAGGGCGCCAGCAGGGTTACGGCGAGGATGCCGCCGATGAGAGCCAGGAACATGTCTGACTGGGTGTCCCACACATAGCCCTGGGTGCCGAGGAAGGCAGTGGCATCCTCGCCGCTGAAAACCGCCACCCACCATTCGATGAGCTCATAGAAAGCGCTGAAAGCGAGCACGAAGCAGACTGCGAAGAACTTGGTCCAGATTCTGCCGTTGATCACGCGCAAACGGGTCAGCAGCTCCCTGGCGATAACCGCGGGTATGAGTCCCTGGGCCAGATGGCCGAGCTTGTCATAATTGTTGCGCTGACCGCCGGTGAGGTCCCGAATCCAGTCGAACAGAGGGACTTCCGCATAGGTATAGTGACCGCCCACCATAAGTATGATGCAGTGGATTAGGATCAGCCAGTAGGTCAGACGGGTGAGGGGGAAGGACCTCCAGGTAAGCACCAGCGCCGCCAGGCCCATGAGGGCCGGGGCCACTTCCAGAAACCAGGTAAAGCGGTCCTTGGGAGCGATGCCTGACCAAGTGAGCGCCAGGACATAGATGCCCAGCCAGATGATCACTTCCTTCGTGGTGGGGCGGGGAAGAGTGTTCATTCCACGTTCAAAGGGCGTTCCGCCACAGTCAGTTTCACGTCCATGTTCTTATTGCCCCGCAGGATGCGCATATCCATGGTGGTCCCGGGAGATGCCACGGCAATGGCATTCATTACCTCCTGAGCATTCTTGACGGGTTTGCCGTTGATGCGCTGGATGATGTCTCCGGGCATGATGCCCGCTTTGTCAGCCGGACCATCTTCCAGGATGCCCGACAGCAGTACCCCGGTGGTGCCCTGGGCGAGCCCCATGGCCGCAGCCATGGCCGGTGTCAGGTCACTGCCGCTGGCGCCTATCCAGCCGCGGATCACCCGCCCATGCTTGATGATCTGTTCCATGACCTGGCGGGCCAGGTTGATGGGAATGGCGAAACCAATGCCATGAGAGCCGCCGCTGCTGGACAGTATGGCTGTGTTGATGCCGATGACCTCGCCCTGGGCATTGATCAGGGCGCCACCGGAATTGCCCAGGTTGATGGCGGCATCGGTCTGTATGAAATCTTCAAAGGTGGCCAGTCCCAGTCCCTCGCGGCCTGTGGCGCTGATGATGCCCTGGGTGACGGTCTTGCCCACGCCAAAGGGATTGCCTATGGCCAGGGCGATATCGCCCACGCGCAGCTCGGCAGAGTTGCCCAAGCGGGCTGGGGGAAGATCCTTCCCCGCTGCCTGGATAACGGCCAGATCTGTGTCAGGGTCGATGCCCACCACCCGGGCAGGCACCTGGGGCTGGTCTTCGGCGCCGATGAAGATATCATCCGCATCCTTGATCACGTGATTGCTGGTGAGGATGTACCCGTTGGGATCCACCACCACCCCTGAGCCGAGATTGTTTCTGCGCTGCAGCTTGGGTTTGCCCCGGGGATCGCCAAAATAATGCTGTACCAAGGGATTCCTGAACAGAGGATCACCTTCTTCACGGGTGATTTTGCTGGTGTAGATGTTGACCACGGAAGGCTCCGCCAGGGCAACGGCATCGGCCCAGCCGTTGTTGACGGATGGTGATGTATTCAGGTTGAGGGCGGCCCCATCCTGCTGCAGCAGACCTGGCCAGAACAGCAGTACCACTACAGCCGTGGCAATGCCGGCTGCCGCAGAGGTAAACATAAAAGTGATGAGACGCTGGAAATTCATGGCCGGAACATTCTAACATGGGCTTTTTACCCCGGAGCCGCCATGACCTCTCTTCGTGACATTATCGACTATTGCAACACCCGTCTGAGTGTGGCGGCCTTCGATGACTACTGCCCCAATGGCTTGCAGGTTGAGGCCTGCGAAAAAGTGGCTCGTATCGTTACCGGGGTAACCGCCAGCCTGGCTCTCATTGAAGCGGCCCGGGAAGCGCAGGCGGAATTGTTGCTGGTGCATCACGGCTATTTCTGGAAGGGTGAGCCTCAGTCTCTGACCGGGATGAAAGGCCGGCGCGTGCGCGAACTGTTCGGTGCCGGGCTGAGCATGGCAGCGTATCATTTGCCTCTGGATGCCCACCCTGAGCTGGGCAACAACGCGCGCCTGGGGCAACTGCTGGGGTTTCCTCAGGCAGGTCCGATTACAGAAGACGGGCTGTTGTGGGGAAGCGAATTGCCCAGGCCTGTGACTGCGGAAGAGCTTGGCCAGCAGCTACGCTTGCTGACCGACCGGCAGCCCCTGCTCCTGAAGGGGGGGGGCCATGCCGTGTCCCGGGTTGCCTGGTGTACGGGTGGTGCCCAGTCGTGGCTGGGGAAGGCTGCAGACCTGGGCTACGATGCGTTCATCACCGGTGAGGTATCAGAAGCCAGCTTCCACATCGCCCGGGAACGCAATATACATTTTGTCGCCGCAGGCCATCACGCCACTGAACGCTACGGGATTCAGGCCTTGGGGGCCGAGCTGAGCGAACACTTTGGTCTGCAGCACAAGTATGTCGATATTCCCAATCCTGTTTGAGCCGGAAATTACACCAGGCTGTTGAACTTTATTGAATTCAGTATGTTACCCAGCATGGCTGGGTCGTTTTCAAAAAGAGCCGACTGTTTTGCATAGGCTCCCATAGAAAAATTAAACCCCTTTCAACCTTGACCAAACACGGTAATTGGGTGAAAATCCTCAGTTATCTTCAGAATAGAAAATTAGTATATTCTGAAACACTGCAGATCTGTGTCTGCGGGAATATTTTCCTAAACTTTTCACTAGCTACTGGGGGATTCCATCCATGAGCTCACAAGGCGTGGACCTCAAAAAACGCCGCATGTTGATTACAGCTACCGCTGGCATCGGTGCGGTTGGCGCGGGCTTTGCCCTCGTTCCTTTTATCAGCTACTGGCAACCCAGCGCCCGTGCCAAGGCCCTGGGCGCACCGGAAGAGGCTGACATCGGCAAAATCGAGCCAGGTGCGTTGTTGCGCGTCAAATGGCGCGGCAAGGTTTGCTGGGTGGTACGCCGCACTGAAGAAACGCTGAAGAATCTCAAGGAGAACACCAGCCATCTGGTGGATCCCGATTCCGAGGTTCCCCAGCAGCCTGAGTACTGCAAGAACTGGCACCGTTCCATCAAACCGGAATATCTGATTGCCGTAGGCATCTGCACCCACTTGGGCTGTTCGCCTACCTATCGTCCGGATATCGCCCCGGCTGATCTCGGCCCTGAATGGCAGGGTGGTTTCTTCTGTCCCTGTCATGGTTCCAAGTTCGATCTTGCCGCACGGGTATTCAAGGGCGTGCCTGCCCCGACCAACCTGGTGATTCCCCCGCACAAATATCTCAGTGATACGAGAGTGCTTATTGGTGCAGACGATGGAGGTGCGGCATGAGCCTGATGACCTGGATAGACGAGCGTTTCCCCGCCACCAAGGTGTGGAACGAACATCTGGCGCAGTACTACGCGCCCAAGAATTTCAATTTCTGGTATTTCTTCGGTTCTTTGGCCATGCTGGTTCTGGTCAACCAGATCGTGACCGGCATTTGGCTGGCTATGAGTTACAAGCCCGATGCCACCCTGGCCTTCGCTTCCGTCGAATACATCATGCGTGATGTGAACTGGGGCTGGCTGATCCGCTACCTGCACTCCACCGGCGCTTCGGCCTTCTTCATCGTCATCTATCTGCACATGTTCCGGGGACTGATGTACGGGTCCTACCGCAAACCACGGGAACTGCTGTGGATCATCGGTATGATCATCTATGTGGCGATGATGGCTACAGCTTTCTTTGGCTATCTGTTGCCCTGGGGTCAGATGTCCTACTGGGGAGCCCAGGTCATCGTCAACCTGTTCTCCGCTATTCCCGTGATCGGTGATGACCTGTCTGTGTGGATTCGTGGTGACTATGTCATCTCTGATGCCACCCTGAACCGGTTCTTTGCCTTCCACTTCCTGCTGCCATTTATTCTGGCTGCCTTGGTATTCATTCATATCGTGGCATTGCATAAAGTGGGCTCCAACAACCCCGATGGCATCGAAATCAAGAAAGGTCCCAAGGGCAATCGCTGGAGCGATACGGCGCCTGCCGATGGTATTCCCTTCCACCCTTACTACAGCGTGAAAGATATCGCCGGTGTGGTGGGTTTCCTCATCATCTTCCTGGGGATTGTGTTCTTCCTGCCGGATATGGGCGGGTACTTCCTGGAGGCGCCCAACTTCGAACCGGCCAACCCTCTGAAGACGCCTGAGCATATCGCTCCTGTATGGTATTTCACGCCTTTCTACGCCATGCTGCGTGCAGTACCCAGTTTTGCCGGAACCCAGGTATGGGGTGTGCTGGTCATGGGCGCATCCATCGTGGTGCTCTTCTTCCTGCCCTGGCTGGACAGAAGCCCTGTGAAATCCATTCGTTACAAGGGACCCATTTCCAAGGCGATGATCGTCATGTTTGTGGTGGTGTTCGTCATATTGGGTTATCTGGGCATGCAGCCTTCCACGCCAGGCCGTACCTTGCTGGCGCAGGTATGCACCATCTTGTATTTCCTGTTCTTCCTTGGTATGCCGATCTACAGCAAGATTGACAAGACCAAGCCCGTACCAGAGAGGGTGACCAAATGAAAAAACTGATCGCAATCCTTTCTTTGGCACTGTTGCCTCTCGTTGGTTTCGCCAATGAAGGGCATCATCTGGAATCAGCCAATGTTGATTTGACGGATCATGCTGCCATGCAGCGGGGTGCCAAGTATTTCGTCAATTACTGTCAGGGCTGCCACTCTCTCAAGTATGTTCGTTATGAGCTTTTTGAAAATTTTGGTCTGACCAAGGAGCAGATTCTGAACAACCTGATGTTTTCTGAGGGGAAAATCGGTGATCTGATCACGACTTCCATGCCCGAAGGCGCTTCTGCTGACTGGTTTGGCAAGACCCCGCCGGATCTGACTCTGGAGGCCCGTCTGAAGCATGGCCATGCGGACTGGATCTACACTTACCTGAAGAGCTTTTATGTTGATGAAAGCCGTCCCTTTGGCGTCAACAATGTGGTGTTCCCCAACGTGGGGATGCCTCATGTGCTGATGGAGCTTCAGGGTGTTCAGGAAGCTGTGATAGAAAAAGACGAACACGGCAATGAACATGTCAAGGAGCTGAAACTGGTCAAGCCAGGGCGCCTGTCTCCTGAAGAGTACGACCAGCTGGCCCGCGATCTGACCACATTTCTGACCTATGTGGCAGAACCCATGAAACAGGAACGCCAACATCTGGGAATCTGGGTGATGCTGTTCCTGCTGGTGTTCTTCGTGGTGTCCGTAATGCTCAAGAAGGAGTACTGGAAAGACGTGCACTGATCCAGGGCACCTCCTTCTGCCACGCCTTCGGGCGTGACAATGCCCCGGAAAGGCGCACAGTCTGCTATACTGTGCGCCTTTTCCGCATCTGGTGTTTATCACCGATAGCATCGGCTGCGGTAATGTAAACAGGAAGCTTCCATTGGCAACAAGAAGATCAATCATGACACTGTTCTCTGATCCGGCGGATCTGCACAGCCATCGCGTACGCCTGGTACTGGCGGAAAAGCATGTAACTACCGATATCGTGGATGTCGATCCACTCAATCTCCCTGAAGATGTCATGGATCTCAATCCCTATGGCACGGCGCCTACCCTGGTGGATCGTGACCTGGTATTGTTCGATTCGCGCATTATTCTGGAATATCTGGATGAGCGCTATCCCCATCCCCCTCTGTTGCCTGTCGATCCCGTCTCCCGGGCCACTTTCCGCATGTACATGTACCGGGTGGAGCAGGACTGGTACAGCCGGGTGAACACCATACTCGGTGGAGGCAAACCTGCCACCAAGGCGCGTAAGGAACTGAAGGAAAGCCTGATTGCCAGTGCTCCGATTCTGGCGGCCAAACCTTATTTCATGAGCGAAGAATTTTCCGTGGTGGATGCAAGCATTGCACCTTTGCTGTGGCGCCTGCCGTATCTGGGCATCGAGCTGGAGAACAAGTCTTCCAATATCTTCAACGCTTATGCAGCGCGCCTGTTCAAGCGTGAAGCCTTCGCCCAGAGCCTCACTGAGGCGGAGCGGGAGATGCGCCTGTAGCCGGGCCTCGCCATGACTTCCAACCGCCCCTACCTGGTTCGCGCCATCTGGCAATGGATCAGTGACAACGGCCTGACGCCGCATCTGCTGGTCAATGCCGATGCTGAAGGGGTGGAAATTCCCCGGCAGTTTGTCGAAGACGGCCGCATCGTGCTCAATATCAGCGCCAGTGCCGCCCGTGATCTGGAACTGGGCAATGACTATATTTCCTTTGGCGCGCGTTTTTCCGGCACGCCCATGAGTGTCCTGGTTCCGGTCAGCGCGGTACTCGGTATCTATGCCCGGGAAAATGGCCAGGGCATGTTGTTTCCGGAAGATGATGGCGGGGATACGCCTCCTGAGCAGCCGGACGACAGTACGCCAGCTTCCGGGGGGCGGCCTTCCCTGAAGGTTGTCAAATGAGGCGGCTATAGTGGGAAAAACCATGAAACCCATGAGAATACTCATCTTTGCGCTCATAATGAATGAGGGCGCAATTGCCGTTGCGGACGATGTGTCTGCCTATCAGACGGCCAAGAAACAGGGAATCAAGACCTGCCTGGAGAAAGTGAAAGTGGTAGGTAACTTCATTGTGGGAGATCACGACCATGCTTCCCATGATGTATGGAACACGGATGATACTGACAAACGCATGTTTTCCTCCTTCCTGGTCAAAGCATACTCGGACGGCGACAGCCACATTTCCATGATCGTGGGGCCGGACGCAACCAACAGGTGTTTTGCCGAATACAATGAAACTACGTTGTGGAACAAGTCCTGTTCCATTATTCGTGAAGAGGTGTTTTCTGAATTCGATTTTGTGGGATCAATGAAGAATGCCACTCTTGTTCTGAAGAACAAGGATGATTCTGTCAATGCGTATCTCACCCCCCAGAATGGCGGTAATGCCTGTCTTTCCACGCGTCGGGAAGTGGTTTACTACTGACGGCTGTCCAGAGCCTGGAGGTTCAGGGCTTGTCTGAATGTCTGCGTTGCTTCCCTGGAAAGGGTATGACATTGCCTGCAGGGATATCCGTCTCAGGGGGGGAGGGTTCAGAATGGCTTTTCTGCATCTCCTGCTCGATGGTGTGCCTTCCCTGAAGATGCACGGCTTCCAGCTGATTGCCCAGGAGCAGCACATAACCGCTGTCGCGTAAGCTGCCGTTTGCGCTGTAGTCGAACCGGTACATGCGCCGAAAACGCAGACCAGAGGTTGTCCAGCGCAGGCCTACCCGTTGCAGGTAGACGCTGTCATCCAGCAACTGGTATCTTTCACGATTGCAGGCCGCGCGGCTGATGCCCACCGCAAATTCCCGGGCGCGGGCGGCATTCATCCAGAAGATGATGATAAGTCCCAGCAGTAGAATAGCGAACAGAGTGGCGATCACGGTATGAGTATCCCGGGGTCCAACAGGCGAGATGCCTGTGAAAGATTGGAGGTTTATACAGGTGATATTACCAGACTTGATGTGGACACCATCATCTATTGCTATTTCAGCGAGTCAGATACGGCCATCCACCGAAGAACGATAGAGGAATTGTGCCAATGAAGTGGATAGACGAAATTCCCATGGGGTATCTGGTATTGGCGGCTTTGTTTTTTGGCCTGATGCCTTTTACGCCTGAGCCTCATGTATGGGAGAAGCTGAAAATGCTGTCGGCCGGGACACTGGTGCGCCCTCTGGATATCTTTGATCTCATGCTTCATGGCGCTCCCTGGGTGCTTTTGGGCGTCAAGGTATGGCGGGAATGGCGCAGGGAAGGCCAGGCGGGTGACAGCTGAAGCCGTGACTGGCCTTCCCTGCTCATGTTGTCAGTGCCGGGATTCCCACCAGACGTAGTCAACAAGGGCATGGGCGGCGGCCCGCCGCGGCCCATACCAGCAGGGGTAGTAGCAATGACGCCGGGGCCGTTCATAGACCACCACCACCTTTTTCCGCGGTGTGACAGGTTTGACCACGACGACCTTGTACCCACGGTGATGGCCGTGGGCAAAGCTCAGGGCTGGCAGGGCCAGCAGGATGCTGCCCAGGACAGCGGTGAGAAGAATCTTGGGTTTGGATGCTTTCATGGCGTGTCTCCAGTAGGTCTGTGTAATCTGGATAACGCCTGAAACGGCTACGGGTTGACCGGCGGGGTTATTTTTTATGTGCCGAAAGCCTGTCCAGGCGCAGGCGCTGGCGCTCGTCGAACAGGCGCCGACTGCCCGCCCAGATCGCTGTGAGGCTGCCCAGTCCTGATCCTGCGGCGATGAGAAACAAGATTAAAAGCTGGTATTTGGCTGCTTCCAGTGGCGGGCTGCCGCCCAGGATCTGTCCGGTCATCATGCCCGGCAGGCTGACGATGCCAGCGGTGGTCATGGCATTGATGATGGGGATAAGACCTGAGCGCAAGGCGTCTCGGCGGATGCCGGCAATGGCCTGCTGCCATTCATGGCCCAGCATCAGGCGCGCCTCAATGGAATGGCGTTGTTCCCAGGTGTTGCGCGTGAGATTGTCCAGGGCAATGGCGATGCCGGACATGGTGTTGCCCAGCAGCATGCCCAACAGGGGGATCAGGTACTGGGGTTGATACCAGGGTTTAACCTGGATGATCACAGTTAGGGCCATCAGGGTGATGGTAAAAGAGGACAGGAACATGGAGGAAGTCCCCAGGGCATAGCCCCAGCTCCCCCGGAAGCGCCGCTGCTGGCGCGCCATGACCTCGTAGCCCGCCACCGCCAGCATGACCGCTGTCATGGCGGCGATGAGCCCGAGGCTGGTCTGGGCGAACAGGGTCTTGAGAATCATGCCCAGGATCATCAGTTGCACGGTACTGCGGGCTGCGGCAATGAGCAGCTGCCTGCCGATGCCCAGGCGCAGCATCCACGACAGCCCTGCCAGCAGGCAGACCAGGGCGGCGGCTACGCCCAGATCCCAGGGAGAAAGCAGTACCAGGTCCATGTCAGTTTGTCTCCATCTGGAAACGGCCCTGGCGCATCTGCGCCCGGCGATGGGCCACCCGCTCCAGCTGTGCCGGATCATGGCTCACCCATAGGGCTGCGGCCTGTTGGGAATCCAGGTACTCAAGAACGATCTTCTCGACGGTTTCGGTATTGCCGCGATCCAGATTGGCGGTGGGTTCGTCCAGGAGCAGCACCCGCGGCCGGTTGGCCAGCATGCGTGCCAGGGCCAGGCGCTGTTTTTCCCCGCTGGACAGTCTCCCTGTCTGCCACTGCAGCACCTCTTCCGAAAAGCCCAAGGCGGTCAGTACCGGCATGGGCCAGGATGATGCATGCAGGCCCACGCTGTCTTCCCACCAGTGGCTTTCCGCCGGCAGCAGGGCTACCCGCTGACGCCAGGCCGGGCCGCTGAAGTTTTCCCGGGGAACGCCCTCCAGAAGCACCTCTCCCTCGTTGACATCCAGATCGGCCAGGGCGCGCAAGAGCAGGGTCTTGCCCGAGCCTGAATCGCCGTGCAGTCCCAGACAGTGTTGCCGGTGAATGGCCAGGCTGACTTGCTGCAGGAAATCCGTATTCAGATTCCTGACTTCCAGCAAGGGTGTATCAGCAGCAAACATGGCGGCAGCGGATATTCCGGCAGGATTCTGAAGGACTGCTAAGCTTCAAGTGTGACCGGCATAAAATCATAAATGCCGGCATATGAGAGAACATGAACAATCTGGAGGAGTACGTTAAATGACTATTGCGAGCAATCTTTCCCCTGAACGCATGCAGGCTCCGGTCAGTTTTGATGACTGGACTGAAACCCAGGCCATGGAGATGGCCAAAGAAGAAGGCATTGAGCTGACGGACGGTCACTGGGAAGTGATCTACTTTCTGCGCAATCACTGCAAGGAGCATGGCACTTCCTGTACCGCACGCCATGTGATCAAAGCCCTTGCGGAACGTTTCCAGGATCGCGGCGGTAAGCGTTACCTGTATTCCCTGTTTCCTCACGGTCCAGTGTACCAGGCCAGCAGGCTGGCAGGTTTGCCCCTGCCGCCCAGTACACTGGATCTTTCTTTTGGAAGTGTGCATTGATCAGGCTTTTCGCCTGAACAAAAGATCCCAGACGCCGTGACCCAGGCGCTGGCCCCGTTGCTCAAACTTGGTGATGGGGCGGGTGTCGGGGCGCGGGCTGTATTCTTCTGCTCCAGCCAGGTTCTCGAACAGGTCGCTCCTTTGGGAAAACAGGCCCATGATCTGTTCGACGTAATCCTGCCAGTCTGTTGCCGCGTGGAACACGCCTCCAGGCGCAATCAGCCGGCCCATGAGTTCCACGAAGGCTGGGCGCACGATGCGCCGTTTGTGGTGTTTCTTCTTGTGCCAGGGGTCGGGAAAAAATAGCTGTACCCGGTCCAGGGAAGCATCCGCCAGGGATTGTTCCAGTATCTCCATGGCATCGTGGTGCATCACTCTGACATTGGTGATGTTTTCTTCACCCAGTTTCAGCAACAAGTGGCCGACGCCGGGGGTGTGCACCTCGATGCCCAGAAAATTGCGTTGTGGGAAATCCTGAGCCATTCTTGCCAGGGATTCACCATTGCCAAAGCCGATCTCCAGCCATACCGGATTGGGGTTGCCGAACAGGTCGGGAAGATCCAGCAACTTGCCCAGCTCGAAATCCACGCCGAATGCCGGCCACCAGCGCTCAAAGGCCTTTTGCTGTCCGGGGGTGAAACGCCCGGTACGCAGCACGTAGCTGCGGATAGGGCGATGCTTTTTTTTCTCCACCGTCAGAAGAACAGGCCTTCCAGGGGAGAGGAGGCCGAGGCGAAGCGTTTGGCCTGCATGCGGCCCGCCAGGTAGGCCTCTCGACCGGCCTGGATCGCCTTCTTCATGGCAGAGGCCATGAGTACGGGCTTCTGCGCCGCAGCGATAGCGGTATTCATGAGCACCCCGTCACAGCCCAGCTCCATGGCCACGGCGGCATCGGAAGCGGTACCCACGCCCGCGTCCACCAGGATGGGCACTTTGGCGTTCTCCACGATGGTGCGGATATTCAGGGGGTTGCGTACGCCCAGGCCGGAACCTATGGGAGCGGCCAGGGGCATGACCGCAGCGCAGCCCATGTCTTCCAGTTCCCGGGCGATGATGGGATCGTCGTTGGTGTAGACCATGACGTCAAAGCCGTCCTTGATGAGCTCTTCCGCGGCTTTCAGGGTGGCCATGACGTCGGGGAACAGGGTCTTTTCATCTCCCAGCACTTCCAGTTTCACCAGGTTGTGCCCATCCAGCAGTTCCCGGGCCAGCTTGCAGGTGCGCACGGCGGTTTTCTGGTCGTAGCAGCCTGCAGTGTTGGGCAGGATGGTGTACCTGTCCGGGGGCAGTACGTCCAAAATATTCGGCTCATCGCTGTTCTGACCCATGTTGGTGCGGCGCACGGCGATGGTGACGATCTGGGCGCCGGAGGCATCGATGGCGGCGCGGGTCTCGTCCATATCTTTGTACTTGCCGGTGCCTACCAGCAGGCGTGAGGAAAACTCGCGTCCGGCGACGCTAAAAGTATCATTGTTTTCTGACATCGGAATTACTGCTCGGGTGACTGAAGAATATGGACAAATCTTACCATCAGCCGCCGCCGATGGCCTGTACGATTTCCACGCTGTCGCCTTCTTTCAGGTGATAACGGTCATGTTCACTGCGCGGCACCAGTTCCTCGTTCACCTCCACGGCGTAGCGGCTGCCTTGCAGGGGCAGGTTGTTGATAACATCAGTCAGGGTGGCGCCGTCATCAACCGGCGTGTTTTCGCCATTCAGCTGGATATTCATGGGCTTGGGGTTTTTACGGGTTAAAACAAAACTGATTTTACACTAAACTCTGGGATTCATTCGGCAAGGGGGCCATCGATGAAACAGTTTCATGAAAATATCATTTCCAGTGAAGAGGCGGTTACGCTGGACGGGTTGTTTGCCCGCCGCTTGCATCGTTCTCCCGATGGCCTGGCTTACCAGTACTACGACAAGGCAGGCAAGATGTGGGAAAGCTATACCTGGAAAGAGATGGCCGCTCAGATCGCCCGTTGGCAGCAGGCGCTGGCCAAAGAAGGTCTGCGCGCAGAGGACCGGGTGGCGGTGCTGCTGCGCAATTGTCCTGAGTGGGTCATGTGGGACCAGGCCGCTCTCAGCCTGGGACTGGTGACTGTGCCCCTGTACACGGACGATCGGCCTGACAATATTGCCTATATCCTGGAAGAGGCCGGGGTGAAGGCCCTGTTGGTGCAGGATGCCGGACGCTGGAAGCGCCTGGTGCCGGTATTGCCGGAAGACAGCGAAGGACGCCTGAAGCGCGTGGTGTTGCTGGACGGGGGCAAGGAAGCGGAAAAGTTTGCGCGCAACGATGACCGTATCCGCCTGGCCCGTGACTGGCTGCCGGAAAACGGCGGTGAACTCATGGTGCGCAAGAATGCCGATCCCCATTCCCTGGCCTCCATCGTCTATACCTCTGGCACCACCGGACGTTCCAAAGGTGTGATGCTCAGTCACCAGAATATGCTGTCGGTGGCCCATGGCGGGCTGACCCTGCTGGACTGCTATGAAGAAGATGTGTTTCTGTCTTTCCTGCCTCTGTCCCATACTCTGGAAAGAACCGCGGGCTATTATCTGCCCATCATGGCCGGCGCCAGCGTGGCCTATGCCCGATCCGTGGCCCAGCTGGGGGATGATCTTCTGAAGATTCGCCCCACAGTGCTCATTGCGGTGCCACGTATCTTTGAGCGGGTGTACGGCAAGATCAAGGATCAGCTGAAAAAGAAGCCTGCTATTGCCCGTAAACTCTTTGATATGGCTGTGGACGTGGGCTGGGCGCGTTTTCAGCGCCAGCAGGGCCGGGGCCACTGGTCGCCCAAGTTGCTGCTTTGGCCGCTACTCAACAAGCTGGTGGCAAGCAATGTCGTCGCCAAGATGGGAGGGCGTTTGCGCGCAGCCGTGAGCGGAGGGGCGCCCTTGTCACCAGATATCGCCAGGGTGTTCATTGGTCTGGGGATTCCCATTGTGCAGGGCTATGGCCTGACGGAAACCAGCCCGGTGATCAGTGTCAATTCCCTGGAAGACAATGTGCCGGACAGCGTTGGCATTCCGATCCGCGGAACCGAAGTGAAGATTGGGGAAAATGATGAGCTGCTGGTTCGCGGGCCAGGGGTCATGCGCGGTTACTGGAACAACCACAAAGCCACCACGGAGACGATCGATCCGGATGGCTGGCTGCATACCGGCGATCAGGCACGCATAGAGGACAATCATATCTTTATCACTGGCCGCCTCAAAGACATTCTGGTGCTGTCCAATGGCGAAAAGATACCTCCAGCCGATATGGAGATGGCCATTGCCCTGGATCCGCTTATCGAGCAGGTCATGGTGGTGGGCGAAGGGCGTCCTTATCTCACCGCTTTGGTGGTGCTCAACGAAGATCACTGGCCGGGCCTGGCCGAGGAACACGGGCTGGATCCTGCTGACCCGGCCAGCCTGGAGGACAAGAAGCTGCACAGTGCTGTTTTGCGGCGGATCAAGGCGTCTCTAAAGGATTTTCCCGGGTATGCCAAGATACGCCAACTGCGCCTGTTGCTCGACCCCTGGACCATCGAAGAAGGGCTGATCACACCTACCCTCAAGGTCAAGCGTCCCAAGGTACTGGAGAAATACGCATCTGAAGTGGACTCCATGTACTCGGGCGGGCCAACCAACTGAGGATTTCGGTTATACTTCCCCAGGGCCAATTGCGGGTATCGTATATCGGTATTACCCCAGCTTCCCAAGCTGGTGAGGCGGGTTCGACTCCCGCTACCCGCTCCATTTTCCGCATTGACATTTATCTGCGCCCCATGTATCTTTGCCGCCCTGTTTTGGCTAGGTAGCTCAGTTGGTTAGAGCACAGCACTCATAATGCTGGGGTCGGCAGTTCGAATCTGCCCCTAGCTACCATAAAAAATAGGGCTTTGCGATGATGGTGTGTACTAACTTCGCAAGGCCTTTTTTCTTGCCCGCTACCATTGAATCCGTTTTTCGCGCTTTGCCGTCAATGGCGATGTTCAAGTACTGTCAAGTGTCGGATGGTTGAGGCGTTTCTTTTGGAAACCCATGTTGAAATACGCTTAGGCCAGCGGTTTTGTTGCATTCTGCATGATGCGGCTTCGCGCCATGACTGTAGGTTGGGTTTCAGCCCGATAACAGCAGCCACAACAGAGCAATGTCGGACTGAAGTCCGACCTGTGGTCTGTGGAGGTTGGTGTTGCTGGAATATCGGTGTGAAACTTTTTGGAGCATGACGGGTCACAAGGGGTGTAGGAAATGAAACTCCTGCAGGTTTTCGAACCATTACATTTACTCCCTTTGGTAATTATTTAGCCGGTGTACGCAAGTACACCGGCTTTTTTTTGCTATCATTTCCCGGTTATCCATGTGCAATCGGGGGTTTTATGAAAATCTGGCAGTTTTCTCTTGCTGCTCTGCTTGTTTGTCTGGCTGGCGGCGCAATGGCGGAAGAAGTGGTACTGGATCCGGGAAATACAGCCTGGATTCTTACTTCGACAGCATTGGTGCTGTTCATGACCCTGCCCGGACTGGCGCTGTTCTATGGCGGCCTGGTGCGCAGCAAGAACGTATTGTCGGTACTCATGCAGTGTTTTGCCATTGCCGGAATCGCTTCTATTCTGTGGCTGATCGCAGGCTACAGCCTGGCTTTTGGTGAAGGCAATGCCTGGATTGGGGACTTCAGCAAAGTGCTTATGGCGGGTGTTGGTAAAAACTCACTGGTTTCCGGGAATATTCCTGAATCCCTGTTCATGCTGTTTCAGATGACTTTCGCCATCATTACCCCTGCCCTGGTGGTGGGGGGCTTTGCCGAGCGTATGAAGTTTTCCTCTATGCTGCTATTCAGCGCCCTTTGGCTGATGCTAGTGTATGTTCCAGTGACCCACTGGGTCTGGGGTGGCGGCTGGCTGGGCAAGATGGGCCTGTATGATTTTGCCGGCGGCACCGTGGTGCATATTACCGCAGGTGCTGCGGCCCTGGTCACGGCACTGGTCATGGGGCCACGTCGGGGATTCCCTTCAACCCCTTTCACACCGCACAACATGACCATGACGGTCACTGGCGCAGGCATGCTCTGGGTGGGCTGGTTCGGTTTCAATGGGGGCAGCGCTCTGGCAGCCAATGCTGACGCCGCCATGGCCATGCTGGTCACGCATATTTCTGCGGCTACCGGCGCCATGACCTGGATGGCCATCGAGTGGAAGAAATTCGGCAAACCCAGCGCCCTGGGCGTGGTCACCGGCATGGTGGCGGGATTGGGCACCATTACCCCGGCTTCCGGCTATGTCGGCCCCGGGGGGGCGCTTATCATTGGTTTGCTGGCGGGGGGCATCTGTTTCACTGCCACAATGACACTCAAGCAGGTACTCAAGATCGATGATTCCCTGGATGTGTTTCCCGTGCATGGCGTGGGCGGTATGCTGGGCACTTTGCTGGCGGGGGTTTTTTCCGCCACCAGCCTCGGTGTGTTCAGCGGCTTCGGTTTTGCCGAGGACAAAGGCGTCAGTTCCATGGGTGGCCAGGTCTGGGTGCAGTTCATCGGTGTTGCCGCCACGCTGATCTTTACCGTGGTGCTCACCTGGGTGATTCTCAAGGTCGTGGCCCTGGTCACCGGCGGGTTGCGGGTTGATGCGGACCAGGAACAGGAAGGCCTGGATATCGTGTTGCACGAAGAGCGGGGTTACGATATTCACTGATGAATGCTTTCACGCCCGGCAAAAAAGCCGCCGCAACAGGCGGCTTTTTTGCTGGTGACCGTCATGGCGCGGTGGTGCCACCCTCCCCCGCAAGCGGGAGAGGGCGTTATTGGATATATTTGGTTACCGGGTCAACAATAGATGGATAGCAAGATGGTTGCCACAGATGACTGAGACTCTGGTATTGCTGCTGGCTTTTGTTGCAGCAGTATTGCTGTGCTGGCGGTTTTCCTCGCCCGATTCTCTCTTTCATGTGCTGGATCATCCGGGAGAGCGCTCTTTGCATGAACAGGCCACCCCCCGTAGCGGCGGCATTGCCATCGTTGCGGCTGTGATCATGGCCTGGGGGACTGCAATTGCCCTGGGCAGGCTGACCTGGAATGAAACCCTGGCCTGGATGATGGCCGGAGTGGTTCTGCTGGCCGTTGTGGGAGGCATGGATGACCGCTGGGATATTTCCCCTCTTAAGCGCCTTATGGCGCAGTTTCTGGCCGCCTCCCTGTTGCTGGCCGCAGGGCTGGCGCCGGAGGTTTTGCGTTTCCCTGGTGTAAGTTTCGCGCTTTCAACGCCTTTGGCCCTGGGCTTTACGGTATTGTTCGTGCTCTGGATGACCAACCTGTACAATTTCATGGATGGCATGGATGGTTTTGCCGGAGGCATGGCGGTTGTGGGATTCACGGCTATGGCCTGGCTGGGCTGGCGCGCCGGTGATGCGGATTTTGCCCTGGGGGCTCTGTTGGTGGCGGCGGCCTGTGCGGGATTTCTTATGTTCAATTTTCCTCCAGCGCGCCTGTTCATGGGGGATGCCGGTTCTCCGGTACTGGGATATCTGGCGGCTGCTTTTATGCTGGAGGCGGAGCGTAGCGGGTTGTTTCCCCTGTGGGCCGGCGTGCTGATATTTTCTCCTTTTGTCGTGGATGCCACCTATACCCTGTTGCGGCGGTTGCTGGCGGGGAAAAGGGTCTGGCAGGCTCACCGGGAACACCTGTATCAACGTCTGGTGCAGGCCGGATGGAGTCACCGGCATACGGTGCTGTGGGCCTATGTGCTGATGCTGGGGGCCGCGTTGACGGCGGATAGGGCACTACTGTTGAATCCGCAGGTCCAATGGGTGATTCTCTCTGGCTGGATACTGATCTATCTGTTCATCATCCTGTTTACAGTGCACAAGGAAAAAACGCATCCATGAAAAAAATCGCAGACAGGATTCTCAACCGGGGCATGGCGTTTGTCCATGACCTGTTGATGATTCCCCTGGCCTGGCTGGGGGCCTATGTGCTGCGTTTCAATCTCGAAGCCGTGCCGGACTGGTTCTGGGAACAGGCGCTGAACAGCCTGCTGCTGGTGATTCCGGTGCAGGCAGCGGTGTTCTGGCTGTTTGGCCTGTATCGCGGGGTGTGGCGCTTTGCGTCCCTGCCGGACATGATCCGTATCGGCAAAGCCGTATTCAGCGGTTTGCTGATCATCACGGTGCTTTTATGGCTGACCCGGAATTTCAGTGGCGTGCCCCGCTCGGTGCCTGTGCTCTACGGGATCCTGCTGATGATCTTCCTCAGCCTGCCCCGCATGGTGTACCGCTTCATCAAGGATCAGGGCAGCCGCAGCGCCAGCGCCCAGCGGGTGCTCATCGTCGGCGCCGGCAGTGCCGGGGAGATGCTGGCCAGGGATCTGCTGCGCGATCCCCAGCGGGCTTATCTGCCCCTGGCCTTTGTGGATGATGACCCTGCCAAGCGCGGGCGGGAAATACACGGCGTGCGAGTGCTTGGCGAGTGCCGCAAGCTGCCGCGTATTGCGCGCAAACTGGCGGTGGATCTGGTGATGCTCGCCGTGCCTTCGGCGGATAAGGCGCAGATGCAGCGCATCATCGACTATGTGGAGGAGACAGGGCTTCCTTTCCGCACGGTACCGCCCCTCAAGGAGCTCATGTCGGGCAATGTGCGCGTGGATCAGTTGCGGGAAGTGTCCATCGAAGATCTGCTGGGGCGCGATCCCGTGGCCCTGGACTGGCAGGCCATACGCGAGGGGCTGGAGGGCAAAGCCGTCCTCGTCACCGGTGCGGGAGGTTCCATTGGCTCCGAGCTTTGCCGGCAGCTGGCCGCGTTGGGTGTAAGCCGCCTGGTGCTGGCGGAAAACAGCGAATTCAATCTGTTTCGCATCGAGAACGAGCTGCGGGAGCACGATCCCCAACTGGCGCTGCATCCTCATCTGGCGGATGTGACGGATGCCCGGGTAGTGGACCTGCTGTTCCGCAAGTACCGGCCCCAGGTGGTTTTCCATGCGGCGGCGTACAAGCATGTGCCCCTGCTGGAACATCAACTGCGCGAAGCCATGCACAACAATGTCCTGGGCACGCGCAACGTGGCCCTGGCCGCAGACCACTGGCAGGCGGAGGAATTTGTGCTCATATCCACGGACAAGGCGGTGAATCCGGCCAACATCATGGGGGCGAGCAAGCGTGCGGCGGAAATCTACTGCCAGAATCTCAATGACCGCTCCGGCACCAGTTTCATCACCGTGCGTTTTGGCAATGTGCTGGGTTCCACGGGCAGCGTGGTGCCTCTGTTCAAGGAGCAGATCAAAAAAGGCGGGCCGGTGCGTGTCACCCACCCTGACATCGAGCGCTATTTCATGACCACCCGGGAGGCCTGCCAGCTCATCATGCAGGCCAGCGTGCTGGGGCAGGGCGGAGAGATATTCGTCCTGGACATGGGTCAGCCGGTACGCATCCAGTATCTGGCGGAACAGCTCATCCGTTTGTCGGGAAAGAAACCCGGCGAGGATATTGCGATAGAATACATCGGACTGAGGCCGGGGGAGAAATTGTACGAGGAACTGTTCCATGAACAGGAATCCCTGCAGCCCACCGCCCATGAAAAAATACTTCGGGCCCGTTACCGCCCGGTGAAATGGGAGCAGCTGAAGGCCATAATGGAAGAGACAGAAAAGGCTTGCCTGTCCCATGATTGCGACAGTCTGAGCAAACTGCTGACCCAGCTGGTGCCCGAGCGCACGGAGCGTGACCGTCAGCCAGCATGTGCTTTGCAGGACAACGAATGAATACAGAGCAGACAGAACTTCTTGAGGAATCACAGACCGCCATGGATGCCAACCAACGCATGGCCACGGCTCTGGAAGCGGCGGGCAAACTCAGCGCCCAGGACTATTCCAGGGCTGCACATCTGGCGGCGGAAGGCGGCGTGTCCGTGTGGAATATGGTGCACAAGCTGGGGCTGGTCGCGGAGCGGGATCTGGCGGAGACCTTCAGCCGGGAACTGGGGCTGACCTTCATCAGCGCCGATAATTTTCCGGATGTAGCCCTGTTCGAGGATGCAGTATCCCAGCGGTTCCTTAAAGAATCGCGGGTGTTGCCTCTCTATCTGGAGAACGACCGCCTTTACCTGGCCATGGCCGATCCGGGTGATGACTTCGCTATCAGCGCCATGGAGGCGGCCAGTGGGCACGAAGTGCAGCCCGTGGTGGCCCTGCCAGCGGACATCGATAACGCCATCGAAAAACTTTACGGCGCCGGGCGCTCTGCTATGGGCGAGATCGTCGAAGGCCTGGGCGAGGGCGATGACGCCGAAGCCGATGTGGAGACTCTCAAGGACTTGGCTTCTGAAGCGCCGGTGATCCGCCTGGTGAATCTCATCGTGCAGCGTGCGGTGGAATCCCGCGCCTCGGATATTCATGTAGAGCCCTTCGAAGGCCAGCTCAAGGTGCGTTACCGCATTGATGGTGTACTCACGGAGAGCGAAGCGCCACCCGCCCATTCGACGGCGGCCATTATTTCGCGCATCAAGCTCATGGCCAAGCTCAATATTGCCGAGCGGCGCCTGCCCCAGGACGGGCGCATCAGCCTGCGGGTGCAGGGCAAGGAACTGGATCTGCGGGTATCCACGGTGCCAACCATGTTCGGCGAGAGTGTGGTTATCCGCCTCCTGGACAAGG
>JALWRH010000068.1 GCA_026994195.1 Sedimenticola sp. | reverse complement strand
GTATTACACCACTGGCATGTAAACCAAGCCGGATGCCTGTTATGCCAGCAAGCGCTGCATCTGCTGCATGCCCAGTTCCAGCAACTCCCGGACCCGTTCCGGCCTGGTATGGTAGCCGGAGCGCTTGGTGGTATGCTGGCGTATCACCAGCACCTTCACGCCTTCCTGGGTGCGCATTTCCTTTACCACGTCATCAGGGGGAGAAAACGTCCCGGCCAAAGCACTCAACCCCATGCCGGGGCGCGCTACCAGCACCACGTAGAAATACGGGTAGGACTTCCCCTGCACGGCATTGATGACCACCTGCCCATATAAGCCCAGAAACCCTTCCGGGGCGTTTTTCGGTTCTATCTTGATCTTGATATCAGCCGGCAGTTTGCTCTCCTTGCCTTTGAGGAGCATCAGCACGTCCACCTTGTAGCCACTGCGCTCAGGATCGACCTCCTGCAGAACCCGCTCCAGGGTCTCGCTCTTGATGAGCAGGCCGGGCAGACGCAGGATGCGCCGGGTGCCTGTAAACCAGTGAGGCAGAAACAGAATCGCCATGTCCACGGGAATCGCTTCCAGCAGCCTGTACCTGCTGGATTCACTGAAGCCTATATGCATCAACACCAACAGAAATACCAGCAGGACAAAAGTAAATAGCCCCCAGCCATTGGTGATATCAACAAAGCTGCGATCCCAGCGCCGCACTTTCTTGTCGAAGGCTTTCAGCTCTGCAAGACGGCTGCGCTCCACTTTCTGCCACTGGCTGGAAGGGCTGAACCCGGCAAACTCCACCCGGTTGTCATAACCCTTTACCAGCAGCAGAGCATTCCCCGCGATCAGGGGGAAAACCCCCGCAAACACTTCTCCCGAATACCATTGCAACAGCAACCCCAGCACAATCAGCCCAAAAGCGATAAGCATGCGCCGGGAATAAATCATGCCCGGCAGCACCCAGAACACCACCGAATCCCTGGCGTTGTCGATGGCCGTGGTTTCTGCGTTCATTGTTCCTTCTCCTCTGGCAGCACGTACCCCAGGGCTTCGGCCCGGGAAAAGCCGTTGTGCGCTTCCAGCTCCTCAAAACCCAGTTCCCGCCAGTACAGGGGGCAGGCGCCATTGCAAATATCGAACTGGCTGCATTCCCGGCACTGGGGGTGCGCCAGGGCTTTGTCCCGGTATCCCCTGGCCTTGGGACCGTTCCAGACATCCACCAGATTCTTCTCCAGCAGGCTGCCTACTTCATCATCATAGGAGGCGCAGGGAATCACCGAGCCATTGGGGGCCACGGAGATCAGGCCGTCGCAGGCGCTGCAGCCATGATTGCCCAGACCCGCGGGAATGGGATTGAACATGCACATGGGCGTGGGGGAATACCAGAGAAACTCCACATCCTGGGCCTTGCTCTGCTCCTGGATCTTCATCAGCCAGTCACCGATCTCGGTGTAGCGCACGATCAGATCCGGGTGCACCACGGCGCTGCCCGTGGGCACCAACAGGTTCATGCTGAAGCGTTCGTTGTCCAGCACCTCGCGGACAAAACGCGGCATGCCCGGCATTTCATGGACATTCATCCGGTTGATGGTGGTATTGGTATGCACCCGTATCCCCACGGCTTTCAGGTGCCCCACCGCCGCCACGGTCTTGTCGAAGGACGCCTGCCCCTGTGTAACCAGATTGTGTATCTCCGCGCTGGTGCCTTCCAGGCTGACCTGGGCCGAATCCAGGCCGGCATCAGCAAGACGTTGCGCCAGTTCTCCGTTGATGCGCGTGCCATTGGTGATGAGATTCACGCGCATGCCCAGATCCTTGGCGTAAGCGATGAGTTCAGGCAGCTGCTTGTGCAGGGTGGGCTCCCCCCCGGTGAAGCTCACGGAAGGCACTTTGCCTTCATGCCAGAGCTTGTACAACACGCGCCTGATCTCCTCCACGGACATCACTTTCTCATCATTCACCGGCTGGGTGGTGCAGTTGCAGCCGGCATAACAGAACACACAGCGCAGGTTGCATTTGTAGGTGATGGCCACTTCGGAAAGAATCGGAAGATCAGAAAAATGCCGGTTGAAGACTTCCACTTCCACCCCCGGATGCGCCGAATCCGCGGTAATCTGTCCTTCCAGGAAACCCCGCACTCCATGCAGGAACAGGGCCACCTGCTCCAGCTTGCTTTTGTCGCCGCCCAGGCCCCGCACCACACCGGCAATCTTGCCCCCATCGAGAAGGAACTTGAGGATCTGCGCACCCTGAGCGTTGAGCTTCTGGGCCTGGTTGGGGCGCTTGATGAGAATATTGTCCTCGGTACGCACGAAGATATAAGGGCCAACATTGGCAATGAACTCGTCCACCCAGGCCAAGTCGGGCATGCTGGCCGGTGCGGGCTTCAATGGGCGCAGGAAAGATTTCAGCATTTGGCGGATTCCTGTCGGGCTGAAGCCCGACCTACGGGAAGAAGGCATCCCCATGTCCGACGCCATCAATGCGACCCCCCACTGACGCAGGCCGAATGGCAGGCGCTGTGACAGGCGGAATGACAGGCCGAGTGACAGGCGCTGTGGCAGGCGGAATGACAGGCGTCATGGCAGACATTGAGTTCCAGGGCGATATCCGTATCCAGGGGGCCGTGGATGATGTGATCCACCGTGACCGGCATGTCCGTGGCGTAGCGGGCCGGATCGTTGTCATAGTTCCAGCGCCGGTGATAATACGGATGCTGGTTGTGATACCAGAAATACCAGTTGCGGGCGTCGGACTGCTCCGCAATGGCCTCACCGGCCCCGGCATTCCGGATGAACGCATGAACCTTGTTGCGATAGTAATTCTGGGTCGCTTCCACATCCGCATCCCAGGCCTTGAGCTGCACTTTCTTCACCGCGGTGTTCATCAGATCCTCCAGCTCTGCCTGGGACAGTTCCCCGTCATCCTCCAGGGCGTGGTAGAACTGGCGCTCGTATTCATCCAGTTCATGCAGATTCGGCGTTTGCAGCACATTGACCTTCAGGGGAGATCTGGATTCAACCTTCAGGAAACCCTCCCTCACCATGGAATTGAGCATGGCCGAGACAATCATCTTGAAAGGAATTTCCAGGTAGAACGCGGCTTCCAGGGGCGTCAGATCCTCGCACACCTTGCCGGGCTTGCGGAACTCGGAAAGAATCAGTTTGGGCGGCGTCCAGTCCAGGTTTTCCCAGCGCACCTCATCCAGCCCTTCCCGGGCCTTGATCATGGAACGCTGCTTGCCTCTTACCACACCGAAGAAAGCGCCAATCACCGCCAGCCCCAGAACCAGTAACAGGGAATCCGGGCTGGACTCTTGCTTACGCACAGAAGCCGGGGCCGGAACCGCCGCAGGCACCGCCAGATCGAACCAGTCCGCCGGCATGTAGAACTGCACCCGCATGTGAAAACGGTTGCCCGGCTGATTCTTGTGAAACACCAGCAACAGCCGGTTGCTCGGGCCGCGTTGATAATCGATCAGGTATTTTTTGTTCACCCAGGGTTCGGTAAGAATCAGGCGTTCTGTATCCGCCACACTGCGAGGGTTCACAGATTCATCGGGCAAGCGGTAGGGCGTGAGAATCTTGAGGGTGTAATGATCCTGGCGGGACGCCTCATCCCACTGCACCGGAGACCAGTTGAAGAATACCAGCTCCCTCCTATCCTGGGCCGTTGTGGACCCCAGGTAACCCGCTGCGCGAAAATCCGTCCTGAACGGGAGATTGAAGGTAACCGTCTGCCCCTTGGGCACCCCCTCGCCATTGGCCAGGAGAATATCCCACTTGCCTCCGGAGAGCTTGCGTATATCCAGCCGGTATTTGTTGCCCCGGCTGTCCACGGCGCCGGCCTGGTCCACGGCCATAGCCACCTTGAGCTTGTCGTTGCCCTGGAAATAAAAACCGTGCAACTCACCGGACGTGACCTGCCACTGCACCTGGTAGAGCACGACGGCACTGCCATCGGCCTTGAGATCCACTGTGGTTTCCACGAACCGGATCTCTCCCTTGCCCGCCTGAGCCAAAGGTGACGACAGTAGAAAGAACAACAGGAGCCAACGCCATGCATTCATGATGCGGAACCGGGCCGTGGAAGAACAGTGTTCTGATTGTGGCGGGAAGCGCATGCTTTTTCAACGCTCGATGAGGCGTTTCCGGCTACCGGCATGGATCTGTTTACCCCGGCCTCAACCCCTGTCCATATCAAATCAGGGCCACCGGTGTTCATGGAACACTCGACCGAAAGCTTATTCCTTTACCTTTCTCTTGGTTGCCAGCTCATAAATCCGTATCAAATCATCCTCGCTGATATCCACCATGGTATCGATATGACTGAGGGCATACACAAAGTCCTCATGGCTGATGGGACCATAGGCTTCGGCCTTCTTCTTGTGAAACGCCAGATAAGCGGGATACAGGCGCCACTTGAACAAGGCATTGAAACTCACCGCCACGATCAGGATCGTAATGGTATTAAGCAGAATGGGCGCATACTCATAGCTGTACCCAAGATGATGCAGCCTTTCAGAACCAATGACTGCTGCCAATGCGGTGGCGCCTCCAGGCGGATGAATGCAGCGCAGCAGGTACATGACGCTGATAGCTATCCCCACACTGGCTGATGCCGCCACCGTATAGTCTGGAATCCATTGCCAGCAGAATACCCCGACGATTGCCGACACCGCATGCCCGCCGACCAGATTCCACGGCTGCGAAAAAGGCACATGGGGCGCGGCAAACAGCAACACGGCGCTCGCCCCCATGGAGGGAACGATGAGCACGGCGGTTTCCGGGTCCAGCAGCCAATAGCTGCTCATCAGGATGCCGAAAATCCCCAGGAACCCACCCACTCCAGAAATCAGGGCATCCTTGTAGTTCATGGGCAGGCGGTTCATTCCGATAAGATCGATGAATGTATTTATCTGCATGATCCTTTCAACTGAAAAAGCAAATGATTGAAAGAATCTTAACAGGATATTGAAAAAGACCCTCCCTGGGCTTGGTGCAGAAAACACAGGCTCCACTGGCGAAATGGCTCTTAGCCCCCTCCCCCGCTTGCGGGGGAGGGTTGGGGAGGGGGTGAAATGGCGAAACGCCCAAAGAACGGGAAAAGCAGCTTTCCTGATATAATGATCGCCCGACGAAACAACACCGGTTTTTCCTGTGAATCCCCACCCTCTGCATTCCCTGCTGGAACAGCGCATCCTGCTTCTTGACGGCGCCATGGGCACCATGATCCAGCGCCACAAGCTCACGGAAGAAGACTACCGGGGGGAGCGTTTCAGTGACTGGCCCTCTGACCTCAAAGGCAACAACGACCTGCTCTGCCTCACCCAGCCAGACATCATCCGCGGCATCCATGAGCAATACCTGGAGGCCGGGGCCGATATTCTGGAGACCAATTCCTTCAATGCCACCCGGGCTTCCATGGCGGACTATGGCATGGAGGAACTGGTGTATGAAATCAATGTGGCGGCGGCGCGGCTGGCGCGGGAAGCAGCGGACAAGTACAGCACCGGCGACAAGCCCCGCTTCGTGGCCGGGGTGCTGGGGCCCACCAGCAAGACCCTGTCCATCTCTCCTGATGTGAACGACCCGGGGTATCGCGCCATCAGCTTTGAGGAGCTGGCGGAAGACTACCGGGAGGCCACCCGAGGGCTGATGGAGGGCGGGGCGGATATCATCCTCATCGAAACCATCTTCGACACCCTCAACGCCAAGGCCGCCATTTTTGCCGTGCAGGATGTGTTCAGGGAATCCGGCACCGAGCTGCCCATCATGATCTCCGGCACCATCACCGACCAGTCCGGGCGCACCCTGTCGGGGCAGGTGACGGAAGCCTTCTACAACAGCCTGCGTCACGCCAAGCCTTTGTCCATCGGCCTGAACTGCGCCCTGGGGCCGGATCTGCTGCGCCAGTACGTGGAGGAGTTGTCCCGGGTGGCGGAATGCTTCGTCTCCGCCCACCCCAATGCCGGTCTGCCCAATGAGTTTGGGGAATATGATCTGACCGCCCAGGAGATGGCGGCGGAAGTGGGCGAATGGGCGCAGTCCGGCTTCATCAACATCGTGGGCGGCTGCTGTGGCTCCACGCCTGAACACATCAAGGCCATTTATGAGCAGGTGAAAGACCAAACACCGCGCGTACTGCCGGAGATCGCCCCCGCCTGCCGTCTGTCCGGCCTGGAACCCTTGAACATCACCGAAGACTCCCTGTTCGTCAATGTGGGGGAGCGGGCCAATGTCACCGGCTCGGCCAAATTCAAGCGCTTGATCCTGAACGAGGAATACGAGGAAGCCCTGGACGTGTGCCGCACCCAGGTGGAGGAAGGCGCCCAGGTCGTCGATGTAAACATGGACGAGGGCATGCTGGACGGCAAGGCGGCCATGATCCGGTTCCTCAATCTGTGCGCCGCCGAGCCGGACATCGCCAAGGTGCCCTTCATGATCGACTCCTCCAAGTGGGAGATCATCGAAGCCGGCCTGCAGTGCGTGCAGGGCAAGGCCATCGTCAACTCCATCTCCATGAAGGAAGGCGAGGACAAGTTCCGCGAGCAGGCGCGCCTGTGCCGCCGCTACGGCGCGGCGGTCATCGTCATGGCCTTCGATGAAACCGGCCAGGCGGACACCTACGAGCGCAAGATCGAAATCTGCGAACGCGCCTACCGCATCCTGGTGGACGAGCTGGATTTTCCCGCCGAGGACATCATTTTCGACCCCAACATCTTTGCCGTGGCCACGGGCATCGAAGAACACAACAACTACGCCGTGGACTTCATCGAAGCCACCCGCTGGATCAAGGAACACCTGCCCCATGCCCTGGTGTCCGGCGGCGTGTCCAACGTGTCCTTCTCCTTCCGCGGCAACAACCCCGTGCGCGAAGCCATACACGCGGTATTCCTGTACCACGCCATCCGCGCCGGCATGGATATGGGCATCGTCAACGCCGGGCAGCTGGTGGTTTATGACGAGGTGCCGGAGGAACTGCGCAAGGCGGTGGAGGACGTGATTCTCAACACCGACCCGGAAGCCGGCGAGCGACTGGTGGAGCTGGCGCCCAAATACGCCGGAGACGGCAGCGTCCAGGATAAGAAGGAAGACCTGGAATGGCGCTCCTGGCCCGTGGAAAAACGCCTGGAACATTCCCTGGTGAAGGGCATCACCGAATTCATCGACGAAGACACCAAGGAGGCCCTGGAAAAACTGGGCCGCCCCATCAAGGTCATCGAAGGTCCCCTCATGGACGGCATGAACGTGGTGGGCGATTTGTTTGGCGCGGGCAAGATGTTCCTGCCCCAGGTGGTCAAGTCCGCCCGGGTGATGAAAAAATCCGTGGCCTGGCTGGAGCCCTACCTGGAGGCGGAAAAAGCCGAGTGCCCGGCGGAAAACGCGGGCAAGATCCTCATGGCCACGGTCAAGGGCGACGTGCATGACATCGGCAAGAACATCGTGGGCATCGTACTCCAATGCAACAGCTACGAGGTGGTGGACCTGGGGGTCATGGTGCCCGCGGACAAAATATTGCAGACCGCCAGGGAAGAAAAGGTGGACATCATCGGCCTGTCCGGGCTGATTACGCCTTCTCTGGACGAAATGGTGCACGTGGCCAAAGAAATGAAGCGCCAGGGATTCGAGATACCCATCATGATCGGCGGCGCCACCACCTCCAAGGCGCACACGGCGGTCAAGATCGAACCCCAGTACGAGCACGGCGCGGTGTACGTGGCCGATGCCTCCCGCGCCGTGGGCGTGGCCAGCGCCCTGCTCTCATCGGATCAGAAACCGGCTTTTCTCGCGGATCTCAAAAAAGAATACGCCACGGTACGTGAAAGCCGCAGCAAGAAGAACGAGGCGCGCAACCTGGTGCCCATCGAACAGGCCCGGGCCAATGCCACGCCTATCGACTGGAACACCTGGCAGCCCACCCACCCAAAGGTGCTGGCAAGTCAGGCCGTAGGTCGGGCTTCAGCCCGACTCACCCCCGTCGGCGCCGGCATCCTCGTCATCTATGACGACATCCCCCTGGAAGAGCTGATCCCCTATATCGACTGGACTTTCTTCTTCCATGCCTGGCAGCTGCGCGGACGCTTCCCGAAAATCCTGGACGACCCGGAAAAAGGCGAGGAAGCCCGCAAGCTGTTCAAGGATGCCAAGCAGATGCTGGACAGAATCCGGCAGGAAAAATGGCTGCGCGCCCGGGCCGTGGTGGGCCTGTTTCCGGCCAACGCCATCGGTGACGATATCGAGCTGTACCAGGATGAAGAACGTCAGCAAGTACTCACCACCTTCCACAACCTGCGCAAGCAGGGCAGGCAGCCCGCCGGCAAGTACAACGAATGTCTGGCGGACTTCATTGCCCCCAAGGACAGCGGCAAGGCGGACTGGCTGGGCGCCTTCGCCTGCACTGCCGGTGAAGGCATCGACGACAAGATCGCCGAGTTCGAAAAAGACCATGACGACTATTCCAGCCTCATGCTCAAGGCCCTGGCCGACCGTCTGGCCGAAGCCCTGGCGGAATGGCTGCATGAACAGGTACGGCGGAAGCTGTGGGGCTACGCCAGTGAGGAAGCGCTGACCAACGAAGAGCGCATCGCCGAGAAATACCAGGGCATACGCCCGGCCATGGGCTACCCTGCCAGCCCGGATCACACGGAAAAAGACCTGCTCTGGGAGTTGCTGGACGCCGAGGCCAACACCGGTATCTGGCTCACGGAGAGCAAGGCCATGGTGCCCACGGCTGCCGTGAGCGGCCTGTATTTCTCCCACCCGGATTCCCGCTACTTCGCTGTGGGCAAACTCAACAGAGATCAGTTGGAGGACTATGCCCGGCGCAAGAACATGCCGGTGGCGGAAATCGAAAAATGGCTGGGCCAGAACCTGGCCTACGAACCAGAGGAATAGCAAGCTCCGGGTCAACTCATGGGCGGACAAATGATGAGGGGTCAGCGTCATTCAGGAGCTGATTTGACGCTGACCCCCCAAAACTCCGCGCTCAATCCGGTAGATTCAAGCCCGCCGCCTGGGCCTCGGTAAATATATCCTGGAGGAGCCCGCGCAATTCCTCCGTTTCCTTGCGCGGCAGCCCCCGGCCAAACTCCCGGATCCGATTGGACAGTTCTTGGTTCTGCTTTTCCCGGGCAACCGCAGGGTAGAGTTTCATGCACAGCTGATCCAGCTCCAGGGCCGCCATGACCCCCGGTGAATCCAGGTACTGCCTGGCCATGGGAACAAACTGATCGAACAGCGACTGGCAATGCTCATTCAACATGCTCATCTCCTCATATGTTGCGGATTTGATATGATTCACGTCAGCCGGAGCGTATTGTAGCAGGAAGGCGGACAAAGCCCTCCCAACAGCGCCACGCCATGCCCCGGATTTGAGCAGCAGGGAAAAACCTTCTCATGGAAAACCAAAACGACAAACCACAATTGCTGGAAGATGCTGTCATGCTGCAACTGCAGAAGAGCAACGCTCTGGAACAGCAGCTCAAGACTATCCGCAACAACTCCGAAGCCATGGAAAACCGGCTGCTGGAAATGCAGCAGGAGCTGAAGCGGGTCCGGCGCAACGTGCGCATTTTCTGGGTGGCGGAACTTCTCGGCCCTGTCCTCGCCATTGGCCTGATTCTGGGCGGCGCCTGGTTTGCACTGAAATACGTGGAGCAGCATTATCTGGGCGGTGAATCCCTCATCGACAAAGTGCTCATGAAAGACAGCAGCCCGGCGCCCACCTCCAAGCCATGACCCTGCCCCCCCGCCACCTGTGGCGGAAATTCCATATCATCAGCGGCGATCCCGGCCAGTGCCGGGAACAGGCCGTCCATCAGCTCCAGGGACAGGATGCCTTGTGGGTTGGCGCCAATCCTCCCGGCGGCTTTCAGGGAACCAGTCCAAAGCAACTTGCCCAGTATCTGGGTCAGGAAGTCCAGCAACTGGTATTTGATGCCCTGGACGACCTGGACCCCGATGCCCTGGCCATCGCCGCGGGCCTAGTACAGGGTGGGGGCCGGTTCCTGCTGCTCACGCCGAATCTGGCCACCTGGGGCCAGCAGCCACCCAGCCGTTTCCTGCAACGCATGGCCCGGCTGTGCCAGGATCAGAAGCCTTGCGATACTTCCCCCGCCGGAACGGAACCGGGGGAAACCCTTACCCGGGAACAAGCCCAGGTCATTGAGGCCCTGCACAAAACCGCAAGAGGCCACCGCAACCGGCCCCTGGTGGTGATCGCCGACCGGGGGCGGGGAAAGTCCTCGGCTTTCGGTATCGGCGCGGCCCGGCTGTTGGCCTCGGGCACAGAAAACATCCTGGTGACCGCTCCCCGCCGGGACGCCACCAACGCGCTGTTCAGGCATGCCGCCCGGGAACTGGAAGATGCAGACTACACCAGGGGACAGCTGCGCCTCGGCCACACCAACCTACGTTTCATAGCCCCGGACAAACTGCTGGAGGAACGGCCGGACACCCAGTTGCTGCTGGTGGACGAAGCCGCCGGGATTCCCCTGCCCATGCTGGAAAAAATGCTGCAACACTATCACCGTATTGCCTTTGCCAGTACCGTGCATGGGTATGAAGGCAGCGGAAGGGGCTTTGGCCTGCGTTTTTCCAACCGCCTGGACAAACACTGCCCGCAATGGAAAAAGCTGACCCTGCATGAACCCGTGCGCTGGGCTGCGGGAGACCCTCTGGAAGCCTTCATCTTCCAAACCCTGCTGCTGGACGCCGAACCCGCCCCATTGACCCAGCTCCGCCGCCTGGAAGCAAATGATCTGGATATCAGCCTCTTGGACCGGAGCGTCCTGGCCCGGGATGACGCTCTTCTGGAGCAGCTCTTTGGTCTGCTGGTGGACGCCCACTACCGCACCACGCCGACGGATCTGAAGCACCTGCTGGATGCACCCGGCCTGACGGTTTACACCGCCCGCCAGGAAGATGATGTAGTCGCGGCACTTCTGGTGGCCCGGGAAGGCCGCCTGCCCTCCAGCCAGCATCCCGGAATCCTCACCGCCCAGCGGCGCCCCCGGGGGCAGCTGCTGCCTACCCAGCTGGCCTGCCATTGCGGGTTTCCCGAAGCCCTGGATCTAGGCTGGGAGCGGGTACTGCGCATTGCCGTGCATCCCCGTCTTCAGGGACAGGGCATCGGCAGCCGCATGCTGGCACAGCTTGCTCACGATGCCGAAGCACGGGGCACAGATCTTCTCGGCGCCTGTTTCGGCGCGACCTCCCGTCTCATGGACTTCTGGCTGCGCAACGGCTACGCGCCGGTGCGCCTGGGTCAACGCCGTGAAGCCAGCAGTGGCGCCCATGCCGCCACCCTGCTGCGGGGCATCAGTCCCGCCGGGCAGGCCCTGCAGTCCCGGGCGCAGGCAGCTTTCCAAGAATTGTTTCCCCTGCAGCTGGGGGAAACTTTCAGCAAACTGCCTCCGTCCCTGGCCGGGCGCTTTTTCCAGGGACAGCCGGGTGGAACAGTTTCCGTAAGGAACCGGCAGATTCTAAAGGCTTTTGCCGCGGGACAACGCCAGTACGCCGATGCCCTGGGCGCCCTGCGCCAGCTGGCCATTGCGGACGCGGCCACCCGGCCCGTACTGATCCTCAAGCTGCTGCAGGGACGCAACTGGCAGGAAACAGCGGCAGCCATGGGCCTGCCCGGAAAGAAAGCAGTTTTACAGGCCCTGCGCGCCACCGTGTCCAGCTGGCTGCAGCAGCATCCCCAGGAAGAGGAGCGGCAGAACCAGGCATTTGACATTTCTCAAAGCCAACAACCACCAATGGGAGTGTAATTTCCTTTCGAGAACAATCTGGAAGACCTGCCATGTCAGAACAAAATCCCGTAATGGCGCCCGACGACATACCCGGTATTGCCGTGGGTTCCATGAACGACACTCATCATGAAGAAGTCGCCCTGGTGAACGCCCTGGGAGCCCTGCTCCTGGAGGCCAGGAACGGCAATCCCGACCTGGACGCCATCGGACAGGCGCTGGATGCCTGGATCAGTCACACGGAAACCCATTTCGAGCGAGAGAACCGCCTCATGCAGGAGTATGGCTTTCCACCTTTTCCCGTGCATGCCCAGGAACATGCCAGCGCTCTGGACAATCTGCACCGGATACAGACCAGCTGGCGCGACAGCCAAAACCTGGATGAACTGGGCAACTATGTGTTCAACACCTGGCCCCAGTGGTTCCAGATGCATGTCAACAGCATGGATAACGTCACCGCCCAGTTCCTTTCCAATTTCGTGGACTGATGCCCGAAGGGCCGGAGATCCGCCGGATCAGGGATGAACTGGCCGCCGCCATCGAGGGAAAAACCGCCCGCCGGGTGGAATTCCACCTGCCCGCCCTGAAAAAATGGAATGGGCGGTTCGACGGCCTCGAGGTGGAAGCCGTAACCTGCCGGGGCAAAGCCATGCTCACCCGGTTCAGCAACGGTTTCAGCATCTACAGCCACAACCAGCTCTATGGCCGCTGGCAGGTGGTCCCCGCCGGCCAACTGCCCCGGAGCCGACGTCAGCTGCGCCTGGCCATCCACGGCGACCAGCACTGGGCCCTGCTCTACAGCGCCTCGGATATCGAAGTCTGGCCCACGGAGCGTCTGCAGGAACATCCTTTTCTGAGCAAACTGGGGCCGGACGTGCTGGACGAGGGCACCTCCACCACCCTGATACGCACACGCCTGGAAGACCCGCACTTCAGGGGACGCAGCCTGGGCGCTCTGCTCACGGATCAGTCCTTCGTCGCCGGCCTGGGCAACTACCTGCGCTGCGAAATCCTGCACCAGGCCGGACTGCATCCCTCCCGGCGTCCCCGGGAACTGTCCCACGAGGCCCTGTCACACCTGAGCGCCACCATCCTGCAGCTGCCCCGCCAGTCCTATGCCAGCGCCGGGATCACCAATGCGCTGCAACGGGCGGAAAAACTCATGGGTAAGGGCGCACTGTTCGAAGACGCCCGCTTTCTGGTATTCCGCCGCGCGGGAAAACCCTGTTACAGCTGCGGCGCAACCATCCTCCGCCAGCAGCAGGGAGGTCAGGCCTGTTACCTGTGTCCGGCCTGCCAACCTCAGTAATGACCGGGAGTCAGGCGATCCGACGGCCCCTGCAGCGTTGCGTAATCCCCCAAGGCAACCGCAATCTCCTCCAGGGTCGGGTATTCGGCTTCCCAGGGTTCGGCGAATACGCCCCGACAGGTCATGCGCAGGACATCGGGCTGTGCTTCCGAGCTGAGCCAGAAGTGATACCCCAGAAAGATATCCGCAGGACTGTGATCCACTTCCGCGCCGGCCAGGGTCAGGGAAGCCAGCATCACCGGCCGCCAGGATGCCACTTCCTCGCGCAGAGGCTGGATACGGTTCACCACGAAGCTACCAGGCTCGATATGGCGGGGCTGGGGGGCCAGACTGCGCACTTCCAGGTTACAGGCAGGACGATACTGGTCGAATCCCAGGGAAGGCAGCATCCGGCCCTTCTGTAGAAACACCCGGGTGTTGTCTCCCGCCACCGTAAGCGACTTGTGCAGCACCAGACTCCAGCCGCTGTCCTCGGCGCTGTAGTCTGGCAGCCAGCTGGAGCACCCCGCCAGCAGCATCACCGCCCCGGAGACCAGCCACCTCACTGGCGCACACCCTCGATGGACAGATAGACCTGGATCTCCTCAGCCGCCGGACCAAGAACCTTTGCTTCCTTCATGTTCCAGTCAGACAGCTTCAGCACCGTATGCCCCTCGAAGCCCCGCCGGTAGCCGCCCCAGGGATCGGGGCCATTGCCCACATCCGTGATATCGATGCGGATATTCCTGGTGATGCCGCGCAGGGTCAGATCCCCTTTCAAAATCGCCCGGCCTTCTCCCAGATCTTCCCAGGACGTGCTCAGGAAAGAGGCCTTGGGGTACTTTTTCACATCGAAAAACCGGGCGCTACGCAAGTGCTTGTCCCGTTCGGCATGATTGCTGTCCAGACTGGCGATATCGACCTCCACCTGTACATGATTCTTCTGAGGATGTTTCCCGTCATAGCTGAACCCGCCCTTGAAGCGATTGAAACGCCCCAGCAGCCAGCTGTAGCCCAGGTGCTTGATCTTGAATTCAATAAAAGCGTGCATGCCTTTGGTATCAATTTCGTAATCCACGGCTCCCGCAAAACCGGATCCCAGGATTGCCCCGCCAAACAGCGCGGCCATGATCATCTTCTTCATTTCTCTCTCCTTCCAGGATACATGCCCAACATGCGGCTGAGGCTATGATCCCTGTCGATGTATTGGTGTTTGAGCGCTGCCGCTGCATGTAATACCAGCATGCCTGCGAGCAACCAGGTCAGAAATCCGTGCATGGCACCTGCCCGGTCTTCCAGGTTGTCCACCCCGGAAACCAGGGCAGGCAGTTCCAGGCCGCCGTACAGCGCCAGGGGATGGCCATCCGCAGTGCTGATGAGATAACCGCTGGCCACAATGGTCGCCATCACCAGGTAGAACAGCCGGTGCATGAGCAATGCCAGCACCCGCTCCCCGGGACTGGCCTGGATCACTGGCAGCGGGTTAATCCAGCGCCACAGCAGGCGCAAGACCAGCAGCAGGGCAAACAGCACCCCCAGGCTACGGTGCAGATCCGGCAGACGCTGGTACAGGGGATGGTAGTAGTCCAGCGTGATCATGTATTTGCCCAAAAAGAACAGGCCGATGGCCATCAGAGCCATGATCCAGTGAAGACTGATACTCACCCATCCCCAGGCAGCCTGGTCATTCTTCCATTTCATGTTCTATCGCCCTTCTCCGCCAAGGAAGCTCCCTGTCAAAGACTAGCAAAGAAAAACCGGAGTGCCGGGATTTCAGCCTTTGCGCACCAGCTCGTCCATGCGCGCCTTGGCCGCATCCCAGGCATTTCCCCTGTTGCCGCCTTCCGCCATGAGTTCCATGAGCGCATAGGCCAGCTCCCGGCCCTGGGCATCCAGGTCCCGCAGCTTGGTGAGTTTGAACAGGCAGCCGGCGGCTTCATATTCCAAGGTGTTCACCAGTGCATACAACACCAGGGCGGTGGCGGAATGAGGCGCCAGCCGCACCTGCTCGAGGACATCATCCAGCACAGAAGTTGACATATTTGTTCCTTATAGCCATGCTCAGGGGTGAGTTTCTCTGGTCAGATACTGTATCAGACCGGATAAATCAGCGTGTAATCCTGCGCCCACCAAAAAAATAACATCGTTGCACAGGAGGAGCTGGGAAAACATCAGCCGGTGGGCAGAAAGCCTCAACAGGCTGGAATGTTTCGAGCGCTCATCCAGAACCCCCCGGGGTTCGCCCTATAATAATTACGGAGGATCCGGTTATGACCGTACACAAACCCATCATATTATCCATCGGTCTGATGCTTTCCGGCACCAGCCTGGCGGCACCCACACCACAGCAGAACAATGGTTTCCGTCTGCTCACCGCAGAAGAGGCATCCGCTCTGAAGCAGAAGCTCGGCAGTGTACAGGGCGCGGAGCGTGAAGCCCTGCGTCAGGCTGAATACGAAAAGCTGCGCCAGCGCGCCCTGGATGCCGGCTACACGGTGCCTCCCCTGGCCAAGGCCAACCAACCAGCCGTCGATCCCGTACGTTCAGCCCCCATACCCCCCATTCCTGTAACACCGGCAGAGCCGCCTACGGCGCCTGCACCCGAGGTAACGCCTCCCGCGCCGCCCGCTGAACCCGCACCTGCTGCGCCACCAGCGCCAGCCATTGCTCCCACCCCCAAGGCCGAATCTGTCACTCCAGCTCCTGCTGAGACCTCCAGCGCGCCAGCTGCGGAACCAGCCCCTGAAGTGCCGGTTCCAGCCTCGAACAACAGCGAAAAAGCTCCTGCCCCGGTTCAGCCGGCGACTACTGCCCTGCCCACTATCAAGCCCATGGCGCCTGCCTACAGAGCCCCGTACCAGAGCATTCGCCAGTCCCACGAAGAATTGTTGAAATCCATGGAAGCCCGGCGGGATGCCTTGCGTGAAAAAATGCGCAAACGCCGTGAAGAGATGGACAAGCAACGTCAGGCTGACAGGGCGGCACGGCAAGAACAGCAGGAAAAGGAGATTCAGGCCCATCGGGAAGAGATGGAAGCACGACGCAAGGCCATGGAGGCCCGCATCAACAACGCCATCAATGGTATTGGCTACCCTCCTGCAGTGGCGCCTTACTATCCTCCCTATCCTCCTTACGGAGCCTACGCTCCTTACGGCTATCCCCCAAGGCCAGGGTATCCGGTTCGCTGACAGCTCCAGAGCGACACCAGCCCAGGGAGGGGCTGTTCACCCACTGGAAGAAACGCGTGAAGAATGCTTATTGGGGACTCTGACCCTGCCAGCCCGCGTTACTCATTGCCTTTGCGTTCCAGCTCCCGGGCCCGTTCCTCCGTCAATCGCTTCCAGGGAAGGGGAAAAAGCCCCGGCACCCGTTTCCGGTATTCGGCATAGGCATCACCATAGTAAGCCAGCAGCTTACGCTCTTCGAGGAGGGAGCCGATGATGAAATACAAGGTCATCATGACGGATGAAAGCAGCATGGGTGCCGTCATATCCCGGGTCCAGACAAGAATCAGTCCCAGAAAATACCAGGGGTGACGCACATGGCGGTGCAGCGGTGAAATGCGGAAGCGCTCCTGATCCTCCACCCTCCGTTCCCCATCGCGCAACTGGCGCAGACCCAGGAACTCAGAACCGTCGTAGTGGCGCAGGGAGTACAGGAAACCCGCCAGGGCCGCCACTGCCAGGCCGTTTCCCAACCACCACCAGGCGCCTTTCCAGGCAAACACGGTTTCTCCGCCAAGAAACCAGGTCAGCCCCAGAGGAACAGCCAGCAGCGCCGTGGCCACAGCATTGAAGACCAGGCGGTACCAGGGCATGAAGCCAGGCCATCGCTTCGCCACCAGGTACTTGACCTTCAAGGAAGCCAGCACGGAATGAACGACAAAGTACAGCAGCCAGGAAACCGCCAACCACCACAGTCCGGTGTTCATCAGAGTATG
The DNA here is from genome assembly GCA_026994195.1 of Sedimenticola sp. Taxonomy (GTDB): domain Bacteria; phylum Pseudomonadota; class Gammaproteobacteria; order Chromatiales; family Chromatiaceae; genus Thiolapillus. The sequence continues at coordinate 39,589 of JALWRH010000068.1, read as the reverse complement.
GCGCTCATCAACTTGCGGATACGTTTGACGTAGTGCCGCGTCGCGCCTGGCACAAATGCCTCAACCTGCCCCCATTCATTGACATGCTTGTTCTGTTTCAGGCTCTTGTTGTAAGCCTGGCGGATCCGCCGGAAACCGGCGTTGTAACTGCCAAAGGCGAAAAACAACTGCTGCTGGCCAGCAGTACCCAGAAAATCCCATTTTTCATAGAGATAGCGATCGTAGTAGATGCCGGCGGCAATATTCCACTTGGGATCTTCCAGGCCCTGCAGGGCGGTATTCTTCTTACGGATGTATTCAAAGGTCTTGGGCATGATCTGCATGATGCCAACGGCGCCGGCCCGACTGCGCGCCTTGGGATCCAGCCCCGATTCGGCGATGCCCTGGGCCTTGAACCAGCGCCATTCCACCAGAGGACCAAAATAGTGTTTGCTGTTCTTGCGGAAGTAGTGGTCGTACTTGTCCGTCCAATGCTTGTGATCGACGTGCTTGAAATTTTCTCCCGCCCAGGCAAGGGCGGGAAGCACCAATACCAGCCAGGGCCAGAAAGACAAACGCATTCAGTTCAGGCCCAGGCCGATGACCAGGCCCATGGCGGTGCCAATGCCGATAAACATACCCATGATCATCAGACCCACGGCCTGATTGCCCTGCGCCAGCTGTTCAGGAATACTGAAATTGACGATATGACTGAAAACCTTGCAGCCCAGCCACATGAACGACAGGGTGAGTACACCACCCATACAGGCATAGAGGACATTGAGTATTACTGGGTCGATGGACGTGGTCATTGAGTTCTCCTTGTGGAACGAATAACTGGACCCATGGATACGGAGTGGCGGCCCATTCAGGCTGTGAATTGGAATGGCGCAGCCATAACAGCCAGCGCAGCTTCAGGCCGGGTTATGTCCCCCAACCGCCCAATTCAGGCTGCGCGCTCCAATGAACTCACGGATTCAGATAGGAGAGATAGTAATGACCTCCGGCGTCACAGGCAAGAAGCCTCATTTTCCATGCAGGTATTCTTCATCGCTGAAAGACCCCACCCATTCCGGCTTGAATCCCACCAGCATGGCGATAATCCAGCCATTGAGCATGCATTCAGGGAAGAACATCATGGGCGTCACGCGAAGAAAATTATGTTGCAGATCCCACCAGGAATAGGCGTCCATGAGCACCAGGCCGCCAACGATCAGGCCGGACATGATCACGAAAACCAAGCCTCCTGCAAGAAAAGCATTCACCAGTACATAGACGAAAAAATGTTTGGGCGCATTGACCCGGGTGATGCCCAGCAGCGCTTGGGTGATGGATGCAGGCAGCACTACGCAAAGCACCACGGAGGGGAACCAGCCGCCCCAGTCGTTGAAACCCGCCAACATGATGCCCAGCAGCGCCAGACTGCCAGCAACGATGGCCAGGGACCAGCCGAACATCAGGGTGACGATGACCATACCCGAAAGATGCCAGTAGAATCCCGGCAGCAGTTCCACCCGCATATTCCACAGAAAGAACAGGAATACCACGGCCCCAAGAAACACATGCTGCTGGCTTTTTTCCTTGAGGCGGCTCCAGTTGGCCCAGCGCAGGGCGAACCACAGGGCAAAGAAAAACAAGCCAGCGAACAACACCTGCCAGAAAGGATGGAATAAACTACCGGATAACTCCATACCCACCATACCTCAAACACTATGGAATACAGAACACTGGGAAACAGCGACATCCGCGTCAGTGCACTCTGCCTGGGCAGCATGACCTGGGGCGAACAGAACACCGAAGCCGAAGCCCATAAACAACTGAACTATGCCCTGGATCAGGGCATCAACTTTCTGGACACCGCAGAGATGTACCCAGTTCCCGCCCGGGCGCAAACCCAGGGCGCCACAGAATCTATCATCGGCCACTGGCTCAAACAGCGCAACTGCCGCGACCGGATCATCCTGGCCACCAAAGTCGCCGGGCCAGGCCGCGATTGGCTGACCCACTTCCGCGGAGGCAACAACCGCCTGGACCGCGCCAACATCGAGAGCGCAGTGGACGAAAGTCTACGCCGCCTGCAAACCGATTACATTGATTATTACCAACTGCACTGGCCGGACCGTCAGACCAACTATTTTGGCAAACTGGGCTATCCCTGGCCTGAGCAGGACAACAGCATCCCCCTGGAAGAAACCCTGCAGGTACTTGCGGATCTGGTTCGTGCTGGCAAAGTGCGCGAAGTCGGCGTCTCCAATGAAACGCCCTGGGGCGTGATGCGATGCCTGTGCCTGGCCGAAACACGCGGACTGCCTCGCATCCAGGGCATACAGAATCCCTACAGCCTGCTCAACCGCAGCTTCGAAATAGGTTTGGCGGAGATCTCCCACCGGGAAAAGCTGGGCTTGCTGGCCTACTCACCCCTGGGATTCGGCGTGCTCAGCGGCAAGTACCTGAACGGACAACATCCGGCAAAAGCCCGCCTGACATTGTTTCCCGACTACAACCGCTATTCCAATGCACAGGCCCAGGCCGCTACCCAGGCTTATGTAAAACTGGCCCGGGATCACGGCCTGGATCCCGCACAGATGGCGCTGGCCTTCGTTTCCAGCCGGCCTTTTGTCACCAGCAACATCATTGGCGCTACCAGCATGGAACAGTTGCGCAGCAACATCGCCAGCCAGGAGATACAGCTTACGGAAGAACTCCTCGCTGCCATCGACAGGATTCACAAACGCTATACCAATCCAGCACCCTGACCAGCAGCCGCCAGGAACTCCCGAGCCTCATCAGGTTCCAGAGCACGGGCATAATAGTAACCTTGCACTTCATCGCATTGTTCCCGGCGCAGCATTTCCTCTTGTTCTTTGTTCTCAACCCCTTCAGCGATGATCTTCAGGTTGAGGGTTTTGCCCAGGGCGATGATGGCGCGCACGATAGCCACATCGTTCTCATCCTGAGGAATTCCCATGATGAAGGAGCGGTCGATTTTCAGCTTGGACAAGGGCAGTTGCTTCAGATAGGCCAAGGAGGAATACCCGGTACCAAAATCATCCACCGCCAGGGACACTCCCAGGCCACGCAGCTCCGTCATGACGGATATAGCTTGCTGGGTATGACTCATGATGAAGCTTTCGGTCAACTCCAGCTCCAGCCATTCGGCTTGGCAGCCCGTTTCCCGCACCACATTGCGCACCACATCCAGCAGCGCATAGCCACGCAATTGCAGGGCCGAAATGTTTACAGAAACCAGTCCCGTATCCATTCCTTCCTTGCGCCACTGGGCAAACTGCCTGCAGGCCGTGCGCAACACCCATTCCCCCAGCGCCAGGATCAATCCCGTGTCTTCAGCCAGAGGGATGAACTGGCCGGGGGGGATTTCTCCATGCTGCGGATGACGCCAGCGGGCCAGGGCTTCAAACCCAACCACTTTACCGGTACGCAGACAAATCTGGGGCTGATAGCAAACCCGGAACTGATGCTCGCGCAGCGCCTTGCGCATATCGGCTTCCATATTGCTGCGCTCGATGGCGGTGCGGGTCATTTCCTCCACGTAATACTGGAAAGTGCTGCGCCCGGCCTCCTTGGCCTTGAACATGGCCGTATCGGCATTGCGTAACAAGGTGTGCGCATCCTGCCCATCCTGGGGATAAAGGCTGATGCCGATACTGATGGTGACGATAAACTGATAGTGCTGCACAGTCAGGGGCTCTTTCAAGGCATCCTGCAGGCGCTTCACGCAGTACATGGTGCTTTCGGGCTCCTTGAGCGTCTCCATCACAATGGCGAACTCATCCCCCCCCAGGCGGGCGATGGTGTCCTGTTCCCGTACAGAGGCGCGTAAGCGCTTGGTGACTTCCTTGAGCACCTCATCCCCCACGGCATGCCCAAAACTGTCGTTGATCTGTTTGAACTGATCCAGGTCCAGGTACAACACCGCCAGCAATTCTCCTGTGCGGCTGACCCGGCGCAGCGACTGCTTGAGACGGTCGAAAAACAGCTTGCGGTTGGGCAGCCCCGTGAGCAGGTCATGATTGGCCAGGTGCTCCAGGCTGCGTGCCTTCTCCTTGAGTTCCCGGGTCCTGCGCTGAACCAGGGCACGAAACAGCAACACCAGGAACAGGAGCACCAACCCGACAGCCAGCGCCATGCCCAGCAGCCATTTGACCCAGGCAGGCAAAGTCCTGCCCTCACCTTCAGGAGTAAACCAGTCATGCAAGGCCTGATAGTAGAAGGAATGGGGATCATTCTTCCAGGTGCGAATCCTGGCATCCAATGTGTCCAGCAGGGCCTGTTTGCCCGGGGCAGCCGCAAACATCAACAAGGATGGCTTGGCCAGTATATTGGTCGCCTGCAAGCCGAACTCCCGGGCATGACGGCGGCCAAAATAAGTGTTCACCAGCCCTGCATCCACCCAGCCGATCTTGACCAGCCGGAACACATCACCGAAACTGTTCACTTCGTGAAAAGCCACATGCACGCCCAGCTTGCCCAACCTGAGCGCCAGGGCCTGATATTGAATGCTGTCTTTGACCACAGCCAGGCTCTTGCCCTCCAGCTCCTTGACGCTGGGCACATCCGTGCCCTTGCGCACATACACCACTGACCAACTGGAAAGCACCACCTCCCTGCTCATGAGGAACCGCTCTGCCCGTGATGCTGAATAAGCCACATCAGGCATCAGGTCGATTTCTCCCCGTTCCAGTTTTTCCAGGCAGCCTTCCCATTTGCAGGGGATGTAGTCCAGGCTCCAGTCTTCCTGCTCTGCCACCCGCCCAAGAAGCCTGGGAAAGAAACCATCGGGGCGCCCTTCCCTGTTCAGGAAAACCTTGGGCTCATTCTGATAGATACCGACCCTAACTATTGTTTTCGCCCACGCAGCGGTCATCTGACTGCACAGCAACATCAGCAGACAACAACGCAACAACAACGAAAACATGAACCCTCCCTGCCTTGTGGCCTCTGTACGAAGCCGATATGGACACCAACCTTTAGTGCATATAACGCCAACTTCATCACATTTTATCTCAAAACGAGGCCGCCAACCCTTGCGGGAAGGCAATAACCCAAAAAAATACCAGTCAGTATGGGAAAGCCGTTTCCCGTTATAATGCCTCTCCCAAGTCTTCTTCGAGCAGGAACCCCCGAGAACCATGCAACGCAAAGCTGTAGCCCTGATTTCCGGCGGACTGGATTCGCTGCTGGCGGTTCGCGTCATGCAGGAACAGGGCGTCTATGTAGAAGGCATCAACTTCTTTACCGGTTTCTGCGTGGAAGGGCACACCCATGCCATCCGCAAGAAGGACCAGAAAAAACCCAAGCGCAACAATGCCCTGTGGTGCGCAGAACAACTGGGCATCAAGCTCCATATCATCGACATCGTGGAAGAATACAAGGATGTGGTATTCAATCCCCAGTATGGCTATGGCGCCAATCTCAATCCTTGTCTGGACTGCAAGATCTTCATGGTGAAAAAGGCCAAAGAATGGATGGAGGCCCATGATTTCGACTTCATCATCACCGGGGAAGTCGTGGGCCAGCGCCCAAAGTCCCAGCGCAAGGACACCATGCCTGTGGTGCAAAAGGATTCCGGCATCGAAGACCGCCTGCTGCGCCCCCTGTGCGCGAAGAACCTTCCCGAAACCCTGCCGGAGCGCGAAGGCTGGGTGGACAGGGAAAAACTCTATGATTTTTCGGGCCGCAGCCGCAAGCCACAGATGGCCCTTGCAAAAGAATTTGGGTTCGAGGACTACGCCCAGCCCGCAGGCGGCTGCTGCTTCCTCACGGATGAGCAGTATTCCGTAAAACTCCAGGATCTGTGGAAAGCCCGGGGCAGCAAGCAGTATGAAATGGACGACATCATGCTCCTCAAAGTGGGCCGCCATATCCGCCCCGCCCCGGAGTACAAGCTCATCATTTCCCGGGAAGAAGGCGAAGGCAAGTTTCTGCAGGGCTACCGCAAGCAGTATCCCAGCCTCAAGACCACCAGCCACCCCGGCCCCCTGTGCCTCATCGACGGGGATTTTGCCGAAGATCAGATCGAACAGGCGGCGCGTATCGTGGCCCGTTACAGCCAGGGCAAGAATGCCCCGGAAGTGGAACTGGAATACCGGGACACCGAAGGCAACATCCGGCCAGTGAAGGTCGCGCCCCTGTCTCCCCACGAACTGAAGAAGGAGTGGGTGGTATGACAGACGCGAACCTGGTCAACAAATGTAGGTCGGGCTTCAGCCCGACAACAGAGGCCGCCACCCTGCTCGCAATAGGCGTGCCCTGCCCGAGGCGGGTTGAAGGGATGTCCGAGGCCATGGATGGCCAAGGCCAAGCGCACAGGGACGTGCTTGTAGCGGTCTCTTCAACCCGCCTCGGGTGGGGCTTGTCCGGATCGAGCGGCTCACCCGTCGGCAGGAATAATGTCGGGCTGAAGCCCGGCCTACAGGAAAGGCCATGTCCGGGAGGCAGCCATGGCACATGAGGTTCTCGACTGCCGCCGCCTGCTCTGCCCCATGCCCGTGATCCGGGTGCAGGACCGCATTGCCCAGTTGCAACCCGGAGACGAGCTGCAAGCCGTATGCACGGACCCCGGGGTTATGCAGGACATTCCCGCCTGGTGCCGCATCAACGGTCACGAAGTACTGGAACAGAAAGTGGAGGACGACGAATACATTCTGACCATCCGCGTACAGGAAAACACCTGATGAGCGAAGCACCCCTGATCGGCTCTCAGGAGCACCGGGATCTGCGCAAACAGGAATCCGGCCGGGTCGCCATCGTTGGCGCCCTGGTGAATATCATTCTCAGTGCGGTCAAGGTCATTGTCGGCATCATCGGCAACTCCCAGGCGCTGATTGTCGACGGCATTCATTCCCTGTCTGACCTGATGACCGACATTCTGGTGCTGGTAGCCTCCCACCAGGCCTCCCATGGCCCGGATGAGAATCACCCCTATGGTCATGGCCGCTTCGAAACCGCCGCCACCCTGGCCCTGGGCGCTTTCCTGGTGCTGGTGGCAGGGGGCATTATGTGGGACTCCATCGAACGACTGTTCCAGGCGGCCCATACCCAAGCCCCCAAGGCCATGGCCCTGTATGCCGCCCTGTTCTCCATACTCGCCAACGAAGCCCTGTACTGGTACACCATCCTGGTCGCCCGGCGCATCAACTCGGAACTGTTGCGCGCCAACGCCTGGCATCACCGCTCAGATGCTGTTTCATCCATTGTGGTACTCATCGGCGTGGGGGGCGCCATGCTCGGCCACGGCTGGCTGGATCTGGCTGCCGCCCTCATCGTCGGCGCCATGGTGGCGAAAATCGGCTGGGATTTGGGCTGGGGCGCCATGCGCGAGCTGGTGGACGAGTCCCTGGAAGAGGACAAGGTGGAGAAGATCCGCCACATCATCACCCGTATTCCTGGCGTCAGCTCCCTGCACATGCTGCGCACCCGGCGCCAGGGCCATGAAGCCATGGCAGACGTGCATGTACAGGTCAATCCGCGTATCTCTGTATCCGAAGGCCACATGATCGCCATTGCCGTGGAAGAACAAATCAAGGCAGAAATCGAAGAGATCTCCGACGTTACCGTCCATATCGACCCGGAAGACGACGAAACCATGCCCACCTGCAAAGGGCTGCCCCTGCGCGGGGAAGCAGAGAAAATACTCCAGGAAGCCTGGAAAACCCTCGACTGCCTGGGCCGCCAGGAAAACATACTGTTGCATTACCTGGGAGGAAAAATCGACCTGGAGGTATTTTATCCCCTGGACTGCTACATCAGCCGCAAAGCCGCAGAATCCCTGCAAAACGCCATGCAGCAGTCTCTCAGGAACTACCCGGACTTCGGTGAAGTGCACCTGTATTTTGGCGGCGTTTCGCACCCGGAAGGTGCACCCCCTCAGCAATAGCACTGTTATGGTGCGCTCCCGGAAATGTTCGCCCGGCTGCGGTTTTTCCGCGTTAGGTACATCCATACTCCTATATAGAGGGCTTATGCGCCACTCAAGCATTTCTCCTTGACCTGCGCGCCTTCCTGGTGGCATGGTTCATGCACTAAAAATCGGGACTCGAGACCAAGGCGCGCCGGAAGTGATGCTTCCCAACGGCCACCTTTTATTTTTTGTTAACCATATTGGAGGGGCAAATGTCCGCAAAAGACGTCCTCAAAATGATCAAAGACAACGACGTGAAATTCGTCGATTTACGCTTCACCGACACCCGCGGCAAGGAACAGCACGTATCCCTGCCCGTGAGCCAGATCGATGAAGACATGTTCACCGACGGCAAGATGTTCGACGGTTCATCCATTGCCGGCTGGAAAGGTATCAACGAATCCGACATGATTCTCATGCCTGATCCCAGCACAGCGGTCATCGACCCTTTCGCTGATGAAACCATGGTCAACATCCGCTGCGACATTCTCGAGCCCTCCACCATGGAAGGTTACGAGCGCGATCCCCGCTCTGTGGCCAAACGCGCCGAAGCCTATTTGAAGAGCACCGGCATTGCCGATACCGCTTACTTCGGTCCCGAGCCCGAGTTTTTCGTTCTCGACGACGTGCGTTGGGGCTCTGACATGTCCGGTTCTTTCTACAAGGTCGACTCCGAAGAAGCCGAGTGGAACTCCGAACGTGTCTACGAAGACGGCAACATCGGTCACCGTCCCGGTTTGAAAGGCGGCTATTTCCCCGTACCGCCTGTCGATTCCCTCCACGACCTGCGCGCCGCCATGTGCCTGGCCCTGGACGAGATGGGCGTTCCCGTGGAAGTACACCACCACGAAGTCGCCACCGGCGGCCAGTGCGAGATCGGCACCTTGTTCGACACCCTGGTGAAGCGCGCCGACCAAAACCAGATCATGAAGTATGTTATTCAGAACGTGGGCCACGCCTACGGCAAGACCGTCACCTTCATGCCCAAGCCCCTGGTAGGCGATAACGGATCCGGCATGCACGTGCATCAGTCCCTGGCCAAAGACGGCGAGAACATCTTCGCCGGCGACCAGTACGGCGGCCTGTCTGAAACCGCCCTGTACTACATCGGCGGCATCATCAAGCACGCTCGTGCCCTGAATGCCTTCACCAACGCCTCCACCAACAGCTACAAGCGTCTGGTGCCCGGCTTCGAAGCGCCTGTCATGCTGGCCTATTCCGCCCGCAACCGTTCTGCTTCCATCCGGATTCCCTGGGTATCCAGCCCCAAGGGACGCCGTATCGAAGTGCGCTTCCCCGATCCCACCGCCAACTCCTACCTGGCCTTCTCCGCCATGCTGATGGCCGGCCTGGACGGCATCCAGAACAAGATCCATCCCGGCGACGCCATGGACAAGGATCTGTACGACCTGCCGGCGGAAGAAGCCGCCGCCATCCCCACCGTCTGCCACAGCCTGGATCAGGCCCTGGAATCTCTGGACGCGGATCGCGGCTTCCTCACCGCAGGCGGCGTCTTCACCGACGACCTCATCGACGCCTATATCGAGCTGAAGATGGAAGAAGTCACGCGCCTGCGCATGACCACCCATCCCGTGGAGTTCGATATGTATTACAGCCTGTAATACTCCCGGGCGCGCAAGCGTACTGGAAAAAAACCCCGGCCATGTGCCGGGGTTTTTCGTCTCTGACCATACGATCGCATTTTATGGTTGCAGGGCTGCACTTCCGGGTACAACATGGTTTCATGATCATTCTTCCACAGAAAATCCTGAACAACCGCCAGAAGAACAAGGCGGCGTTCTCCATGCAACTGAAAGCCGCCCTGGAAAACCTCGGACTGAAGGAACTGCCTTTGCAGCAGGGCCTGTCGGCTTCCAGTGTTGCTCTGGACGATGAACTTCAGGTCATCATACTTTCAGTGGAAGAGAAACAGGCGCACATCGAAGTGCATGCGGGCATCTTTTACAGCGGCGTGATCGCCGGTTGCAGTTGCGCCGACGATCCCACGCCCGTAGACCGGGTGAACGAGTACTGCGAAATCGATATCCGCATTGAAGCAGACACGGGAGAAACGGCGATCAGGCTTTCCCCGGGCTGAACCCCCTTCCTCCCGGGAGGGTGTCGCAAAAGGCGATAGCCTCCGTGATGCAGGGACGCATCGCCATTTTCGACGGCTGTAAGCCATTGAAAATGGAGGAATCGGAAAATCGTATTTTTCCGATTCCGAGTCGTAAAAGCCCAGGGAAGGGCTTTTACGACATCCTCCCCGGAAGGGGTCATCATTGCTCAGGAATACAGCCTTGGCACCTTCAACTGATCGTGAATGGCATTCACGGCATCAGGCGCCAGGTCCAGTGCCTGGGCCAACTGGTGCAGATACTGGGCTTCAGGATTGCTGTCCAGATCAATAGCCATCAGGGACGCCAGGTACACCTGACCCTCCATCCCCTGCGGAGCACTGCGGGCCAACGCCTGCACGTCCACTGGCGCAGCCAGCTCGTCCTGGACAAACATCATTTCTTCCGGTGTGATGTCATCACCCAGGCCTTCGATGATATGGCGCTGTTCCTCATCATCCACCCGGCCATCCGCCTTGGCGGCATAGATCATGGCACGAATCATCACCATGGCCTGTTCATTCGCCTGTTCCGGCTCCAGGTTGGCTTCCACATCTGCCAGCCCCATGGCGCCGGATGAACCACCAAACTGCTTCATGGCCATCCCCAACAGTGCACCCAGCCCACCGGAACCGGATTTCCCGCCACCTCCCAGCAGACCGCCCAATACATCTGCCATACCACCGGAGCCGGACGACCCACCTCCCAGCAAGCCCCCCAGCATGCCTCCCAGGCCGCCGCTACTGGAAGGTGCAGCGTTGCTGCTGCCACCACCCAGTACAGAACCCAGCACCGAACCCAGTACGTTGGAGCCAGAGCCCCGGGAAAGCGCACCACTGTTGAGCAGGCTGCCAAGAATCTTCATTGCGTCAATTGCCATGATTGTCCCTCTCTATCATTGATGGTTTACTGCTTCTGCAGATTCCGTTGCCAAGTCAACTTTCCCAACGGGATTCCGCATCCTTGTCGCTGTGCCGGGCTTCCACCCAGCGGTCTCCGTCCACTGTGTTCTCCTTTTTCCAGAAGGGTGCACGGGTTTTCAAATAGTCGATGACGAATTCACAGGCGCGAAAAGCCTCGCCCCGATGGCGGCTGGCTACCATGACCAGAACAATAGGCTCTTCCGGAAGCAACTTGCCCACCCGATGAATCACCCGAATGCCCTCCAGATCCCAGCGCTGGCCCGCTTCATCGACAATGGCTTCCAGCGCCTTCTCTGTCATTCCGGGATAGTGCTCCAGGGTCATGGCCTTCACTGAATCACCTTCGTTGATATCCCGCATCAGCCCTAGAAAGCTTACCACAGCACCTACCCGGGGATTGCCCTGGCGCAGCTTGCGTTCTTCGCGGGCGGGATCGAGACATTCGGTTTGGACAGCGATAAACTTGTGCATGGGAAACCTCAGAACAGTGATGCGCTCAGTTCATTGACGGCTGAAAGCATGTCCGGGTCATCCGTAAGCGCCTGGGCAATGGCGCTGCGGCAGGCGATAACCGGCGCGACATCCGCCGCCATGAGCTTTGCTGCATGCACCAGCAGGCGCGTGGAAGCGCCTTCGTCCAGACCCTGGCCCTTGAGATTGCGCGTCATCTGAGCGAACTTCACCAGTTGACGGGCCATGGCGGAATCGACACCGGATTCCTTTTGTACAATTTTCTGTTCCAGAGCCGCTTCCGGGTAGTCGAACTCCAGGGCCACGAAGCGCTGGCGGGTGGATTGCTTCAAATCCTTGAGCACGGACTGGTAACCGGGATTGTAGGACATGGCCAGGCAGAATTCCGGTGGTGCTTCCAGCAGCTCCCCCACTTTTTCCATGGGCAGCACGCGGCGGTCATCCGCCAGGGGATGGATCACCACTGTGGTGTCCTTGCGCGCTTCCACCACCTCGTCCAGATAGCAGATACTGCCGTTACGCACAGCCCGGGCCAGAGGGCCGTCCACCCAGACAGTTTCTCCTCCGCGCACCAGAAAGCGTCCCACCAGGTCAGACGCCGTCAGGTCATCATGACAGGAAACCGTTATCAGGGGCAGGTGCAGCCGCCAGGCCATATGCTCCATGAAGCGCGTCTTGCCGCAACCCGTCGGCCCTTTGAGCAGAACCGGCAAGCCGTTGTTGTAGGCAGCCTCAAAGACGGCGATCTCCTCGCCAACAGGTTCGTAATAGGGTTCTTCGCTGAAAACATATTCTTCAGGCGTCAGAACCCGGGCATGGTGATGAGTCACGGATAATCTCTGTTTGGAAATAGCTTCAATGGGAATAGTGTAGCCTGATTGCAGGAGAAAGATATTCCGGAGAATAAGCGGGTATTTTCAGGCGCAGCTTGTGGACATCAGTTCGGCCTGAACATCCGACACCACGCTGTAGACCCGGTTCTTACCCTGAGCCTTGGCGAAAAGCATGGCCATATCCGCGCGTTCCACGAAATCATCCGTATCATCTTCTGCCAGCAACTCGGTGACGCCAAAGCTGGCCGTCACTTTCAAGCCGTCAGGAAAAGCGCTGTTCTCCAACAGTTGCCGCAGTTTCTGTGCCAGCCCATAGGCTCCGACACGGTCTGTATCCGGCAGCAGAATGATGAATTCCTCACCCCCCCAGCGGGCAAAGACATCCGTGCTGCGCAAGGCTTCGCGAACAATCGCGCTGATTTCCCTGAGCACCTGATCGCCAAACAGATGTCCCCGCTCATCATTGATGGATTTGAAATTGTCGACATCGAACATCACTACAGACATGGGGTGACGCTCACGGGAAAAATGCTGAAGTTGCTCATGGAGCACTGCCTCGAATTTCTGACGATTGTAGGCGCCGGTGAGTCCATCGATACTGGCCTGTATGGAAAGCGCCCGGTTGATGTTCTGCAATTCCATTTTCTTGGCCTGGTGTCCGACCAGAAGCACCAGCAACGCAGCCAGGAAGAATACCGCGGGAACATATCCGGGTATGCTGGCAGGCTTAACCGGCCGCAAAGGCGCAGGCAGCGGCTCCGTGGGCACCCCCAGCTTCCGCAGCAGGCCAATGGCGGAATATGTGGTGTAAATATCCCCGCCGTACTGGCCATTGGCGGATTTGAGGGACATGACATACTTGCTGACGGCGTGGCTGTTCAGGCGGTCAAGATAGTCCATTTCTCCCAGCATCCAGACAATCAGGTGGGTAGCCTTGAGGGAAGGCTTTTTTCTGGTGGCATCCCTGTAGCGGGAGAATGCGCCGATGTCCGCCAGGTAGTAATCATTGAGCAGACTGTCCACGAGCCCCTCCATATCCAGATTACCGGAGACAGCCTGACGCTGCTCGGCTTCATCACCATTGGTGATTTCCTTCAGGGTGATAAAGGCGCGGAAGCTGTTGTAGGCATCCATGGCAGGTTCCCCCTGCAACGCCCTGATCCCCCCATTGCGGGAATCCTCCATGCTGCGCACGAAGGCGCGCACCCGTATGACCATAGCGGGAGGAAACGAACGGCCCATATGTCGGTGCAGAATACCCAGGGCACGGGCGGCAAAAGAGGTGGCTTTCATGCTGGATTGCTGTCCGAACTGGGGATAGTGCTCGTCCCAGAAACCGCCATCAGCATTCTGATGGCTGACGATGAAATTCCAGATACGGGGCAGGTTCAGCCTGGGATCATCCAGCATTCCCAGGTCGGCCAGGATGATAAGGGCATCCATGGTGGGACGCACCCCTGCCGTTTCCCCGGGCAAAGGCGCAAATCCCGCATAGCCGGGACCTTGGAGAGGTTTCACCTCTCCCGGGAGGCTCCAGGGAATATCCGGCTGATAGAGACTCATGACGTAGCGCGCCACAGCCTGACGATTGATGGACGGCAGAGCATCCAGATCTTTCAGGGTGCTGATGGCGTAACGGGTGCCACGCAGGGTGCTGTCATTGAGCTGCGAGGGCTCGAACAGCATGTCCGGGTTGGGCACGAAATATCCGGCGGGATTCTGGCGGTTTACAATCCACTGCACAGTTCTTGCAGGGGTGTAGTAGATATTGCGTTCCTTGTAGTCATCCTGGGCCAGTTGGTACTGGTTCTGAAGATGCGCGTAATGCAGGGCGTCCTGGGCAATCTTCCACTGAAAGAACACGGCCAGGGCCACCAGCAATCCTGCCAGTATAAGTAAAATCCTGTTCACTTGGGTTACCACCGCCAACAATTGTAGGAATGGAACGCACGAAGATACCACCTCAGAATCTTCGCAAGCCGTTCATCATACAGGGAATACGGTAACAAGTGAATCAGCAGGCAGCCAACATGGCTGTCCAGACACATGAGGGGGTACACAAGGCACATCTATTAGCATATTGGAAAATTCGATTGTAGAAGCATGGCGATTCGGCGCGAACGGGAGTATCGTAACGAGCTTGAATGCGGGCTTGCGCCTGCAAGGGTGGGCTTAGCTATCGGAGCAGGCCTGTCCCGGCAAACAGATTCCCGGCTTTTCGACTCCGGTCGCAGAGCCAGCCATCCTTGAAATGTAATCCGCAACGGAGGTAATTCCATGACGGAGGTAGTAGCCACAAACCAGACCATTCTGGTTGTCGGTGGCGGCATCAGCGGCATGACAGCCGCGCTGGAAGCTGCAGAAACCGGCGCCCAGGTCGTCCTGGTCGAGAAACGTCCCTATCTGGGCGGTCGCGTGAGCCAGCTCTACAAGTATTTCCCCAAGCTGTGCCACCCGACCTGTGGCCTGGAGATCAACCAGCGCCGCGCCAAGATGAACCCCAATCTCACCATCATCACCGGTGCAGAAGTCAGCAAGGTGGAGGGCGAAGCCGGTAATTACACGGCAACCGTCAAGCTCACGCCCACCTATGTCAATGACAACTGCACGGCCTGCGGTGAATGCGCCAAGGCCGTAGAGGCGGAGTTCGACGACGAATACAACTATGGCCTGAGCAAGCGCAAAGGCGCCTATCTACCCCACGTCATGGCCCACCCCATGAAGTACGTGCTGGATCCAAGCATTATCGGCACTGATGACGCCCAGAAAGCGAAAGATGCCTGCAAGTACGACGCCATCGACCTGGACGACACCGAGAAGGAAATCCAGTTCCCTGCCGGCGCCATCGTCTGGGCCACAGGCTGGAAACCCTATGACGCGGCCAAGATACAGCCTTATGGCTATGACCGCTTCGAAAACGTCATCACCAACGTGGAATTCGAGCGCATGGCGGATCCCAAAGGACCCACCGGCGGCAAGATCGTACGTCCTTCCGATGGCAAGGAGGCCAAAAACGTGGCCTTCATCCAGTGCGCCGGTTCCCGGGACCGCAATCACCTCTACCACTGCTCGCGTATCTGCTGCATGGCTTCCCTGAAGCAGACCCACTATGTCGTGGACGCCTACGGCGACGACGCCCAGGTGAGTATCTACTACATCGATATCCGTGCTATCGACCGTTTCGAAGATTTTTACCAGACGGTCAAGGACATGGATAACGTGAAATTCATCAAGTCCAAGGTGGCTTCCATCACCAGGGGCGAAGACGACAACCCTTGCCTCAACGGGGTGGATACCGAAGGTTACCACCGCTATGCTAATGAGCATGACCTGGTGGTACTGGCCACCGGCATGGAACCTTCCGTGTCCATCGACAGTTTCCCCGTCGATGTGGAAATCAACCGGGAGGGCTTCATCGAGCCTGCTGAGAAGAATGGCGGCGTGTTCGCGGCGGGTTGCGCCAGCGACGCCCTGGACGTTAACCGGGCGGTGCAAAGCGCCACCGGTGCGGCCCTGAAAGCCATTCAGGTTGTCAATCGTGTAGCACGTGCGGAGGGCTGAAAAAATGTCTGAAGTAGCAGAAAAGAAATTTGCAGCCTATATATGCACCGGCTGCGGCATCGGCGACCGTCTGGACACCGGTGAACTGGAACAAACCGCCTCCCGTGATGGCCGCATGAACGTGGTCAAGATGCACGAAATGCTGTGCAACAAGGAAGGCGTGCAGATGATCCGTGACGATATCGCCAACGATGGCGTCACCCACGCGGTTATCGTCGGCTGCTCCCGCCGGGCCAAGGTGGAAGCCTTCGACATCACCGATATCGCCATGACCCGCTGCAACATCCGTGAGGCTGTCATCTGGGCACGTCCTGATACGGACGAGAACAAGAAAACCACCCAGGAAATGGCGAACGACTACATTCGCATGTCCTGCGGCGAGATCAAGCAGATGAACAAGCCGTCTCCTTCCGGCCAGCAGGGGCGCAACCCCAACGTGCTGGTGGTCGGTGGCGGCGTGACCGGCATGACCGCCGCCCTGGAAGCCGCGGAAGCCGGCTACACGGTTCATCTGGTGGAGAAGACCGGCGCCCTGGGCGGCCATGTGGCCCAGCTGCACAAGCGCGTGCCCTTCAAGGCCGCGCCCGTGGGCACGCCCAACTCCCCCGACGCCAACCTGCCCATGCCCGAAGACACCGGCATCGCTGACATGATCAGCGCCGTGGAAGGCAATGACAACATCAAGGTGTACCTGAACAGCACCATCACCAAAACCTCCGGTGCGCCGGGTCGTTTCAGCGTGGACATCAGCACCGAGTCCGGTGACACCACCACCGAGAACATCGGCTCCATCGTCCAGGCCACGGGTTTCAAACTGTACGATCCCGAGAACCTGCCGGAGTTCAACTACGCAGGCTCCCCGGACATCATCACCAACCTGGAGATGGAAGCCCTGGCCAACGCCGCCGGCGACGGCCCCATCAAGCGGCCTTCCGATGGCAAGGAAGTCACTTCCGTGCTGTTCGTGCAGGATGCCGGCCAGAACTCCAGCGATGAAGACCGCCTGCCCTATGATTCCGGCATCGGCGATCTGGTGTCCATCAAGCAGGCCCTGTACTTCAAGCACCACAATGGCGATGGCTGCGACACCACCATCTGCTACAACAACCTGCGTACCCCCGGCGCGCCCGGCGAGGACTTCTACCGCAGCGGTCAGAAGAATGGCGTGATCTTCACCAAGAGTGATGTCAAGGAAGTCACTCCCGGTGACAGCCTCACGGTCAAGATGCACGACAAGATCCTCGACGAAGACGCCGAGGTGAAAGTGGACCTGGTGGTTCTGGATCTGGGCATGGTGCCCAACTCCGGCCCCGACCCCTATGCCGCCAACGAAGCGCTGGAAGGCATGAGTGATGAAGAGCGCGCTGAAGAACTGGAAGCCCAGGAGGCTCACGCGGCGGACGAAAACTCCATCAAGGTCGAATCCATCCTCAACCTGGACTACCGCCAGGGCACCGACCTGCCGCATCTGAAGCACGGGTTTACCGATTCCCACTTCATCTGCTTCCCCTATGAGACGCGCCGTACTGGCATCTATGCCGCTGGTCCCGTGCGCCGTCCCATGGATATCCGTCAGGCTATGGACGACGCCACCGGCGCCGCCATGAAGGCCATCCAGGAAATCGAGAACGCCGCCCAGGGCCGCGCCGCGCACCCCCGCGTTGGCGACCTGTCCTACCCGAGCTTCCGCAAGGAAGGCTGCACCCAGTGCAAGCGCTGCACCGTGGAATGCCCCTTCGGCGCCATCGACGAGGACGAGGAGCGTTACCCGCAGTACAACGAATCCCGCTGTCGCCGTTGCGGCACCTGCATGGGCGCCTGCCCGGTGCGGGTCATCTCCTTCGAGAACTACTCAGTGAATACCGTGGGCGCCCAGATCAAAGAATGCGATATTCCCGAGGAATGGGATGAGAAACCCCGCATTCTGGTACTGGCCTGTGAAAACGACGCCTATCCCGCCCTGGACCAGGCCGCCATCAGCGGCGTGGAAATCAGTCCCTGGGCGCGGGTGGTACCCGTGCGTTGCCTGGGCTCCACCAGCCTGTCCTGGGTGACCGACGCCCTGAACAACGGCTATGACGGCATCATCATGATGGGTTGCAAGCGCGGTGACGATTACCAGTGTCATTTCGTACGCGGTTCCGCCATGGCCAATGAGCGCATGGCCAAGGTCGGCGATACCCTGGAGTCCCTCAACCTCGAACCCGAGCGGGTTGTAGTGGAAGAGGTCGCCATCACCGATATCGACCGAGCTCCCCAGCTGATCCAGGATATGGCGGACACCATTGAAAAGATCGGCCTGAGCCCATTCAAGTTCTAAGGAGACTGGCGATGAGTGAAATGAACAAAGCAATGATCGAGCAATATCGCAACAGCTTCCTGAGCGAAGTTGAAGCCAACGTCGAAGAAGGCGAATGGGTGAAGATGTGCATGCAGTGCGGCGTGTGCTCCGGTTCCTGCCCCCTGGGCAAGCACTGGGCGCACCCCCCGCAGGAAATCTTCATGATGATCCGTGCGGGCAAGCGCGACGAGGTGCTGACCTCTGACTCCATGTGGATGTGCACCTCCTGCTACAACTGCATCGTGCGCTGTCCGCGGCAGCTGCCCATCACCCACATCATGCATGGCCTGGCGACCTACGCCAAGAAGCTGGGGCTGACCCCCAAGAACCAGCCCACGGCCAAGTTCGCGGAGATCTTCTGGAACAACATGATGAAGAAGGGCCGCGTCAACGAGCTCAAGCTGGGCCTGTCCCTGTACTTCAAGGACGGCTTCGGCCCGGGCATCAAGGAGGCCCTGCGCAACAAGGATCTGGGCATGAAGATGATGAAAGCCAAGCGTATGGCCGCCAGCGAATTCTTTGGCGGGCATGGCGTGAAGGACGTCAGCGGATTGCAGAAGATGATCAAGAAGGCGCAGGAACTCGAAGATGCGCGCATGAAGAAGTTCGACTAACCGGAGGCATCCCAAGATGGCTAAAAGAGAATATTCCTACTACCCGGGATGCTCCTCCCAGAAAGGCGCATCCTCATCCAACCTGATGAAGTCCGTGGACACCATGTGTCAGGAGCTGGACATCCAGCTCAACGAGATCCCGGACTGGAACTGCTGCTCGGCATCCATTGGCTACGCCAGCGGCTCCGAGCTGCCGCGCCTGACCCTGTCGGCGCGCAACATCGCCCTTTCTGAAGAGCACAACAAGAACCAGGAGATCGTCGCCACCTGCGCCGCCTGCTGGCTGGCCACCAAGGAAGCCGCCGAGCGTCTGAAGGAAGACGAGTCCATGTTTGCCGAGGCCAACACCGCCCTGGCGGAAGCGGGCCTGAAGCTGCAGAACACCACGCCCATCAAGCACATGGCTGAAGTCATTATCGAGGACATTGGCCTGGACGAGATCAAAGCAGGCGTGAAAAAGCCCCTGGAAGGCATCAAGATCGCCGGTTATGTGGGCTGCCAGACCAACCGGCCCTTCGGCATTGCTGGCGAGTCCTTCGAAAACCCCATGTACCTGGACCACCTGGTCGATTCTCTGGGGGCGGATTCCATTCCCACCTACGAGAAAAAGGTGCAGTGCTGCGGCGGCGCCCTGGCTTTCTCCGAACCGGAAAAGTCTCAGGAGATGATCAAGGGCATCATCGAAGCGGCCTATGACAACGAAGCCGACATGATCGCCACTCCCTGTCCCCTGTGCCAGGCCAACGTGGAGATCTACCAGGACCAGATCAACGAGAAGTACAACACCAAGTTCAACATTCCCGTGGTGTACTACAGCCAGTTGATCTCTGTGGCCTATGGCCGTTCTGCCTCTGATGCAGCGCTGGACGGACAGCTCATCAAGGCCAAGAAGCTGGAAGACATCGCCGGGAAGTAAACCTGCCCAGCTAGTCTGTCACAAAGGCTCCTTCGGGAGCCTTTGTTTTTTCCTGCTTGCCGGGGAAGAATCCAAGGCTGACAATATTCGGGAAACTGTGCTACAAATACACCTGTAAACGGACCAATCTACTGAACCGGGGGGTCGGTTAGCCAAATGTCGCTACGGGGCATCAAACTGCATCTGGCACTGCTTGCCATGGCCAGCTCGTCAGGGTATCTGCTCTTTTACCTGGGTTCAGATGCCCACCGGGTAGCCATCACCCAGAATCTGGCGCACTGGAGCCACTATATGGTCGAGGCGCCGGCCCGGTTATTTGCCCCCTCTACTGAGGAAAACACACAGGGGGAGGGACCATCCACAGCCACCATCAAGAGTTCAGGCGCGAAAGATATCCTGCTTTCCGGTCAGAAGAATTCGGCGCCAGTGATTGCGCCCGTCCCCCAGACGGCCCTCAACCCGCTATCCGAGCCCACGCCAACCATTACTCCTTCGTTCAGGCAAATGGCCGCGGTTGCAGCAACACAGCACCAGACCACTGGGGCCGCCACATCCGGAAACATATCCACCCCGGATCCCCGGCCTGAAGCACCAGGAGCGCTTCAGACAGCCGCTTTGCCCGGGTCCACGGGGTTCCTGCCCAGTGCCCGCCACACGCCCCGGGAACCGGCTACGTTCATGGACACCAGCCTGCTGGTCAGCAATGGCAGGGGAGAAACCGTCACCAACCGCGGCCTGTCGCCTGCCTCGGGTTCGCTGTTTTCCGGAGAAGACGAGCACTTCGACAACCTGCTGCAATCAGAAACCACGGCCGGGCGGGTTTCTCCCGGCGATTCCCTGGGCGATGAAATCAATCTTGCCGCAAGGGCCTACATATCGAACACCGCGGAACTCAACTACCAGGCCAGCGTGGGCTTCGTGGTGCAGAACCCGGATACGGAACTGATGATCTATGCCCTGGCCTCCCGGCTCAATACTTCGCGCCTGGCGACACCCCGTCTGCCTCCGGCCCTGCAGGTCTATGATGCCAACGGGGAACTCGTTGCCAGCAGTGACCCGCTGCAGCAGGATCAAGAGGCTGATCCCGCTGTGGTATCCGTTTTTTCCCCAGGCGCCTACCAGGTGGTGGTGTCGGCAGCCCGGGGCAGCGCCGGAGAAGTCATTATCGGCGTCAAGGACTTCTATTCTGTAGAGCTGGAGTAGGAAACACACTGTTCAGTCCCGGCTGACAGGCATCCCCACCTCGAAACAGGCCCCTCCCAGCAGGCTGTCCCTCACCTGTATGGACCACCCATGTTTACGCACGATGGACATGACGATGGCCAGCCCCAGCCCACAACCGCCGGAGTCTCGGGAACGGCTGGGATCCAGACGGGTAAAGGGCTCGAAAATCCGTTGCACCTTGCCGGGAGGAATGCCCACGCCATCATCCTCTATCCTTATCACAACCGTTTCATTGTCGAGCCGGATACTGATCTCGCAACGTGACCGGGCAAAGCGCCCCGCATTCCTTAGCAGGTTGAGCAGCATTCTTTTCAGCAAACGTTCATCCCCCTGTATCCGGGCATCCTGGGCCTCATCGCTCAGATGGAAGCGCACGTCCGGATAGAAAGGGGGCACCTGCTCCAGACAGGCATCCAGCAGATCCCCCAACTTCAGGGGAGCGACATCCAGCTCTGAGCGGCTGTCTTTCAGGCGCGCATAATAAAGCAACTCCTGCACCAGCTTATCCAGGTCATTCAGGGCCTGATGAATGCCGGCACGCAGTTCGGCCTGTTCGGCTTCATCGGCATCTTCCGTCATTTCCAGGGCAAACTGAATGCGCGCCATGGGACTGCGGAATTCGTGAGCCACACCGTGCAGCAGATCCCGTTGCAGCAGCAACAGATTTGCGTGCTCTTCCCGAGCATCCGCCAGTACGCCCTGCAGGCGTCGGACTTTTTCAAAAATATCCTGTACCTCTTCACCCAGGTCTTCCATGCCCGGCAGCTTCATGATCTCCCGCTCCAGCTCGGTCCAGCGCCTTTCGCGGTAGTAAAGATACAGATAGACCAGAAGAATGTTGACCATGACCGCCACCAGCCAATGCAGATCCTGTCCCAGGATCACCAGCCACCGGGGGTAAGGCGGCGGATCAAGAACGGCGATATGCTCCTTGTCCAGAGGATGGTAAATGAAGTGCTCCACCGGATCGATCACGCCCTGCCGGGCCGCCGGTTGCTGCAGGCGCTTCAAAACCGCTTCGCTGAAGTTGTGGGAATTACCAGGCACGATGCTGCAGCGGGCATCCAGTTTGGCGTTCAGAGCATTGCAGATGCTTTCCCAGTCCGCTGCGGTGCTGGAAGAAAAATACTGGTGCATGGCCGAGCGGGCATCCTCCAGCACAGCCTCATAGCTGTCTGCGACAAAATTATCCAGCCATGGGCGCAGGGTTGTGGTAAGCAGCAAGAACATCACAAGATTGACCGCTGCCAACCCCAGCGCCAGCCACAAGGGTTGCAGTGGGCTAGCCCGCATTGCTCACCAGGGATCGTGAATCCTGGCGGCATTTGCAGCCGCTCTCGCGCCACCCTGAGTGAAACTCGTAGCCGGGACTACGGGTTGAGCGAAGGGCAAGCGAGAGCGAGTGAAAATCCGCCAGGGCCGCGATAGGCTGGCAACAAGAGGCCGAATGTTCCTGGTTCATACTTCCCATTCTCTTCCTAACGCAATGAGTAGACAATATTTCTCAGACTGTTGCCAGCCGCCCTGGTGAGCAATGCGGGCTAGGGCGCAAGCAGGTAACCCCGTCCGCGCACGGTTTTAATCAGGGCTGGCTCCCTGGGATCATCTCCCAGTTTCTTGCGTAACCGGGAAATACGGATATCGATGGAGCGATCAACACCATCATATTCCATGTGAAAGATCTTCCGGTGCAGCTGATCCCGGGTGATGATCTGCCCCGCCTGCTCCACCAACGTGTGAAGCAAATCGAACTCGGCCGTGCTCAGCAGCACTTTCTTCTGATTCTGCATTACCTCCCGGGTGGCGGGATCGATACGCAGGCGGCCGTTGTTGGCTGTCATGGCAGCGGCCGTGGAAGATGGCTGGTTTCCGTGCTTTCGCAGTTGGGCGCGAATATGCGCCAACAGCACCCGGGGACTGATGGGTTTGCGCAGGTAGTCATCGGCGCCAACCTCAAGGCCGGTCACTTCGTCGATATCATCGTCCAGCGCGGTCAGCATGATAATGGGATTGTGAAATTCCGGGCGAATATCCCGGCAGATGCTCAAGCCATCGTTTCCCGGCAACATCAGATCCAGCACCAGCAGATCCGGCATAAAGCGCTTGATGTGCTCCGCGGCGTTTTCCCCCGTATTCTCCACTTCAACCACAAAACCGTTCTTGCCAAGAAAACGGCTGATGAGCAGTGTCAGCTCCTGGTCGTCGTCGATGATGAGAATTTTATCGTTGTTCATCCCAAAGGACGCCCTGCACACAGATCACAGAAAAAAACCGGGCAACCCAAAAGCTGCCCGGTTGACCCATTCCTGGGCGCAAAAATAGTAACCCGGCAGACCCGTATGCGTCAAAGGCGCCAGCCACCGGCAAGGGTCTTTCGTCAGTGTGAAAAGCCCATCAGTTCCACGCCTTCAAATGCCTCATAACCGACAATCCTGATATGCCAAACACCGGGCTTGGGATCCCGTATCAGGATGCTTTCATCATTGCCGGTCAGATAGGGCGCATAGCTGCCATCATTTAGCTCCGGGGCCCGGCCATGACGGGCCATGAGATCCGCGTCGCCACTGCCGCCGCGAATATCCAGCCACAGAATCCTGGCATTCTTTCTGACCCGTATCTTGAAGTCGATTTCCTCGTCCCTCCCGGCAGAAAGGCCAGAGACCAGTTTCCCGCTGGTAATGAAGCCCTCCTCCGCCGGAGGCTCATCGGTATTACCACCGCCATCACCTTCCTGACCCTCCATGGTGTCCTGAATCCAGCGGTTGAAGGCGCTGACCCTGGTGTATACGCCATACTTGTAGGGCTGGGCACAACCTTCGCCCCAGGAAACAATCCCTGCCTGATAGTAATCGCCCCCTTCTTTGACAACCAGTGGTCCGCCACTGTCGCCCTGGCAGGAATCCTTGCCACCCTGATCATATCCGGCACATAGTTCAGTGGGCGTGATCATTCCATTATACGCACGGGCTTCATTGCAGGTCTCGTTGGACACGATAGGCACCTCGACCTTCATCATTCTGTTGGAAGGGGCGCCACCTTCTTCCTGAGTACCCCATCCTGATACGGAAGCCATATCCCCGGGCTGGCCCGCCGTCGCCATGATCTGCTGAGTTGCCAGTTTCAGGTATTGGATGCCATTGACATTCGAAGCCAGTTCCAGCAATGCCAAGTCTGCGGCATTGCCATTGGTTTGCGCATAACCCTTGTGTACGTGCACAGATTTTACTTTGGCGGTCTTGCCTTCATTCCGGGACAAGTCCGTAACACCTGCACGCACCCTGAGTTGGTTCATGTTGCTGCCATTGATTTCTTCCACGCAATGCGCCGCGGTCAGAACCCAATGGTTGGCAATCAGTGAACCGCCACAAAAATGTGAGCCTCCATACTGAATGCTTGCCATCCATGGCCGTTCATCATCGGGCACATTGACCCCACCCACAATGCGCGCAGAAGAATGGACTTTCATCTTCATCTTGTTGTCGACTGTGGGTGACGCCAATGCGAACGACGTCCCAATAATAAGGCTGGTTGCTAAGACAGTGCTTTTAACCCTCACGGAGTATCTCCTCGGGAATTCATTGGGAGATTACATTAGAGGAAACTTTGCCCCTTTTGGGTATGGTAGTTGTGTTGCTGTTTTGTATCCGAATGTAACAGGACAGGCACCCGAATCAGTACATGCGATGACGAAACAGCCAGCCGGCTGCCGCCAGGGAGGCCGCGCCTATGATGGCCATGGGCCAGTACTGATCCACAAGGAGGGCATAGCTATCACCTTCCAGAAACACCCCGCGTACGATGACCAGGAAATAGCGCAGGGGATCAAGATAGGTGAGCATCTGCACCGCCTCGGGCATGTTGGCGATGGGCGTGGCGAAACCCGACAGGATGACCGCTGGAACCAAAAACAGAAAAGCCCCCAACACCGCCTGCTGCTGGGTCACGGAAATGGCGGATATCATCAGCCCCACCCCCACAGCGGAGAACAGAAACAGCAGCAACCCCAGGTACAGGGCGCCCACACTGCCACGCAGGGGAATCTCAAACCAGAGCATGGCTACCGCAATGATGAAGCTCGCCTCGATGACGCCTATCACCAGGCCGGGGATAGATTTGCCCACCAGAATGGCCGTGGGCCGCAGGGGCGTCACCAGCAGCTGATCAAAAGTGCCCTGCTCCCGCTCCCGGGCCACGGACAGGGCCGTGACCACCAGGGTCACCACCAGGGTGAGCAGGCCCACGATACCGGGAATGATGAACCAGTGGGAATCCAGGTCCTCGTTGTACCAGGCCCGCATGCTCAGGGTAACCGGCGGGCCGTCGCTGCCCCGCCGGGCCGCCAGAGACTGGTTGAAATCCAGAACGATGCTGCGCAGGTAGTTGAGGGCCAGCAGAGCAGTGTTGGAGTTACGCCCGTCCAGGATCACCTGCAGGCTACCGCTGCCTCCTTGAGCCAGATGGGCGGTAAAACGCGGTTCCATATGCAGCACCAGCAACACCTCCTTGTTGTCCACCAGGGGCGCCACTTCCTCCTCCCGGGCGACATGGGCCACGACATGGAAATGGGGCGAGCCCTGAATGCGGCTCACCAGGGCCCGGGCCGCGCTGCCGCCATCCTCGTCATACACGGCCACGGCCAGGTGATCCAGGTCAAAGCTGGCGGCATAGCCGAAAATGATGAGCTGCATGATGGGCGGGCCAATGAGCACAAAACGGCTGCGCGGGTCCCGCAGCAAGGCCAGGAATTCCTTGATCGCCAATGCCAGAATGTGCCGCAGCATATCAGTCCAGCCTCTTGTAGGCCTTGTGCCTCACCACCGCCGTGAGCACCACCAACAGGATGGCCATGCCCCCCATGTTGGCCCAGTACACCGGCCAGACGTCCCCGGCCAGGAACAAGCTCTGCAGAATGGATACCAGGTAGCGGGCCGGCACCACATGGGTCACCACCTGAATGGGGGCAGGCATGGAATTGATGTCGAAGATGAAGCCCGAAAGAATGAAGGCCGGCAGAAAGGTGATGATGATGGCCACCTGCCCCGCCACGAACTGGTTGCGTGAAACGATGGAAATGAGCAGCCCCAGGGCCAGGGCCACCAGCATGAACAGAGCGCTGGCTCCCATCAGGGCCGCGAAGGAACCACGAAAGGGCACGTCGAACTGCCACACCGCCAGGGCCACGGTGAACAGCATGCCCCCCATCCCCAGGATAAAATAGGGAATCAGCTTGCCCACCAGCATCTCCTTCATATTCAGGGGCGTGACCATGAGAGCCTCCATAGTGCCCCGCTCCCATTCCCGGGCCACCACCATGGCGGTGAGCAAAGAGCCGGTGAGGGTCATGATGATGGCCACCAGGCCCGGCACCAGGTAGTGCCGGCTGATGAGCGCCGCGTTGAACCACACCCGTTGCTCCATGGACACGGGCAGGGGCAGCTGGCGTCCCTGGCTACGGGCATACTGCCCTAGCCAGGCCAGCCAGGCCCCCTGGATGTAACCCTGGGTGATGCGCGCCTGGTTGGCATCCACAGCATTCACCCGCACGGCGATGGGTGCTTCCTGGCCGGACAGCAGCAGGCTGGAGAAATTGCTGCGCAGCCACACGATGCCATCAATGCGCCGTTGTGCCAGGGCCTGCTGGGCAGCCTGGATGCTGGCAAAATCCTCGGGACGAAAGAAATCCGAATGATCAAAGGAGGCGCGGAAGCTGGCGGTATTGCTGTCCGGACTGTCGATGACAAACCCCAGAGGAATATCCTTGGCGTCCAGGGACACCCCGTAACCAAACAGGAACAACAACAACACCGGCATGAGGAAGGCAATGGCAATACTGGAAGGGTCGCGCAGGATCTGCAGCCATTCCTTGCGGATCATGCCCTTGAGGCGCATGCGGGTCAGGCGGTTCATGCGGCTTTCTCCCGGGACTGGATGAGACCGATGAAGGCATCTTCCATGCGAGGCCGGGGATTTTCCGGGGTGCGCGCCAGAGTGCGGATCTCATGGGGCGAGCCTTCCGCCAGCACCGCCCCTTCGGCCATGATGACCAAGCGGTCGCAGTAGTCCGCCTCTTCCATGAAATGCGTGGTCACCAGAACCGTCACCCCGGCTTCCGCCAGGGCGTTGGTGCGGGCCCAGAATTCCCGCCGGGCCAGAGGGTCCACCCCGGAAGTCGGTTCATCCAGAAACAGGATCTCCGGCTCGTGCATCAGGGCTGCCGCGAAGGCCAGACGCTGCTTGTAGCCCAGGGGCAGGGTGCCTGCGTTGGTGCCGGCATAAGGTTCCAGTTCAAACCCCTGCAGAGCCCATTGAATGCGTCCACGCTGGTGACTGCCCCGCAGATTGTAGGCCGCGGAAAAAAATTCCAGGTTCTGGGCCACAGTGAGATTAGCGTATAGAGAAAACTTCTGGGCCATGTAGCCGATACGGCTCCTGGCCTGGGCCGACGCCGTGCGCAGATCATGGCCGGCCACGGACACCCGTCCCGAAGACAGGGGCAGCAGGCCGCAGAGCATGCGGAAGGTGGTGGTCTTGCCCGCGCCATTGGCGCCCAGGAGGCCGAAGATCTCTCCCCGCTTCACGGAGAAGCTTACTTTCTTCACCGCCACGAAATCGCCGAAGCCCCGTTCCAGCTGCTCCACTTCGATAGGATCACCAGGGTATTCCCCCGCCGCCACCTGGCCAATCGCCGGGGTGGCATGCCGTCCTTCGCCGGCACCTCCCAGACGGTCGATGAAGGCGTCCTCGAAACGGGGCGGCACCGCCTCGACATGCAAGCCCGGGTGCCCCGGCAACAGGCTTGCTGCATCCGGCTCAAAGCCTTCCCGGGTGATGATGCGCACCCGGTCGCCGTTGATGATGGCATCGCTGATGCCTGCCTGTTTCACCAGATCCGCCTGCAGGCGCCGGGGGCGTATGTCCTGTGCAGACACTTCCCAGGTTCTGCCTTTGAGGCCCTGGCTGAAACGGTCGGGGGACGCCTGGCCAAGCACCCTGCCCTTGTGCAGCAGGATAACTTGGTCGCAGCGCTCCGCTTCATCCAGGTAAGCCGTGCTCAGAAGTACGTTCATACCCGCCTCACGCACCTGGCTGTAAACGATTTCCCACAGCTCCCGGCGGGACACGGGGTCCACCCCCACTGTGGGTTCATCCAGCAACAGCAGCCGGGGTGGGCGCACCAGGGCGCAGGCCAGCCCCAGCTTCTGCTTCATGCCGCCCGAAAGCTTACCCGCCAGGCGGCTGGTGAAGGGAGCCAGCTTGGTCATCTCCATGAGGCGGGTATAGCGCGCCGGTCGTTCCTGGACAGGCACGCCCTGTAGATCGGCATACAGGTCCAGGTTCTCCTGGACGCTGAGATCCTCGTACAGGCCGAAGCGCTGGGGCATGTAGCCCACGGCCGCCTGTACCGCCGCTGGCTGGTCCGCCACGTCCATGCCCAGGGTCTGGATGCTGCCACCATCCAGCTTCAGCAGGCCGCAGCACAGGCGCATGAGGGTGGTCTTGCCTGCCCCATCCGGGCCGATGAGGCCGGTAACGCTCCCCGGCGCCACCTCGATGTTCACCCCGTCCAGGGCGCAGCGGGCATGCTCTCCCTCGCCGAAGCATTTGTGTACATCGCGCAGAATGAGCGCGGGCTGGCTCATGTCAGGGCTTCTGGCAGTCTGGAATGTCGCCGACGGTGGCCTGAAGGTCGATCTGCACCGTGGCGGGCATGCCCAGGCGCAGCTCCTCATTGGTATTGCAGGCGAAGACCCGCATCTGGTAGACCAGACGCGTACGCAGCTCCGGCGTCTCCACGTTCTTGGGAGTGAATTCCGCCGTGGGTGAGATGTAACCTACCCAGGCAGCATAGCTCCTGTCCGGATAGCTGTCACTGGTGATGGTGGCGCGCATGCCCGGCTTCACTTTCCCCAGCAGGGTTTCGGGCAGGTAAGTCCGCACCCACACAGGATCGGTAAACGCCAGGGTCAGGGCGGGCTTGAGGGGACTGGCCATGTCCCCCGGTTCCAGGATGCGCGTGCGCACTATGCCATCCGCCGGGGCGCGCAATTCGGTATTGTCCAGGTTCTGCCGCGCCAGGGCCAGGTTGGCTTCCGCAGCCTTGAGATCGGCTTCAGCCGCGGCGATATCCTCCTTGCGCGGCCCGGCCAGCAGCAGTTTCAGGGCAGCCTGAGCAGCCTCCACCTGAGCCTGGGCCGCATTGGCATTGGAATGCGCCGTTTCCACTTCTTCCTGAGAGGCCAGCTTCCTGGCCACCAGACGCTGCAGGCGTTGCCAGGTGTCATGAGCCGCCTTGGCCCTGGCCCGGGCAGCCGCCACCTCGGCCCGGGCCTTTTCGATCTCCTCGGGACGGCTGCCAGCCCTCAGCTTGGCCAGTTGCTGGCGCTTGGCTTCCACCTGAGCCTGGGCCTGGGCGACCCGGGAACGAAACAGTTCCTGATGCAGGACAGCAAGCAACTGGTCCCTGGTGACATGCTCGCCTTCTTCCACCAGAATCCTGTCCACATGCTCAGAAGCATTGAACGTAAGCTGCGCCTCGCGGATATCCACATTGCCGTACAGAGTGAGGGTGTTCCCCGCTGCCTCCTGGGGCCGCAGTTTGAACCAGGCGAAAACAGCGCCGGCAATGAGCAGGACGAGAACCAGAGGCAAGAGTTTTTTCATGGGCAGAATTTCCGCAGAAAGAAGATCGTAGACATGCGGCCATTGTGCCAGTGTTTCAATGCATCTGCCTTGAATCCGGTCAAGCCGGAATAAGTACTAACCTGGCGACTAAATATATGACCCTCAATGCTTCAAGAATCAGTCTGCCAGGGACAAACTGTAGGTGGCATGACAGGCCAGGCAGTTGCTCATGAGTTCCGCCAGCTGTTCCCGGGTATGCTGGGGATCGCCCAGCTGTGCCGCATCCAGAGACAGCGCATCAAACTGCTTGTGGGTGGAAAACCCCAGTTTCTTGAACTCCAGGGGCAGCTTGCCGATAAGCCCTGGCGGAATGGCGCCCTGGGCAGCCATGCCCACTTTGTGAGCCGCAACGGCGGCGGCCTCCATATCTTCCCTGTTGGTGGCGTCAATGATGTTCTGCACTGCGACCAGAAAGCCGCGCATCTCTCCCAGCACCATATTGCGCTCATCAACGGTCAGTTGCAGGGCCTGGCGTCCATCCGGAGCAATCTCCACGCTGCCAAGGAAGCCAAATTTGTAGACAGCTCCGCCAATGGCAAGCAATACCAATAGCAACAGGGTCCAGCACAATTTACACATATTTTTATTCCAGTAATCTTAAGAAAGATAGGGAATTCTACCCCAGTTTCAGCCCATCCCTGGGCAATGACTTGGTGTGGAAGAACTCTCAAAATTCACCCTCCCCCGCTTACGGGGGATGGTTGGGAAAGGGGAAAAGTTATATAAGGTCAATCAGCGTCCACCACGGCGCTTACCACGGCCTTTGCCCCCGCGCTCCATGGCGCTGTTGATGATGGCATCCACTTCCTCCTGCAGCATCACCTGGGCTTCATACACGACGCCCAGGTTTTCGATCTGGCCGACAAATGCCCGCAGATGATTTCTGGAACCCCGTTCGAGATTCTCATACGCCCGCACCACGTCCGCATGGGAGGATTCCGCGATGGCTTTCTCGAGATCACTGATATCCAGCTCTTCGATGTAGCCACCGACATGCAGTGCCTCTTCCAGGGATACACTACCCCGTTCGATGAGCGCATTGTACAGGGTGGACAGTGCTTCATTCTGGAAAACTCCAACCGTATCATCGGTCACAGGATCAACCAGGCCGTACTTGTCTATCTTGCTCTTCATACTGTCCATGTGGCGCTGTTCGGAACCCGAAATATTGTTGAAAACTGGGTTCTCCCACTGATCATACAAGGTGATATATACATCACGGGCCAGCTTTTCCTCTTCCCGCATGAAAACCAGTGTGGCGGCTTCCGCGTCCGACAATGCTGTTGTAACCTGAATGCCTGTGCTTCCCTGGCCTCCAGGCCCTGGCTTGCCACCTTTCCACCCTGCCTGCAAGGGGCTGACAGCCAGTAATGCGGCCAAGGGAAGGGCTAATGTGAAACGAATCATTTTCATCTTGAATTCTCCTGATATCCGGTTAAGCAGGAAGCCTATCAAGCTTCCTTTTTCATGATGCTCAGTGTAGGCCTGTTCCTTTTCTGAAATATTTCCGGATCGGGCAGATATGTTTCAAAATGTTTCCGCATAGCCATGGCAAAGAGTAATGTTTGTTACCATGATTTCATGAGCCGCCAATCCCCCTTGATACTTATCGTGGATGATGACAAGGCACTGCGCGACCTGCTGCAGCGCTACCTTGGGGAACAGGGTTTTTCCACGGCTGTTGTGGCCGATGGCGAAGCCATGAAAAGCTGGCTCGCGGACCACGAGCCCGACCTGGTGGTCATGGATCTGATGCTGCCCGGCGAGGACGGCCTCAGTCTGACCCGGCATCTGCGCGCCTCGACCAGGCTGCCGGTTCTGATACTTTCCGCCAAAGGAGAAGATATCGATCGCATTGTTGGACTGGAAATCGGGGCGGACGACTATCTGGCCAAGCCTTTCAATCCCAGAGAACTGGTAGCGCGGATACGCGCCGTGCTGCGCAGAAACAGCCCGCCGGCCAAGGAAAAGGAAGCTAACGGCACGAACAACAACCTTTATCGCTTTGGCCCCTATGTTCTGAATATGCAAAACTACAGTTTGCAGCGGGATGGGAAAGAGATCGCCCTGACCAGCGGGGAGATCAGTTTGCTGGCCCTGCTGGCACAGTACCCCAACCACGTGCTGACCCGGGATCATCTGATCGATCTTCTCAAAGGCTATGACCGCTCGCCTTTCGACCGTAGTATCGACGTGCGTATAACCCGCCTGAGGCACAAGATTGAGGACGACCCCAAGCATCCACACTATATCCGCACCGTGTGGGGCAAAGGCTATCTGTTCAACCCCCAGGGTTCAGACAGTTAAACCATGCGTTTACCCAACACCCTGTTTGCCCGCACCAGCCTGACGATTTCGGCAGCGCTGCTTGGCTTCATACTGTTCACAGGATTCGTGGTGCTGAACTACATGCTGCTACCCGTGGCCCGGCAAAGCGCAGGGGATCTGGCCGCCCTCATGGTGCTGTCAGCCAAAACCTGGGCCGAACTGCCGGCATCCGCACGTCAGGACTTCCAAAAAGAATTGCGCAGCAGTCACGATCTGATACTGCAGGCAACACCACCAAAGCCCCCCCTGAAGACCCCGCTGCTGCATTCGCCTTACATGCTGTTTCTGGAAGAGGCGCTGAGCACCCGCCTGGACCAGGCTCTGCATATCCACCAGTCGGAGAATAAGCCAGACCTGTATTGGGTCATCCTGCCAATTGCCGGTAAAACGCTATACTTGGGAATAAACCATGGCCATATAGGCGCTGAACCACCCCGCGCCGTTGTCAGCATCCTCCTGGGCGCCAGCCTCTTTATCCTGCTGACTACCCTGCTGGTGGTACGGCGCATTACCCGGCCTCTGGAAACCCTGTCCCAGGGAGTGCAACGCCTGGGACAGGGAATACATCCCTTACCCCTGCCGGAGGACGGCCCCAGGGAGCTGGCGGAACTGGCGCGCAAGTTCAACCAGTTGAGCAGTGAAATAGAACGCCTGCTGGAAAACCGCACTACTCTCCTTGGCGGTATTTCCCATGACCTGCGCACGCCACTGGCCAGATTGCGCATCGCCACGGAACTGTTGCGGGGCAGGAAGGACGATGATCTGCTCGATAACATGCAGCAGGACATAGAGGAGATGGATGCCCTGATCACCCGCACCCTGGAACTGGCGCGAATGATGCAGCAAGACGGGGCGCAGGACAAGGAAACCGACCTGGCCGCACTGGTGACTGATATCGGTGCGACACACACAGAGGCAGGCAACCCCCTGCATATCGAGGCCACATCACCCTGCAGGGCTGTGATCAATGAAGTGGTGCTAATGCGGATCCTCAACAATCTTATCGACAACGCTTTCCACCACGCGAAGGGAAAAGGTGTTGGCCTGCGACTGCATTGCTCCGGAAGCAAGGTAAAGATCTGCATTCTGGACCAGGGTGCCGGCATCCCTGATGATGAACTCGGCAAAGTGTTGCAGCCTTTCTACCTGCTCGACCCGTCCCGCAACCGCGGCACCGGCGGCAGCGGGTTGGGCCTTGCCATCGTGCAGCAACTGGCCCAGCTCCAGGGGTGGAAAATAACCCTCGACAACAGGAAGGCGGGCGGACTGGCTGCCTGCATCGAAATTCCGCGGGATCGTCCCTGACGACCGCCTCGTCCCGAAACCGTCAATGACGATTCAAACGCATCTTGATGACCTGGTTGCGAAAATCCTTGATATTGCCACCATCCTTGATGGATGAATACAGGGTCACTTTGTAATCTTCAGGCAAAGCACCATAAATGACATAAGTGCCGACATAGGAGTTTTTCAGGGTTGCTTCAAGATCCTGCACGCTGGAGGTCGGAGGAATGACGCCTGCCTTCGCACCAATGACGGTGCTTTCATGAGTGCGTTTGGGGATGGCCGCAGCCTGCACCACGCTGGACAGGCTCATGCCGGCCAGGGAAACCAGAACGAGAGAAAATACAGCTTTACGAATCATCATTTTTCTTCCAGTAGTGTGACACGGTTCATGGCGCACATTATTGACAAGAACAACTATGATGAAAATAAGGAAGCTTTTGGCAAAGAATGGGTAGGCTTTCTACTCCATGAAAAACAGCTTTCCCAAATGCCCACAAATACTTGATTCATGATTCCGCTGTTTACACTGCCACACAGTCCCCTCTCCCCTCAGGGAGAGGGCTAGGGTGAGGGGGTATCGAGGTGCGGAAGGATACAAAGCATTCACCCCCTCCCCTGAAACCAGGAGAGGAAGAATCTATAGTGTTCTTCCACACTAACGACTGAGCTTGCGCAGCGTGGCGAGACTCCACAGGCTGTTCTTCACCTTCTGGTTCCAGCGCACCTGATCCTCTGCCACCCAGGCCATGCCGCGGGCGCCCGTTCGCAGATTGATGCCATACCAGTAGCGCCAATACTGCCCCCTGGGATCTGCCAGCCCCATACTTTTCCAAGCCTTGTCGATGATCTTGATTTTCCGGCCATCCTTGAAATACTCGGACCGGTAGTCGGCGTGGCTTTCCGGGTCGATGTACTGATCCCGCCAGTCATACCACCACCCGGATTTACGTGGATAACTGCGCAGCTTCAGCACCTCCTTGCCCTTGATGCCGCACCAGGGGTCGGGCGCCTGCAGACGGCTGTCATCCAGGCTGCCCAGGCACTGGGAAAACTCAACCCTGCCCAACAGTTCATGGCGTTCATCCGAAGGCTTGCGCAGGTAGATATCACCGTAGGTAAAGACACTGCCGCCCCAGATATCCGCCTGATCAGGCTCGGAATGGCGACGTATCTTTCGCAGGGCCGGCAGCCAGATGGCAAAACTCAGGGGGCGCCCGGCATCTTTGTAGATATCAACCAGTATGCCAGTGCTTCGCAGTTGCCCGGAACGGAAGATCACCAGATCCCGGGCCTTGATGTCCCCCTTGTCGTAACGGTTGTTGAGATGACGCTCCAGCTTGTGGCCCCGCCCTTTGCCCCGGGACGGCTGGTTGAACAGCTGCATGGGATGGCGCTTGCTGCCGTAGCTGATGTTATCCACAGCAAAGAAGTGATTCACGAAGTACACATCCCGGGCAATATCCCGGGCCTGGGGATCATCGGCCAGTACCGCTTTCAGAGGCAGCAGGCCCAACAGGACAAGGCTTGGCAACAGGTTAAGCTTCATCAATCAATCATAGGCAATTGTCTCCTGTCTGGACAGGGGGCATTTGCTCAAATCAAAGCGTCACACAGTCCCCTCTCCCCCCGGGGAGGGGGTTAGGGAGAGGGGCGAATAAATCCAGGCAGTGCTTCACAAGCGCGCATTCTTGCGTTTTTCCAGGGCCGCCAGTTCCCGCCACAGATCGCGGGCTTGCGCGTCGAAACGGTCTTTTTGCAGGTAGCAGAGCAGAAAACGCAGGCGGTCAGTACGGCTTACATCAAAGGTGCGCCGGTTGCAGGTGTCCAGATCCCGTACCATGGCCTGGCGGCGCAACAGGCGGCGGCGCATCTTTTCCAGATCGATGAGGCAGGCCTGCGCCTTCTCCGGATTCACAAACACATGCTTGGCATGCAAGGCGCCATGAACCAGATTGTACCCATGCAGGCGCCTGATCAGCTCTGCCATTTCGGGAATGATGCGCTGACGCTCATGATGAAATTGCTTCCAGCCCTGCTTTCGCCAACGCTCTACCAGTTCATTCAGGGGGATGAATCCCGTGAGCTCCCGGGTAGCCAACACCACCTGCCATCCCTGGGGAGAACGGAACTCGGCATAGTAGACCAGCTCCGGGGCGGCGATATCATGGCTGTTGAGAAAGCGCAGGTTACGCGCCTCACCGCGAAAGGTCGGCTCACCGGCAATGGGATTGCGCCAGGTTTTGCGGGTATGGTTTTCCTGGCGCTTGAGAAAAATGACCTGCTCCCCGCCGTCGGGATCTTCCAGGACCATGCGTGACGCACCACTCCAGCCGCCGCGCCGGTAATTAGGCGGTTCGAACCAGTCGGCATCCACGGTCCAGAAGTCCTCGAAACGGTTCAGGCCGTTGTGGGCGAAAATCTTTTCCCAGCCCGGCAGGATAAATTCAGTCATTTTCCCTGATCCCCTTGTTCCGAAGCGCCCGGGCGCGTTGTTCCACAGCTTGCAGAAAATCCCCGTGCTCCTGCAGGATGCGGCGCAAGGGTTGCTTGTAATAGCCGCGCAGGAAGCGCAGCCTGTCTCTGTTGGTCAGCCCGAGATCCATGGCGGAAAAATACAGGCTCCCCACGTCCTTGACCCGCCAGCGCCGGGGCAGCCGCCGGTGCTGCTGCACCCGGTGCAGATCGATGAGATACAGGTGCAGGCTCCCGGCGCTGCCGTCCCAGGGCTGGCGTAAAAGAAAATGGCAGATATACAGGTCCCGGTGATTCAGGCCGTTTTCATGCAGTTGCCGGGTCATGGCCGCCACGCGCCCGATGAGCTGGCGCTTGAGACCCGGATCCGGGGGCGATTGCTTCCAGGATGCGCAATAGTCCTCCAGGCTGATGGTGTTTTCCAGCTCCCGGGTGACAACGAAGGATCTGCGCCGAGCAGGATTCCAGCCTTCCTCCCCCCAGGCTTCCAGACGCATGGTTTCTACCCCCAGACTTTCCAAACGCTGTATGGCGCGCCATTCATTGCCGGCCCCGATCACCGGCAGGCGCAGGCTGAACAGATTCTTGAAGATCTCGCCCCATCCCACGCCCCAATGAAGCTTGAGAAAATAACCCTGGCCATCCCGTTCGAATCGCAGGGTACGGCGGTTGGCCCCCGGGGGATTGCGATAGACCCGGCCCTTTACTTCCATGGCATCCCGCACCCCGCGCCAGGGCGGGTTCAGGCGTTTCCGGAAAGATTCGGACAACCAGATCATGAGGCCAGTATCAGGTCGGCAGCATGGGTGGTCATGCTGTACAGGTCATGGGTCTGGCCATAGGCTATGCCGTTCCTGCGCCATTCGGCGGTCCTGGGTGATTCCAGCATCTCCGCCAGCATGGTATTCAGCACCTCCTGATCGAACGGCTCAGGCACCACCCGCCCTGCCTGGGCCTCCTCCGCATAATACGCATAGCCACACACGCTGGTGACCAGCAGGGGCAACCCGGCAATGATGGCTTCCAGGATCACCATCCCGGAGTTTTCATTGTAGGCCGGATGCAGCAGCAGGTCCCCCCCCTGGAGAAAACGGGGAATATCATCCCGGCCGTGCAATACCAGAAAACGTTCCCCCACACCCAGCCGGGAGGCCAGACGCACGAAAGGATCGCCATTGTCACTGCCGATGGCGATCAGCCGGGTCTTTTCCCGCAGCCGGTCCGGTAACCCGGCCAGGGCTTTGAGGGACCGGTCCAGGCCTTTGGTCTTGAAGCCTGAGCCGATACACAGGATCAGCTTCTCATCATCGGCCAGACCAAATTCCTGGCGCAGGCTCCGGCGCAGTTCCGGCGCATCCGGTCCCGCCATGCGGCTACGATCTATGCCGGGCGGCAGCATGTACAGGCGGCTTTCGGGGGTTGCATAGTATTTCTGGTAGATATGATGCTGCCGCGGTGAAATGAGCAATATGCAGGTGTCACTGTCCCGACCGAAAACCGCCTGTTCATAGCGCAGAAAGTGCCGGTAGCGCGGCAGTCGGCGCGTGACTGCGCTGCGCTCGCGTATCAGCTTGTCTTTCAGGCAGGGATCCGCCGCATAGTAGAAATCCAGTCCCGGCATCTTGTTGAAGCCGACGACTCGCTGGATGCCGTATTCCCGGTATCGGGCAGGCAGGCCTTCGCAGAAGGCCTGATAACGCCGGTGGTTGGACCAGCGCTGCACCGGCAACACATGAATATGCATGTCATCCGGCCGCGGACCTTCCCAGCTCAGAGTGAAGATATGGATATCGTGGCCCCGCTCCCGGCATTCCCGGGCAATCTGCAACATGTCACGCTGCAGGCCGCCATAGGGAAAATACTTGAAGAGCACGAACGCCAGCTTCATGATGCCGCCATCTGTTGTTGCAAGGCTGCCCAGACGGTTTCCGGAGAAAGGCTCTGGAAGCATGCCGGTTTCACCGGAGACGGATCCGGGTAATCACAGCCCCGCTTCATGCAGGGCGCGCAGGACCAGTCCGCCGGCAGGTTCTTCTGCCGGCATCCCACGGCTCCCGTGAGGCCTGGCGCCGTGGGGCCGTACAGGGTGACGGCAGGTGTACCCAAAGCCGCCGCCAGGTGGGCAAGACCGGTATCCACCCCCACTACACCGGATGCCCGGCCCAGGCATTGTTTCATTTCAGACAAGCCCATGCGCGGCAACAGGCTGCCATGCTCCGAGCGGGCGATGATCTTCTCTGCGCGCCGTCTTTCTTCTGATTTATACCAGGGAAACCCCACGGAGTAGCCTGCTTCCGCCGCCATCTGCGTCAACGCCATCCAGTAGGCATCCGGCCAGTGCTTGCTGGGCCAAGTGGTGCCATGAAGAAACACCAGCTCCCGGGACGGGGCCGGCGCTTCACCTTCCAGGCCGAACTCGGGGCTGCTCTGGGGCACAGGATATTCCAGGGCCAGGGCAAACAGCTGCCGTATCCTTTCCACGGCATGCTGGTCGCGGGAAACAGCATATTTCCTGGTGTAGAAAAGGCTGGCCAGGGGTTCACGGATGGAATGACGGTCGTAGCCCACCAGCGGGCCTCTTGCCCAGCGGGCTGGCAGGGCGCTTTTCAGCAGGCCCTGAGCATCAATAACCAGGTCATAGGGCGTCTGCTGCAACAGCGTCCTGAAGTGGCCCAGCTCCCCCTTTTTCCAGGTTTTGCGCCAGTTCCTGCGCCAGCGGCGCAGACCAA
Organism: Sedimenticola sp.; assembly: GCA_026994195.1. Lineage (GTDB taxonomy): Bacteria > Pseudomonadota > Gammaproteobacteria > Chromatiales > Chromatiaceae > Thiolapillus. Next base: position 1,191 of record JALWRH010000068.1, on the reverse strand, counting down.
TGGACAGGGTGGCGCTCACGGCGGGATGCCATTCGGGCACTTCAGCAAACGCTTCTTCGACCAACCAGTGGAATTCGATACCTGGCAAGGCGCGCTTTGCGTCGCTGAGGGCAGGAAAGCTGTGTATCAGATCGCCCAGGGAAGAGGTCTTGACTAGCAGCACCCGCATCGGTTCATCCGACAAGCTGCCTGTCCTGCAGATAATTCAGAACCCGGTCCACACTGTCCTCCAGGCTCTGGCTGTCGGTCCGGATGCGGATCTCAGCGGCTTCGGGCTCTTCATAGGGAGAAGAAATCCCCGTGTAGTTGGGAATCAGGCCGGCCCGGGCCTTGGCATACAAGCCCTTCACATCCCGCTCTTCGCAGGTTTCCAGACTGCAGTCGCAGTACACCTCAATGAACTCCCCCGGCTCGAACAGGGAGCGCACCATCTGCCGCTCGGCGCGGAACGGGGAAATGAAGGCAGTCATGGCAATGACCCCGGCTTCCACGAACAGCTTGGTCATCTCGCCGATGCGGCGGATGTTCTCACGCCGATCCTCCTCCCCGAAACCCAGGTCGCTGCACAAGCCGTGGCGCACGTTGTCTCCATCGAAGACAAAAGTGCGGCAGTTCATCTGGTGCAGACGCTCTTCCACGGCATGGGCCAGGGTGGATTTTCCTGAACCGGACAGGCCGGTGAACCAGAGGACAAAACTGCGGTGTCCATTGAGCTGCTGGCGCCGTTCCCGGGTGACCGTGGCATGATGCCAGACAACGTTTTCGGATTTATCGTTCACGAGATACCTTACTGTTCATGCGCTGACACGCCGCAAGGCGTTCTGCACGGTTTCCACCCCGATATCGGCCAGGCAGCGCAGATGCCCCAGAGGACACTCCCGCTTGAAGCAGGGACTGCAATCCAGACCCAGGCTGACGATTTCATGCCGCCGGTTCAAGGGTGGGGTAAAACCCGGATCCGAAGAACCATAGATGGCCACCAGGGGGCGCTCCAGAGCAGCCGCCACGTGCATCAGCCCCGAATCGTTGCTCACCACGGCATCTGCCAGGGAGAGCAGGTCCACAGCCTGGGCCAATGTAGTGCGCCCCGCCAGGTTGACGCAGGCATCCCCTGCCATCCGGGCGATATTGTCGCACACCGCACGATCTTTATCCGAGCCAAACAACCATACCTGGCCTCCCTGAGCCAGA
>JALWRH010000067.1 GCA_026994195.1 Sedimenticola sp. | reverse complement strand
TTTTTTTTATGTCTGGGGTGGTCCAGAACATACTGCCTCTGCTGATGTGAATTTGTTCGATATGCTCCCCAGGGTTTTCGCTTCCAACGGTCGAATCCGGAAGGCTCCCGGTTGCTATTGTCCGGAGTATTTCTGTTACTCTTTCTCCAAAGTGTAAAGCCGGGTCGCCAGAATGGACAGAACCGAGAGATTCCACAAGATAGACCAGCTACTGCGCCAGCGGCGCGCAACGCCTCTGGCCGTCATGATGGAAGCGCTGGATGTGTCACGGGCAACGGTCAAGCGTGATATTGAGTACATGCGTGATCGCCTGGGTGCGCCCATTGTCTGGGATCGCGGCCTGCGGGGTTACCGCTATGATGAGGATGCTGCCGAAGCGGGCAGTTTTTCCCTGCCGGGACTGTGGTTCAACGCTTCGGAAGTTCATGCTCTGTTGACCATGGATCATCTCCTGGCCAATCTGCAACCCGGGTTGCTGGGGCCGCATATCGAACCCCTCAGACGCCGGGTGCATGCTCTGCTGGAGCAGGGGGATCACAGCCTGGAGGAGGTGGAGAACCGCATCCGCATTTCCCGCCTGGCCAAGCGGGATGTTGATCCGCAGGTGTTCGAGGTCATCGCCACGGCGCTGCTGCAGCGTCAGCGTTTGCGTCTGTATCATTACAATCGGGCTACTGACGAAGTGGTGGAGCGAGAGGTATCCCCCCAGCGGCTGCTGTACTATCGGGACAACTGGTATCTGGATGCCTGGTGTCATCTGCGCAAGGGACTGCGCAGTTTTGCCGTGGATGCTATTCGCCAGGTAGAGGCAATGGATGAACCGGCGAAGGATTTATCTGAAGAGGAGCTGGATGGCGCTTGCCGCGCCGGGTACGGTATTTTTTCAGGCCGGGATGTGCACAGGGCGATTCTGCGTTTTGCCCCGGGCAGAGCCCGTTGGGTGGCCAGCGAAACCTGGCATGGCGCTCAGCAGGGGCACTATGATGAAGAAGGTTATTATGTGCTGGAGGTTCCTTATTCCATGGACACAGAGCTGATCATGGACATTCTGCGTCATGGCCCGGAGGTGGAGGTGATAGCGCCGCCTGAACTCAGGAAGAAAGTGGAGGCGCAATTGCGCCAGGCCCTGAATCGTTATGAAAATCACTGATCCGGGAAGTCCTGCGCCATGAAGCAGGATATGCCCATGAGCATCTGTTTTTCCCTGCCGGAATGGGTGGCAGCCTATGTGGATTCCTGTAAAGCGGCCGGCACTGATGAAGCACGCATGTCCCTGGTGGTGGAAGCGGCCAGGCGGAATGTTCTGGAAGGCAGTGGCGGTCCTTTTGCGGCAGCCGTGTTTGAATCCGCCAGCGGCCGGCTGGTTGCTTTGGGTGTCAACCGGGTCGTGCCCGAAGGACTTTCCATGCTGCATGCGGAAATAGCCGCTTACAGCATGGCCCAGCGCCGCTTGGGTACCTATGACCTGGGCGGGCCGGGATTGCCGTCCCATGAACTGGTAACCTCCACTGAACCCTGTGTCATGTGCCTGGGTGCCACCTGCTGGTCAGGTGTTACCCGGGTAGTGACGGCTACAACCGATGCCGATGCCAGAGCCATGGGCTTTGATGAAGGCCCCAAGCCCTTGGACTGGGCAGGGGAGCTTGAGCGGCGGGGCATCGCGGTGAAAACCGGGATACTGCGGGATGAGGCATTGGCTGTGCTCAAGACCTACCGCAACATGGGCGGAGAGATCTACAATTCCAGGCGTGGCAGCTGAATCCGGTCAGGGCTACGCAGCGTACTTGTCGTCTCCACGCACCCTGCGCAGCATGGGATAGAGATGCTCCACTTCATCCTGAATGCGATCCAGAACCATATCGAACATACCATCGGTGATGCGGGCAAACTCATCATAGTCCGCGACCAGGAGTTGTTGTTTCCTCATGTCGCACCACTTTTTTACGAAGTTGTTGAAAATGCGCTTGATTTCCTTTGAGCCACCCATGAATCGATTGGCTACGGTGGTGACCTGTTGGTCGGCGCTGGTGAGCATTTGCGTGTAGAGTTTTTTGTCCGTGAGTTCCAGGTGCTCTTTGACAGCATCCACGTAACGGCAGAACAGCTCTGCAGTAATGCGGGAGTCACACAGCAAACGGTCGGTAAGCAGCAGCCTGAGGGTATTGGTGAGTTCGGTAATGTGGTCGTTCTGGGCATGGAGTTCGTCGTAGGACAGCATAGTATTTTCCTCGGCCTTCTCATGACCGCAAGCTGGCGGTTGCTGTGGAAGGCTCTACTTCAGTTTAATATTGTGATTGTCTGGCGGTTTCGGGAGCAAGGCGCCTGCGGGCTGATGGGATGAATCCGGAATATCTGACAGCCTGTCCCTGAACAGCTGTGACAGTTCCAGGAGAGTACCCAGATTGGTTGCTACGAGAAACAGCGAATATTGTTATTGTTGTCTGTCAACTATGCCTTTTATCTCCAGTACAGTCAATGGCAGAAACACTGGATCTGATGGTATCCCTAGAGAGGATGAAATTTCATCAAAACATGCTATGGTTAGCAAAAGTGAAGCAGGCGATGATGCCTTGCCACCCGCGCAGACAGGGCGGCTGAGGACGATATATTTGGTTGCCGGGTTAATACAACAACAGGTTTAAGATCGAGGGGGGTTAAGACCATGAAAAAGATATCAGGATTGATGTTTGCCGCCGTAGTTTCATTGGTCGCCAATGGAGCCATTGCTCAGGAATACGTTATCAAGTTTTCCCACGTGGTTGCGCCCGGTACGCCCAAGGGCAAGGCGGCAGACCTTTTTGCGAGAATGGTCAACGAACGCATGAAAGGGCGGGTGAAGGTTGAGGTCTTCCCCAATTCGCAGTTGTACAATGACAACAAGGTCATGGAAGCCATGCGTCTTTCCGACAGCAAGACCACCGGGATCATGGCGGCGCCCAGCCTGTCCAAGTTCGTGAAATTCTCACGCACCATCCAGGCTTTCGATATTCCCTACCTGTTCAACGATATCAATGATGTCCACAAGCTGGTGGACTCTCCCATCATGGACAAGATGACCAAACCCCTGGAGCGCAAGGGGCTCAAGGCTCTGTCCCTTTGGGACAATGGCATGAAGGTCTTTTCCATCCGTGGCGACAAGCCGTTGCGCAAGGTGCCGGATGATTTCAAAGGCAAGAAGTTCCGTATTCAGAGTTCGGAAGTTCACGCGGCCATGATCAAGGCCCTGGGCGGCGTGCCTCAGAAGCTGCCGTTCAAAGAGGTCTACCAGGCACTGTCTCAAGGCGTTGTGGATGGCCAGGAAAACGCCTGGTCCAATGTCTATTCTAAAAAATTCTATGAGGTCCAGGATTACATCACTGTATCCAACCATTCCTACCTGGGCTATATGGTGGTGGTCAGTGCTGAGTTCTGGAACAACCTGCCGGACGATATTCGCAAGGAACTTACAGCTATCATGGCGGAAGCGACAAAGGCAAACCGCCGGTTTGCTGCTGAAGCGGACAGTGGCGACCGCGCCAGGATTGAAGCTGCCGGAAAGGCCAAGGTTGTAGAACTGACCCCGGAAGAACTGGCCCAGTGGCGCAAGGCGGTGTCTGGCGTGGAAGGTCAGTTCAGCCGGCAGATCGGTAAGGATATGCTGGCGGATATACACAAACTTCTGGGTCACTGATCAAGGGCGGATCTTTCCGGTGAATCTGGACAAGGGTCTGGAGGTTCTCGAAAAGGCCATCATTACCCTGGGCCTGGGTGCGGCGACCCTGTTGTTGTTTGCCAACGTGGTGGCCCGCTACGTTTTTCATAGCGGCTTCACCTGGGTGCTGGAACTGGTTCAGTATCTGTTCGCCTGGGTGGTGCTGGTAGGGGCGGCCCATGGGTTCCGTGTGGGCAGTCACCTGGGTATCGACATCCTGGTGGAGAAATTTTCCCCTGCCATGCAAAGGCGCATCGCCCTGCTGGCAGTGGCCCTGTGCCTGCTGTTCGTGGGACTGGTGTTCTGGTACTCCATTCAGTACACCCTGCGCATCCATGCCTGGGGGGACCTTACCCTGGATTTGCAGATTCCTCAGTGGATTCCTTACCTGGCCATTCCTGTGGGACTGGGACTGATGTTCCTGCATCTGCTGCAGGTGGGCTGGGATATCATTCAGGGGCGCACTTTGCGCATTCACGCCAATGAGGCAGCGGATGCCCTGAAACAGGTGGAAGACATCTGATGGCGGCTCTGGCGCTGTTCATTGGTCTTCTGTTCCTGCTGCTCATCGGTGTGCCCATCGCCATCAGCCTGGGTCTGTCCAGCCTGTTGTTCACCCTTCTGGCCACAGATGATTCCCCTATCATTATTGCTCAAAAACTGTTCGACACCATGGAGCACACCACGCTGCTGGCAATTCCCTTCTTCGTGCTCTCGGCCCATTTTCTCACCACCGGTGGCGTGTCCCGGCGCCTGGTGGATTTTGCCAAGGCGGCGGTGGGCTGGATGCCCGGCGGCCTGGCCATGGCCACGGTGGTAGCCTGCATGTTCTTTGCCGCCATTTCCGGTTCTTCACCGGCCACGGTGGTGGCCATTGGCTCCATCATGATTCCCGGCATGATTGCCGCGGGCTATGACAAGCGCTTCGCCGTGGGAGTGGTGGCGACTTCCGGCAGCATGGGGATTCTGATTCCCCCTTCCATCCCCATGATCGTGTATGCCGATGCGGTGGAGGAATC
>JALWRH010000066.1:35545-57080 GCA_026994195.1 Sedimenticola sp. | reverse complement strand
GTACATCAGCGCCAGGAGGAACAGCCAGGCAAACAGGTTCCAGCTGCCTTGAGTCAGATAATTCTGCCACAAGGCTTTCCATACGGAATGGTACGCCACAGCAAAGGAGTCGATGCCGGGCAGGGTGATCCGTTGTGGCGTCAGTACCAGCTTGCCCAGAAGCGGGATCTCCAGACTGATGCCCCCTGAAACCCACAGATAGACCAGTACAGCGCCCGTGGCGGCAATGCCGCTGATGGTGATGCGTGGTGCGATCGCCAGCAACCAGGCGGGTAACAGCATGGCCGCCCAGATGATACCCGGTACCTTGGTCTGGGTGCAGGCAATGGCCAACAACACAGCCAAGGCCAGCTGTACTGGGTCGCGTTTCTGGATCCAGAGAAACAGAGCAATAGCCGCCAGGCTGAAGAATGCACTCAGCCACAGGTCGGCGTAGCCCGCCAGGGCCGTGTGAACACTGACATAGGGCAGGCTCAATACGCCAAAGCTGAGCAGCATGGCATGCAGGGACGGGCTTCCCAGGTTTCTGGCCTGACCGTACAGCCCCAGCCCCAGGGCAGCGGCACAGAGCAGCCAGGGAAGATTAATGAGGCTGTCGTTCCATGCTCCCAGCCCCAATGCCACCCAGGTTTGAACCAGAGGAACCAGTGGTGGGTACAGGGAAGCCTTGGGGTTGCCCAGGGTATAGGCCAGTTTCCCCGGGGCGAGCTGCAGCCACTCCCCTCTGTCGACCCAGGGGACCAGTTCCCTGAACTCGAACCATACCCGGGCCTTGGGAGCCCAGTTCATCCAGGCATCCCAGGGGTACAGGGGGCGCCAGAGGATTTCCAGAAGAATGCCACCGTACTGGAGCAGCAGAAGTCCCGCCAGCAGCCAGAACAGCAACTTGGCTCCCAGGCTATTGCCCGAATTGGATAGTGGACGATAGGCTGGGGCAGTCGCTTCCCGGGGAGAGCGTCTGACAAAGGCCAGCAGAGTGATGCCCGCCAGTATTGCCGCCAGAGGGTAAAAGGCCAGTTTCAGACCCAGGGCATCCCAAAGGCGCATGAGCACAGTGGTCATGAGGATGCCTAACAGATAACCGTAACCTGCGATGGCGCTCCAGTGGCTGTTCTTCCAGTACCGGGACAACCAGGCAATTCCGGTAACCGCAGGCAGACACAATGCCAGGAGCAGGCCCATCATGGTTGCTTCCCCGGCTGAATCTTAACCTGGTAGAGACTCCCCAGGTTGGTTTTGTCCAGCAATAGCGCTTTGACCTGCCGGCCTTGGGACCACTTCAGGCGCTTGTTTGCCGTGTCATAGCGCAGCCCGGGGATGGAGCCTAGTACCAATAGGTAGTCTCCATCGTGCAGGTAGGCTGCCTGGGGAAGGCTGTCGTAGTTGTAACTGTTATGCGGCAACAGATAGTACTGAAGTTTCAGCCGAAGATAATCCCGGTAGGCTTTGCGCAGAATGACGATGCGTGCAGGCGCCTGTGGCAGTACGTCCTGTTTCAGGTGCTGGGCGTAATCGTAGATCACCGCATCTTCTGCCCGCTGATGCTTTTCTTCCTGAGATTTACCTGCATACAGCTGCCGGGTCGTATCAAGCTGTGTCCAGAAGTTGATCTGCCAGCGTCCGTACAGTATGAGCCAAGGAATCAGGATCAGTACCAGCAGGCCGCTGCTGCAGCGTGGAGGCAGCAGCTTTCTATAGCGCTTGAAGTTCCACCCGGCATAGAGCAGCCCCGCCAGACCTGCCCAGGCTGCACCGGCCAGTACCGGTGACAGGCGGGCGCTTGGACTGGCATTGTAAATGAAGTTGATGGAGGACATGCTCCAGGCTTCCAGGGTGCTCCACTCCGACAGCACAGCGCGAAGCCGGGCTACAGGTCCCGGTGGAGAGAATTCAAGGTCACGGATCAACAGTCGTTCGCCTGGCCGGCCGCCCATGATGTTGAAACCCAGGTCGGTGATGGTTCCTTTCCACCAGGCGTTGTGTTCAAGGGAAAAGCTGTTATCTTCGAGAAAGCTCTTGGGCAGTTCCGCAAAGCGTGTGGTTTTGGGAGAAACGCTGCTTCTCCAGAACAGGGCAACACTCAAGCCCTGTTTGTAGCCGGAAATATGGTAGCGGAGCAGCGGGTATTGTTCCGCATCGAAACCCGTGCGGGACAGTTGCACGATGCTCTGACGATTGGGCCCCGGCGCCTTTATTTCCAAGCCGCCTGGAATGCGTTTTCCCGTGTGGGAATCGAACAGGAAATCGTTACTGGTGATTTCCAGGGGCGGGAGATTGTTTGTACCCCCTGCACCATTCATGGACCACAGGATATAACCGGAGACCAGAATGACGGCGCTGATGACCAGGGCGGCCAGGGCGGCCCCCGCACATTTGGCTGGTTCTTGTCTTGGATGCATACTGTCCATGGGCATGTTCTTGTTGCTGGTACCTGGGTAACTGCGACTGAATCCCCGGCTCTTAGCTTCCCTCCGGAAGATGGCTGTCTTTCCGGTGTATCGGAGCAGGCCATTACGCAGTAAAATCAGGCCAGCCGCCGCTTTCCCCGCAGCGGGCAGGTGATCCAAGAAGATAACATGCACAACGGTTTCATATCTATCCTTATGGAGAATCATGTTTAAACAAGGGTTGATCAGGGAATACTCACCCGTCTTTTCTTTTGCAGCAAGGTTGCTGGATCTGTGTATCGTGGTCTTGGGCGGTGTTCTGGCTTTCTACATTCGTTTTGATCACCTGGAACTGACAAACGGCTACGAACTGGCCCTGGTTCTGGGCGCTCTCCTGGCGGCCATTATCCTGCCGTTGTTCAAGCTGTATCACTCATGGAGAGGCAAGGGCCTCTGGCAGCAGATATGGATGACCACCCTGGCCTGGGGCGTGGTGGCGCTGATTCTGGTGCTGCTCGCTTTTGGCACCAAAAGTGGCGCACTGTATTCCCGCTATTGGGCGGCGACCTGGGTGGCGGTCGTCTGGCTGGGCCTGGTGTTGGTGCGAATCCTGGTAAGGATGGCGTTCAACTATATGCGGCGCAAGGGTATGAATCGCCGTGACATTGTTGTCGTGGGAGCAGGAAAACTGGGGCAGAATGTGGTTCGCCAGCTGCGTGATGCTCAATGGGTGGGCTATGATCTGGTGGCTTTCTGGGACGATGATCCCACCCTGCAGGGCAAGGTGATTGCCGGTATTCCCGTGATTTCCTGTGAGGAAGGCTGCCGCCAACTGGATGAAAAGAAAAAAAGTGTAGATGAAGTCTGGCTGGCCCTGCCCCTGCGTGCGGAGAAGCGCATGCAGGAAATTCTGCAATTGCTACGCCACAGCACAGTGAAGATACGTCTGGTGCCTGATATCTTTGGGTTTCGCCTGTTGAATCATTCCATCACGGAGGTGGCCGGAGTGCCGGTGCTGGATCTGCGGGCTTCTCCCATGGAAGGGGTGAACCGGCTGATCAAGGCGGTGGAAGACCGGGTGCTGGCTTTTGTCATCCTGGTGCTTATCAGTCCACTGCTGGTGCTCATTGCCCTGGGGGTCAAGCTCAGTTCACCCGGCCCGGTTCTGTTCAAGCAGAAACGTCATGGTTGGGATGGCAAACCCATTACCGTGTACAAGTTCCGCACCATGAAGATGCATGAGGAGAAAAATGGCCAGGTGACCCAGGCGACAAAGCACGATCCCCGGGTAACGCCTTTTGGCGCATTTTTACGCCGTACCAGCCTGGATGAGCTGCCCCAGTTCTTCAACGTGCTGCAGGGGCGTATGTCCATCGTGGGGCCGCGCCCCCATGCCCTGGCACACAATGAGATGTACAAGGACCAGGTGGAGGCTTATATGCAGCGCCATCGGGTCAAACCCGGCATCACGGGCTGGGCGCAGATCAACGGCTGGCGGGGTGAGACCGATACCCTGGACAAGATGGAGAAGCGGGTCGAATACGACCTGTACTATATCGAGAACTGGTCTTTGTGGTTCGACCTGAAAATCATCTTTCTCACCTTGTTCAAGGGCTTCGTACACCAGAAGGCTTACTGAACCCTCTCAGTCAGCGGCATATTCGAAGGAATCGTAATACATCTGTTCTTCCGGTACGCCTTGGGCAATCAGGGCATCTCTTGCCGCTTTGACCATCACGGGCGGTCCTGCCATGTAAATATCATATGCGGCGAGGTTGTCGTGATCTGCCAGAACAGCCTCATGCGCCCAGCCGGTGCGGCCTTCCCATCCGGCATCCGGCTCGGAAAGCACGGGCACGAAATGGAAGCTGTCATGTTCCTTCTCCCACTGGCGGGGCAGATCCGGCAGGTAGAGATCCGCCTGTGCGCGCACGCCCCAGTACAGTTCCATGGGACGGGTGATGCCCGTATGGAAAGCATGCTCGATCTGGGCCTTGATCGGGGCGAAGCCCGTGCCGCCGGCGATGAACAGCATGGGGCGCTCGGATTCCTCGTTGAGGGTAAAGCCGCCCAGGGGTGCTTCGATGCGCAGGATGGTCTTTTCTTTCATCTGCGTGAAGGCCCAGTCAGTGAACACGCCACCATCCACATGGCGGATATGCAGTTCGATGTAGTCCTCGTCATGGGGCGCGTTGGCGATGGAGAAGGCCCGGCGGCGGCCATCTTCAAGAATGAAATCCAGGTACTGGCCTGCCAGGAACTGCAGGCGCTGCTCCTCTGGCAGTTTCAGGTACAGGCGCACCACGTCATCGGCCAGGTGGTCGATTTTGGCGACCTTTACCGGCATGACTCTCGGTTCTATCTCTTTTGCCGCCTGGATTTCCTTGACCTTGAGTTCCACGTCCGATGCCGGCACCGCTTGGCAGGGCAGGCAGGCATCGTCTGATGCGTCCAGGAGCTTGTCCGGTTCCCCGTCCGGATACTCGATCTCACCGGAAAGTTGAGTGGCGATGCAGGCGCCGCAGAAACCGTTGCGGCAGCCGTAGGGCAGGCCGATGTCCTGGCGGATGGCGGCATCGAGTATGGTTTCACCTTCTTCGACTTCGAAGCTGTGGCCGCTGGGAGAGAGTTTGACAGTAAAGCTCATGGGATTGTTCTTGCATTCGGGTAAAATCTTTTCGATTGTCGCTGATTTGGAGACTTATTAAAACCGTGGGAACAATGGGGAACGGAAAACACCTGATCGTGGGCTGTGGCTATATCGGCCGCCGTCTGGGATTGGCCCTGTCCGGGCAGCCCCTAATGGCGCTGGTGCGCAGTGCTTCCAGCGTGCAGGAGCTGGCTGCCCTGGGCATCCCCGGAATGCCCTGCGACCTGGACCAGCCAGTGGAGATTCCCCTGTCCACGGCGGGGGTGGATGTCTGGTATCTGGTGCCGCCTCCCAGGTTGGGGGAGAAAGATCCCCGCCTGGGACATTTTCTGCAGGCTCTGGAGGACAACGGCCAACCCAGGCGCATCGTGCTCATCAGCACCACGGGCGTGTATGGCGACTGCCAGGGGGAATGGGTGGATGAGACCCGCCCGCCCGCGCCGGTGGTGGACCGGGCGCGCCGGCGCCTGGATGCGGAACAGCAACTGCAGCAATGGGGAAGGCGCACCGGCGGTGAATGGGTGATCCTGCGGGTGGCTGGTATCTACGGTCCGGGAAAGCTGCCCCTGGAGCGCCTGCGCCAGGGCAAGCCCATGGTGGCGGAAAAGGATGCGCCCTGGACCAACCGCATTCATGCCCATGACCTGGTGCAGGTCTGCCTGGCCGCCATGAAACGGGGGCGCAGCGGTGGCATCTACAATGTTACCGATGGGCAGCCCGGCAATATGGCGCAGTACTTCATGCGGGTGGCTGAGATGGCGAATTTGCCTCCGCCGCCGCTGATTGATCCCACCCAGGCCGGAAGCAGTCTGTCGGTCGGTATGCGTTCCTACCTGGCGGAATCCCGCCGCATCGACAACCGCCGCATGTTGCGGGAGCTGGCGGTCAACCTGCGCTATCCCGATCTGGAAAGTGGCCTGAAGGCCTGTTTTCATGACAATGGTGCCCTTGAATGAGTCCCCCGGGTGGTATCATTGGACCCATGTATTCAAGAATGAACCTGATCTATGGAAATTGATGAACTGCGCGACCTGGTCGTGAATGTGCTGGAAGACCTGAAAGCCACGGATATCGTGGTCCTGGACGTACGCGACAAGACCAGCATCGCCGATTATTTCGTGATTGCCTCAGGCACTTCCGACCGGCACGTGAAATCCTCTGCGGAAGCCGTGGCTTTCCAGTCCAAACAGGCCGGTGAGCCCCCCTTGGGGGTGGAAGGTTTGAATGAAGGCGAGTGGGCCCTGGTGGATCTCAATGGCGTGGTGGTGCATGTCATGCAAGCCAAGGTACGCGATTTCTACCAGCTGGAAAAACTCTGGGCCATGGATGCCGCTGCAGCGGAAAAGTTGTCCCGGGAACGTGGTCAATAGCGCGGAAGAACTTCCCAGATTCGCCCTCACCCTAACCCTCTCCCCAAGGGGAGAGGGGACGCTGCGGTACATGATCCGTAGGTTGGACTTCAGCCCAAGGTTACATGAGCATCATCATTTCAGGCTGCTTCCCGCAGCGCCTGAATGCGTTTCTCCAGTGGCGGATGACTGGCAAACAGCTCATGCAGGCCGCCACCTGCAATGCCGAAGGCCGCCATTTCATCGGGCAAGGGCGCGGGTTTGGCCTGTCCCAGGCGTTGCAGGGCGCTGATCATTTTCTGCCGACCCGCCAATGCGGCGCCACCGGCATCCGCCCGGAATTCCCGCCAGCGGGAGAACCAGGCCACGATCATCATGGCCAGAATGCCCAGCACAAACTGGGCGATGAGAGAGGTAATCCAGTAGGCCGGGCCATAGCCTTCCCGGGTGTTGAATACGGTACGGTCCACGATATGCCCGATGATGCGGGAGAAGAACACCACAAAGGTGTTCACCACTCCTTGAATCAGGGTCAGGGTCACCATGTCGCCATTGGCCACGTGGCTGATTTCATGGCCCAGCACCGCCTCGATTTCATCATGGTTCATGTTCTGCAGCAGCCCCATGCTGACGGCCACCAGGGCATCATTCCTGTTCCATCCCGTGGCGAAGGCGTTGGGTGATGGGCTGGGGAAGATGCCCACTTCAGGCATCTCGATACCGGCCTGTTGCGCGAGGCGGGCTACGGTTTGCACCAGCCAGCGCTCTGTGGGGTTGACCGGATTCTCGATAGTCTTGACGCCCATGCTCGATTTCGCCATCCATTTGGAGGCGAACAGGGAAATGAAAGACCCGGTAAAACCGATGACGGCGGACACAATGAGCAGGGTGTCGAGATTCAGCCCGCCACCACTCTGGGTGAGCATTTCATCCACCCCCAGGATGCGCATGGTTACGCTGAGCACTGCCAGAATGGCCAGGTTGGTGCCGAGGAACAATAATATTCTAAGCATGGTTGATTTCCGTGTGTTGGCGCCACTTTGGCGTTATTCTATGGAATTCTCAGTAAAATTGGGTCTGAACCCGAAAATTCAACAGGAGCATTGTTTTGGCTATTCCTCTGGTTGCAGGCACCAAGCCTGCCATAGTTACTCTTAAAAAAGGCGATACCGTTTACTGGTGCAGTTGTGGCCGCAGCCAAAAGCAACCTTTCTGTGACGGCTCTCACGCCGATACGGAATTTGAACCTGTAGCTTTCACCGCCCCCAAGGATGACGACTATTATTTCTGTACCTGCAAGCGTACCAAGAAGCCGCCATTCTGTGATGGTTCTCACAAGCAGCTGTTGGAAGATGACTGACTTCAAGCCGGACAAGATCAACCCGCCAACCTGTTCTGTTCCTCAGGAGCCAGACTACTCCGGCGTAAGCGTCGTCGAGCTGTCTCCCCAGCCATCGCCTGCGGATTATCTTGAAGCCACGAAGCTGGCCAATGCCGTGGCGGACGAACGTCTGGGGGATCACATGCTCCTGTCCTGGTATGACCGGGACCGGGATTTCGAATCTCCGCAGCACGCCAGCGAGTGCCATATGAACAGCGCTGTCCCCGGTTATGTGGACTATGGCCTTTACCATGGCGCCAGGCTGAAAGTGGATATCGAAGATGGCCGCTTCGTGTTTTTCTACATGCCGGTGGACATGTAATGTCAATCGCTCAGTAACTTCTTGCGGCCCGCGCTGCCCTGGGGAATTTGCCTGTTACCCCCTCTCCCTCTGAGGGTGTCGCAAAAGGCGACAGCCTTCGCGATGCAGGGATGCATCGCCATTTTCGATGGCTGTAAGCCATTGAAAATGGAGGAATCGGAAAATCGCACTTTTCCGATTCCGAGTCGTGAAAGCCCAGGGAGGGGCTTTTACGACATCCTCCCTCGAGGACGAGGGCTGCGGTGAGGGTGATGTTTAGCGTTCAGGATCGGTGTGACTGATTTCCAGTACAAACAGCTGTTTCACGCCGGTGGGGGTTTGCACTCGTACTTCTTCGTCCGGCGATTTGCCCAACAGTGCCTTGGCCATGGGAGAGTCGACGCTGATCCAGTTCTCTGCGGGCCGGAACTCATCGGCGCCCACGATCCGGTAAGTGATTTCCTCGCCCTGGGGCGTCTCCAGGGTAACCCAGGCGCCGAAAAACACCTTGTCCGGGTTGCCAGGAGCCTGATCGACCACTTTCAGTTCAGGGAGGCGTTTCTGCAGGTAGCGGATTCGCCTGTCCATCTCCCGCAGCTGCTTCTTGCGATACTGGTATTCGGCATTTTCCGAACGGTCGCCTTCAGCAGCGGCTGCCGCCAGTATCTTTACCACCCGGCGGCGCTTTTTCCATAGGCCGGCTTCTTCCCGGCGCAGTGCTTCGTGCCCCTCGCGGGTGATGTAAGGGGATTTTCCCGCCATGTTTCAGAATTGTCCCGTGCGCAGCAATACCAGAGTGCAGGCTTCTTCCCAGGGAATCCCCGCCTGGTCGAGGGCGTCCTGCAATGCCCGCGATTCAGTGCCTGGATTGAAAATGACCCTGTTTGGCTTCAGACGGATGATGTCTTCGATCATGGGTTCCAGGCTGGCGGGACCGACATACAGGGTAAGGGTGTCCACCGGCTCAGGGACATCCGACAGCCGGTTGATCACCGGTATGCCCTCGCTTTCACTCAGTTTGGGATGCACGGGTGTGATGCGGCTGTAGCCCTTCTCCCTCAGCAGGCGGATGGCCTGGTTGGCATAGCGGTCGGGTTTGGCGGTGGCGCCCAGCACCACCACATGATGTTCGGCAGGATTCATGGCGTATTCCCGGGAAAGACGAATGACGATGATACGGTAGAATACCTGCAGTTCTGTCGTCAAAGGAAATCTTTCACATGAGTTTTGGTATGAATTTCGCTGTTCCCTTGCATGTCCTGTCCGTGGTGATCTGGGTGGGAGGTATGTTTTTTGCCCATATGGTGCTGCGCCCCAGCGCTGTGGAGAAACTGGAACCGCCCCTGCGCCTTCAGCTGTGGCGAGCGGTGTTCGGCCGTTTCTTTCCCTGGGTGTGGGTGTGCATCCTGCTGATCCTTGCCAGTGGATTCTGGATGATCTTTGGCGTGTACGGTGGCATGGGTGGCCTGGCCCTGCATGTACATCTGATGTTTGGCATGGGCCTGCTGATGATGCTGGTGTTCTTTTATATATTTTTTGTGCCCTATGCGGCGCTTAAAAAAGCGGTAGCTGCTGAGAACTGGCCCGCGGGAGGGCAGGCCCTGGCGGGCATCCGGCGCTTGGTGACCTTCAATCTGGTGCTGGGGATATTGACGGTGATTGTTGCCACGGGCGGAGTGTACTGGAGCCTGCCCATGTAGGTCGGACTTCAGTCTGACAGATGCACACGGGCAGTCTGGTTGTCGGGCTGAAGCCCGACCTACGGTCATCCCTGGCCTTTCGAGGCATACGACCGCCAGGGACGGTGGAAGTGCCGGTAATGCAGGGAGCGATTGCCGACCAGTCCATCCCTGGACATGCGCCGCTACGGCCATCCCTGGCCTTTCGCGGCATACAGTCCATCCCTGGACATAAAAAAGCCCGCCAAAAGAGGTGGCGGGCTAAATCTGACAACAGTCAGGAGGAGTGAGAACATTCTGGATAACGTTAATTTACCCATAAGGTATTGTTTCCAATGCCTTGAAAGGCAGTTTACTCTTTCCTGGCGGCGCCGTATTGATCTGGCTCAACTAAATCATCATATTCTTATGAATCGCTGCTCTTGAACCGGGATTTGGGTGCATCGGGGTCAAATTGCTTCAATGTACCCCGTACCGCTCTCGGTAGGCACTGACGGATGCGAGTTCCTCCTGGTTGTCTCCTTTATCCCTGAGGTAGGTGATCAGATCTTCCAGCTTGACGATACCTGCTACGGGAATACCATAGTCGCGCTCGACTTCCTGGATGGCGGACAGCTCGCCCTGACCTTTTTCCTGGCGGTCCAGGGCTATGACCACTCCCGCTGCTTTGGCGCCCTGTTGCTCGATGATGTCCATGGATTCCCGCACCGAGGTGCCGGCCGAGATCACGTCATCGATGATGAGTATTTTTCCTTCCAGAGGATGCCCGACGATAACCCCGCCCTCGCCATGATCCTTGGCCTCCTTGCGATTGAAGGCGTAGGCAACATCACGGCCGTGCTGGTCATACAGGGCGGCGGCAGTCACAGCGGCCAGTGGGATGCCCTTGTAGGCCGGGCCGTACAGCACATCGAATTCGATATCGGCGTCCATGATGGCCTGGGCATAGTAGCGGCCCAGCCGGGCCAGGGCGGCGCCGGTGTTGAACAGTCCGGCATTGAAGAAATAGGGGCTGAGGCGCCCTGATTTGAGGGTGAATTCGCCAAAGCGCAGTACGCCCACGTCCAGGGCGAAATCGAGAAATTCTTTTTTGTATTCCTGCATGGTGATCTCTGGAGTTGGAAAATGATGGCGCCATGGTATCAGGAGTATAATCTGCGGTCATGCGTGTCATCACTATCAATGTCAATGGTATCCGTGCCGCCGCCCGCAAGGGCTTCTACCAGTGGCTGAGGCGGCAGAAAGCGGACATAGTCTGTCTGCAGGAACTCAAGGCTCAGGCAGACCAGATCACCGACCGCCAGTTCTGGCCGCCAAGCTTCCACTGCTTCTATCACCCTGCCGAGCGTAAAGGCTACAGTGGTGTAGGCATCTATTGCAGAAAGGAGCCGGATGCCGTGGTGCAGGGCATCGGTTGGGACTGGTTCGATGCGGAAGGGCGCTGGATCGAAGCAAGATACAAGAATCTGAGTGTTGTCTCCTTGTATATGCCATCCGGCTCTCACAGTGAAGAACGCCAGGCCATCAAGTTCAGGGTCATGAAGAAGCTGCTGCCCTACCTGATCGAACTGCGCAAGAGTGGCCGTGACTACATCATCTGCGGTGACTGGAATATTGCCCATAAGGCAATCGATCTGAAAAACTGGCGCTCCAATCAGAAGAATTCCGGCTTCCTGCCCGAGGAGCGCGCCTGGATGGATGAATTGTTCGGCCCCGCGGGCTTCGTGGATGCTTTTCGCGTAGTGAATCAGGAACCGGAGCAGTACACCTGGTGGTCCAACCGGGGGCGGGCCTGGGAAAAGAACGTGGGCTGGCGTATCGACTACCAGGTGATCACGCCGGGTTTGAAGGACAAGGTGCTGGGCGCTTCCATCTACAAGCGCAAGCGTTTTTCCGATCATGCGCCCCTGATCATGGATTACGACATCGGGACAGAATCTTGAACCGCCTGGCGCCCCAACACGGCTGGGCCGAATCCTTCCTCGTCTATCGCAATCCCAAGGTTGTCTCCATGCTGTTTCTGGGATTCTCTGCGGGCCTGCCCATACTGCTGGTGTTCGGCACTTTGTCGGCCTGGCTGCGGGTGGAAGGCGTGGACAAGACGACCATTGGGTTCGTCAGCTGGGTGGCCCTGGCCTATGGCTTCAAGTTTTTCTGGTCGCCCCTTATCGACCGGGCGCCGGTGCCAGTGCTGACTAAAGCGCTGGGACAACGCCGGGGCTGGATGTTGTTGGCCCAGATCGGCGTGATTTACGGACTGGTGAGCATGGCTTCCAGCGATCCCGTGGGGCATTTGCAGGCCACAGTGCTGTTTGCATTGGTGACCGCTTTTTCCTCGGCCACCCAGGACATCAGCATCGATGCCTGGCGTATCGAGGCTATTGGTGAGGACTACCAGGGTGCCATGGCAGGCGCCTATCAGCTGGGTTACCGCCTGGGCATGATCGTGGCTGGCGGGGGCGCTTTCAGCCTGGCCTACTACTATTCCTGGCCAGTGGCCTATCTGTTCATGGCGGCTTTCATGCTCATCGGCCCCATCATGGTGATGATCATAGCGGAACCGGAACATCCCCAGGCAGCGGGTGATCCGGCCAATGCAAAACGGCCACTCCTGGTGCGCCTCAAGCGCTGGTTCATCGGAGCTGTGGTGGATCCTTTTCGGGAATTTTTTGTCCGCCAGGGGCTGTTTGCCATCGTGATACTGGGGTTCATCATGGTCTACCGCATCAGTGATATCACCCTGGGGGTGATGGCCAACCCGTTTTATATCGACATGGGTTATACAGAGCTGGAGATTGGCCTGGTGACCAAGACCGTTGGGCCTTTCGTGACCATTGCCGGAGCGCTGGTGGGCGGCGTGCTGGTCATGCGTTACGGTAGGATGCGCATGCTGCTGGTGGGAGCCGTGCTGGTGGTGCTGACCAATCTACTGTTTGCCTGGCTGGCCACTCAGGAGGCCCGGCTGCTGTGGCTGATCCTGGTGGTGGGGGCCGACAATCTGGCGGCGGGAATTGCCACCACGACTTTTGTCGCCTATTTGTCATCGCTTACCAACAAGGCGTATACCGCTACCCAGTATGCCCTGTTCAGTTCCATCATGTTGCTGCTGGCGAAATTCGTTGCGGGCTTTTCCGGCCTGGTGGTGGACAAGACCAGCTACCCGTTCTTCTTTGTCTATGCTGCTGCACTGGGTATCCCTTCCGTATTGCTCATTCTGGTGCTCATGAAGCGGGAGCAGCGGCTGGAGCAGGAGGTGGCAGCCTGATGGATATGGGGTTGCCAGGGGCCTTTATCGTAGGTCTTCTCGGGGGTGTGCATTGCCTGGGCATGTGCGGTGGCATCGTGGGTGCCCTTACCCTGGGGTTGCCCGGGCAGGATGCCACCAGCTCCCGGTTCTGGGTTCTGCAATTCTCTTACAACCTGGGACGTATTGTCAGTTACATGGCAGCGGGCATGGTTGCCGGTGGCCTTGGGCTGTTGCTTGCCCAAGCCGGACCCCTGCAGGTCACCCAGCAGCTACTCAGCGTCATTGCTGGCTTGTTCATGATTATGATGGGCCTTTATCTGGGCGGCTGGTGGATGGGTCTGGCGCGGGTGGAAAGGGCAGGTTCTGTGGTTTGGAAGCGTATAGAGCCCCTGGGTCGGAAGCTGTTGCCGGTGCGATCGCCTGTTCAGGCGTTTCTGCTCGGCATGGTATGGGGATGGTTGCCCTGTGGGTTGGTGTACAGTGTGCTGATCTGGTCTTTGTCGGCTGGCGGTGTTCTGTCCGGCGCCCTGCTCATGGGAGCCTTTGGCCTTGGCACCCTGCCGAATCTGCTGCTCATGGGGGCAGCAGCCGGCTGGATGGGAAGCTTTCTGCGCAAACCCCTGGCGCGGAAGATGGCCGGGGGCCTGGTGATCCTCTTTGGCCTGATGATGCTGTTGCAGCTCAGACCTGGCAACCTGATCAGCGGGTGAAGAATTGCTGTTTCAGTGAAGCATGCAGAACCTTGCTTGTTCCGCTGGGGATGGCTTCTATGGTGAAAGTTACCGATTCCTGGTTTTCCACCAGAAACTCGCCGATATAATAGACTGCATTTTGTTCCTTGATCTCCCGCACAGGGATGTTGCGCACCTGGCCACGCAGGTTGTGAGACATGACTTTGACCTGGGCGGTCACCGCTTTGCCGGTTGTATTCGGCACGTCCTTGATGATGCTGATATTGATGACAGCCCGGTTCGGGCTGCGCCGTATGTTATAGCGGCTGGCCATGTCGGGTGCCAGTTCGCTGCTCAAGAAGGCGTTGTGGTGAATGGTGTAGCCATCAGCCTTGGTGCTGTTCTCTGCCACTGCAGAGCCACTGGTGAGCAACATGACAGCCAGGGACAGGAAGATAAGTTTCATTTTTTGCATGATGTTCTCCTTGGTGTTCTACTCAGGGGTGCTTGGAATGCCGCTCGATGGGGGATAAACCCGCATTCGGTGCCCGGTATGTATTTCAGAGTCTGTTGTGGCGGTTTTATGGCAGCGAGTCGATATGCACCTTGATTCTGAATGAGGATGGGCGCAATCGACGAGTTACAGACTCTACCTGTGCTTTCCTATGTGACCGGCAGATCAGCAAAAACTTTGCCGGTTTTTTTGGATAAGCGTCTATGGTGTAAGTATAGAACACCACCGTTGTTCTGCTGGCACAGCAAAAAACAGAGGAAAATCAAGCAGTTTTCTTTATTGCTTCTTCCCGGGTTTCCGTGACGTCAGTCTGATTGTTGCCGGGGAAGGGACTTTCCAGGGCGGCAATGACTTTTTGCAGGGTGCCAAGCTGGGTTTTCTGCTGTGCGGTGTCCTGCTGCAAGGCCCTGAGGCGCTGGCGCACGGTAGTGCGTGAGCGGCCGGTGAGCTTGAGATCAGACAGTTGTTGCGAAAGTACTGCGCGATGTTCATGCACCTGGGCGGTAAGAGGATCGAGAGCGGTTTCCAGCCAGTCCTTGGCATCGTTGTGCGCGTTGCGGAAGGTAAGTTCCACGCGCCGTACCACAGTGTGAAAATAGCGCTTGATGGCAAAATGTTTTTCCGTCAGGGCTGTGCGGGGACTTTTGCGGAAAATCTCGGCCTCCTGGTAGATGAGGTTGAGTTCAACCTGGTGACTGATGAGGGACAGCATGCGTGGATCCCCAAGGTTCATACCGTGACGTGTCTGGAACCGGCGATAGATGGTGCGGATGAGACGGCGCATTTCCTGGGACTGGTTGGCCGCGATCTCCATCTGGCTGTTGATGTCATCGAACAGCTGGCGCATGGCCTCCTTCAGGCCGATAGTGGTCCAGGCGCCGGACATGTGATTCCGAGCCTTGTCGATGATATGGTGCAGTGTCTGGGGAGAAAGGGCGTCCAGCAGCACCTTCCCGTGAGTGGTGAAGTCTGCGCGGGATTGTTTGTAAGCGTTGATGCTGGCCTGGTAGCGGGCCTTGTCCGCCTGGGCCTGCTTGAGCAGCTTGTCGATGGCGGCTTCACTTTTGGTGCTCAGGTCCTTGAGTTCCTGGGCCTGCTTTTTCATGCGTTTGAGGCGTGAAGTCACCAGTGCCTGGATGTTGTCCAGGGCACTGTGCACCAGCTCGGTCGATTGTTCCACGATCAGTTCCTGGCGGTTGTGCACCAGGGTTTCGGCCAGGTGTTTCTCCAGGTTGGGGATGCCGGAACGTTCTTCGAGCGCCTTGTCTTTCTTGATACGCCCAAGTAGCCCCTTGTGTGCCGATACGGCAAATATCTGTTTGTGTTTGACTTCGAGGATCTGCGCCACTTCGAGACGCTGGCGTTCAATGGTCAGGTTGACTTCATCATCGCTGCGTAACTCGTCCCACAGGGTGTCGGTCTTGTTGAGCACCACAATGGCCCCCAGTCTCTTGCGTGTACCTGGCTGCTGAATGAGCTGCTGCCACATATCCATGTCTGATTTGGTTACGCCAGTATCGGCGCCGAGTACGAACAGGCGCGCCTGGGCGCTGGGCAGTATCTCGTAAGTCAGCTCCGGCTCTGCGCTCACAGCGTTCAGACCCGGGGTATCGAGAATACGCAGCCCCTGGGCCAGAAGGGGGTGGCGATAATTGAGGTGCGCCAAGCGCCAGGCCGGGATGGATACCAGCCGTTCCAGGTCATCTTCTCCTTCATTCAGATCGTCCAGCCCCATTTGCGCTGCGGTATCCCTGGGCACCATTTTGTTTTCCTTGATCTTCAACAGCTTGTTGTACATGTCCTCGCTGTCGTCGATGTTCAGGGGTATGTGCTCCCATTTTTCCGGCTGGGACTGCAGGTCATAGAGGCTGGTTTCTTCCATGCGGGTTTCTATGGGCAACAGGCGCAGATAGGGTTCTTCCTGGTTGTCCTGGAAGATTTCCGTGGGGCACATGGTGGTACGGCCGGCATCCGTGGGCAGCAGCCGGAAAGCGTGATCGCCAAAGAACAGTGAATTGATCAGCTCGGTCTTGCCACGGGAAAACTCTCCTACGATGGCAACGGTGACGTATTCCTGGCGCAGGGTGATACTTGCATGCTGAATGGCCTGCTGCGCCTGGGAAGTAAAAAGGCCCTGTTGTTTGAGCCAGCCTTCCAGTTGCTCCATCGTATGCAGCTGGCGCATTTTCCAACGGGCAAACCCCTGCAGCTGGTCCTTAAGTTCTCCTGTCCCCATGATCCTGTTCATGCCCCCTAGTACCAAGTCCTCAAAATATACTCCTCTGTGTATAGGTTTATCAATAGGTAATCGTTCAGCTCAGATCGCCGGGAAGCCGGTGCAACCCTTTTATCCGAATGCGTTTGTTGCGGCTGCTGTGGCCGGTTTCCACCAGAATGCGGGATTTGGGGATACCCAGGCGTTTGGACAGATAACGGATCAGATGGGCGTTGGCCTTGCCATCCACAGGCGCGGCCTTGATGCGCAGCTTGCGAACGCTCTCCATGATCTCGGCAAAACCATCTTTGCTTGATCTGGGTTGAACCCGGATGAACAACAACAAATCATCACCATCTCTTCGATACCAGCTTTCACTCATGAGAGCAGGGCGACGACCAGTTGCTGCAAAGGCGGGATGAGCAGCATTTTCAGGAGGATGAGGCCCAGTATGGCGGCCATGGGTGACAGATCCAGGCCCCCGACAGGAGGAATGAAACGCTGTACCGGTCGCAGCACAGGCGCGGTGAAGCTGTACAGCAGGGAAGCGGCGGGGTTGTAGGTCCCTGGATTCACCCAGCTCAGTATGGCCTGGATGATGATGGCGTACAGGAAGATGTTGATGCAAAGTTCCACCAGTCCCGGGATGGCGCCGAGAATGGCGAACAAGGGATGCAGTCCCGCGCCGGACAAGGCTGTCACGATGAGCAGTTCCAGAGCTTTCAGCGCCCAGGCCAATACCAGGGCGGCGGTGTCCATGCCCGCCATTCCCGGTATCACCCGGCGCAGGGGAACCAGTACCGGGGAGGTGACCTTGACAATGAACTGGGACAGGGGGTTGTAGAAATCCGAGCGGGTGAGTTGCAGGAAGAAGCGCAGCAACACCACCAGGATATAGGCTTCGAACAGAACCTGGACAAGGAACACCAGGGGGTTGGTCAGGTAGCCGCCACCCATTATTCGTCGCCTCCCAGCGATTCTGACAATGATATGGAGCGGTCCCGGGCTCCTGTCAGGGCCTGATCCACGAGTTGTGCCAGTCCGCCATTGGAGAAAATATTCAGAGCCGCTTCGGTCGTGCCGCCGGGAGAAGTGACGCTGTTGCGCAAGTCTGTCAGATCCGAGGCGCTTTCCATGGCCATGCGTGCGGCGCCCAGAGCGGTCTGCAAGACCAGCAGATGGGCTGTTTTCTCCGGCAACCCCAGTTTGATCGCGCTGTTTTGCATGGCTTCCATGAACAAGAAGAAATAGGCGGGGCCGCTGCCGGACACGGCCGTCAGGGCATCCATCTGGCTTTCATCATCCAGCCAGACCGCAATACCCGTGGCGCGTATGATGTGTTCTGCCAGCTCCCGCTGGGTTTCATTAATGTCCCCGGGCGCGTACAGGCCGCTGGCGCCGGCGCCCAGCATGGCGGGGGTGTTGGGCATGACCCGGATTACAGGAACATCCTCGCCCAGCCATGCCTGCAGGCTGGCATGACGTATACCTGCAGCGATGGACAGGCACAGAGGTGCCTGCTGCTGCAAGGCCGGTGATAGATCCTTTGCCACGGCTTCGAGCGCCTGGGGTTTGACCGCCAGGATCAGGACATCGGCCTGGCGCGCAACTTCGCTGTTGTCTTCCAGGGTGCGGATGCCAAAGCGCACCGCCAGTTGTTCCCGGCGCGCCTGGTTGGGTTCGGCTACCAGGATATGAGCGGGATCAGTGCCGTCTTCGATCAATCCATTGATCATGGCGCTGGCCATGTTGCCGCCACCAATGAAAGCCAGGGTCTTTGTCTTCATGTAGAGTTTCTCGGTCCAAAAATTGCAGTGCCTATGCGCACCATTGTAGCGCCTTCGCAGATTGCTGCCTGCATATCCCCGGACATGCCCATGGACAGGGTATCCAGATTGTGGCCTTGCGCATTCATTTTTTGCAGAAGCTTTCGCAAGTCACCAAATACCTGATGCTGCAGGGTTTCCCCCGCATTGGCTGGTGGCATGGTCATGAGTCCGCGTATTCTCAGATGGGGCAGTTGCAGCAGCTTTTCAAGCAGCCCGGGCAGTTCCTGGGCGTCAATGCCTCCTTTGCTCTGTTCTCCGGTAAGGTTGAGTTGGATACAGGCATTCAGTGGAGGCAGGTCCGGGGGGCGCTGATCAT
Organism: Sedimenticola sp.; assembly: GCA_026994195.1. Classification (GTDB taxonomy): domain Bacteria; phylum Pseudomonadota; class Gammaproteobacteria; order Chromatiales; family Chromatiaceae; genus Thiolapillus. Next base: position 38,541 of record JALWRH010000066.1, on the reverse strand, counting down.
TGAGGCGCCGGGCGTGTTTGAACTTGTCCAGGGCATGTACCCAGGAAAAATTCTCTGCAATGTCCCGGGTCTTGTTGGACTGGATGCGCCCAATGAAATGCCATTCCAGGGCCAGATCCTGCAGGGCGTGGATCTTGGGCAGCGCATCCTGTAGATAGTTCTCGCCAAAGGCCCGCTGCCCGGCTGCCACTGCCTCCCTGATGTCTTCCACCGGGCGGGTCTTGCTTACCGCCAAAAGCATGATATCTGAGGGATCTCTGTCACAAGACTGGGCAGTGCTGCTTATCCGGGAGTGTAGTTGTGATAGTCTTTCCTTCAAAGTAGCCATAGAGGAACCTTTGATTTATTCATGTGCAGTTGCTGATCATCTTCTTCATGCCATGTGTGAATAAATTGGAGATTCCCAAAGTATTCCAGGTGAGAAAAGATCGATAAAAATACCTTATCGGATTTTACCTGCCTGTACTATCATACTCCGGATGAAAAGTTGAATTTTCAGCTGCTTTTGTTCGGTGTTTACGACAAGGATACAGCCGGTGACCCTGGTATGATGATTTACATGCTGCAGCCAACCGGTTTTGCCCGAAACCGAAGCTGAATGATGGCGAAGTCAATTACTTAGAGGGGATTCATGGATATTACAGAGCTTCTTGCGTTCAGTGTAAAGCACAACGCTTCTGACTTGCACTTGTCGGCGGGCTTGCCCCCCATGATCCGCGTGGATGGCGACATCCGGCGTATCAATGTACCTGCCCTCGATCACAAGACCGTGCATTCGCTTGTGTACGACATCATGAATGACAAGCAGCGCCGGGACTACGAAGAATTCATGGAAGTGGATTTCTCTTTCGAAATTCCGGGACTGGCGCGATTCAGGGTCAATGCCTTCAATCAGGATCGCGGTGCGGCCGCGGTATTCCGGACCATTCCGTCCAAGGTGCTGACCCTGGATGATCTGGGCTGCCCATCCACTTTCAAGACTATTTGTGACGCCCCCCGGGGCATTGTGCTGGTAACCGGGCCTACGGGTTCGGGTAAATCCACCACCCTGGCCGCGATGATCGACTACATCAATGACAATGAGTACGGGCATGTGCTCACCATTGAGGATCCCATCGAATTCGTGCACCAGAGCAAGAAATGTCTGATCAACCAGCGGGAAGTGCATCGTGATACCCTGGGCTTTTCCGAAGCCCTGCGTTCCGCCCTGCGGGAAGACCCGGACATCATTCTGGTAGGTGAATTGCGGGATCTGGAAACCATCCGCCTGGCCCTGACCGCCGCCGAGACCGGTCACCTGGTTTTCGGTACGCTGCACACCAGTTCTGCTGCCAAGACCATTGACCGTATCGTGGATGTATTCCCCGCTGGCGAAAAGTCCATGGTGCGTTCCATGTTGTCCGAATCCCTGCGGGCGGTTATCGCCCAAACCCTGCTGAAGAAAGTGGGAGGTGGCCGTACGGCAGCCTGGGAAATCATGATTGGAACGCCAGCGATCCGTAACCTCATTCGTGAGGACAAGGTGGCGCAGATGTATTCGGCCATCCAGACCGGGCAGGCCGTGGGGATGCAGACCCTGGATCAGCATCTGAAGGAACTGCTGCAGAAAGGTCTGATCACCCGTCAGGATGCCCGTTCCAGGGCCCAGAACAAAGAAGCCTTTACCTGATCATGGGCTGCCACGCCCCCATGACAGACGTATTACCCCGAGGTTAGCACATGGATTTCAATGACATACTCCGCCTCATGGCGGACAAGAAGGCGTCCGACCTGTTTATTACCGTGGGACGCCCCCCCTCCGTCAAAGTGGATGGACATATCAAGCCCGTGGCCAAGACGCCTCTCACCGCAGATCAGACGCGTGAACTCGCTTACGGACTCATGAGTCCGGAACAGCGGGAAGAGTTCCGGCACACCAAGGAATGTAACTTTGGCGTCAGTGCACCAGGCATTGGCCGATTCCGGGTGAGCGCATTCGTGCAACGGGATGCCGTGGCCATGGTGCTGCGTCGTATCGAAACGGATATTCCCAGCTTTGAAGACCTGAAGCTCCCGCCCATTATCAAGCAACTGGCTATGGTAAAGCGGGGACTGATCATATTCGTCGGTGCTACGGGAACCGGTAAGTCAACATCCCTGGCTGCCATGCTGGGGTACCGTAACCGGAAGAGTGACGGGCATATCATCTGCATCGAGGATCCCATCGAATTCCTGCATCAGCATGGAGGCTGCATCGTGGCCCAGCGGGAAGTGGGGATCGATACTGAATCGTATGAAGTGGCCCTGAAAAATACGTTGCGTCAGGCGCCGGACGTCATACTCATTGGCGAGATCCGCACCAAGGAAGTCATGGAACATGCCCTGACCTTCGCTGAAACCGGCCACTTGGTGCTGACCACTCTGCACGCGAACAACGCCAACCAGGCCCTGGAGCGCATCCTGCATTTCTTCCCGGAAGAGCGCAAGGAACAGGCCCTTATGGACCTGTCCCTGAACCTCAAGGGCATTCTCGCCCAGCAGCTTATTCCCCGGGCCGACGGCGTGGGGCGCCGGGCGGCCATCGAAGTGCTGCTGAACACGCCCCTGGCGTCCGACCTGATTCTCAAGGGCAAGATCCACGAGCTCAAGGAACTGATGAAGCGTTCCCGCGAGCACGGCATGATCACTTTCGACCAGGCCTTGTACGAACTCTATCTCGAAGGGGAGATCACCGAAGCCGACGCCCTCAAGCATGCTGATTCGGCCAACGAGGTGCGCCTGATGATCAAACTGGGAGACAATACGCCGGGTACCCGGGCAAGGGATCTGGATGCCGCTATGCTGGTGGACGATTACTGAGCGTCGACCCGTCCGCGGGCTAGCCCGAATATTTCACCCGGGAACGCGATGATCGTGCCGGGATCGGCGTTCAGGTGCGGATTTGCAATTGAATCAATAGCCCAAGCTATTGATGATTGAGCAAATACCGCAGATGGACGGCGAGACCGGTGCGAGGG
>JALWRH010000066.1:0-35535 GCA_026994195.1 Sedimenticola sp. | reverse complement strand
CAGTAAGCTGGAATATTTTTCCAGCGACCGGGTGAAATATTCGGGCTAGAACACTTGGTAACCGTTGAACACCGGCCCGTCCACACAGACCCGCTGCATGGACGGGCCGTTTTGCGTCTGCACCTCTACCGCGCAACCGGCGCAGCCGCCCACGCCGCAGGCCATGAATTCCTCCAGGGAAACCTGCACGGGCAGGTCAAAGTCCCGCGCCAGGGCGACCACCGCCTCCAGCATGGGATGGGGGCCGCAGGCCAGCACCTCCACTTCCTTTCTGGCCGCTTCATCCAGGGCGTTCAGCCAGTGGCGGGCCAAGTCCGTGACATAGCCCTGGTGTACGCCGGGCATGTCCTGACCTGAAGTGAGCCGGCAGGCGATGTTCCAGTCGTCTAGCAGGGGCATTGTGGCGATCACGCCCTCGGGCATGCCGGGCACCAGAATGTCGGAAGGGCGGGGCGTAAAGGGAAAGGGCACTTCCGAACCCAGGATCACCAGGGGCTGGTGGTCGCTGCCCCTGAGGCTTTCAGCCACGAACAGCATGGGCGGCATGCCCACGCCGCCACCGATGAGGAGGGGACGTTTTCTGGTGACCTTGAAAGGCTGGCCGATGGGGCCGAGGTTGCTCAGGGTTTCGCCGGGCTTGCGCCTCGCCAGCAGGGCCGTGCCTTCGCCCACCCGTTTGTAGAGCAAGTCTATCCAGCCTTCGCGGGCATGGGCGCGCATGATGGAAATGGGACGGCGCATGGGGCGCTGGGGATCCACGGTCAGGTGCACGAACTGGCCGGGCCGGGCTTTTGCGGCGCAGCGGGGCGCGTGCAGGCGCAGGATGAACTGATCGCCGGCAAAGGCTTCATGACGGATGATTTCAGCCTCTTCGACGAAGATGCTGCTGCGATGTTCCGGGTGTTTCATGAATCATTGCTCCAGGTGAGCCGTCCTTCGAACAGGGTATGGGTGACGCGGCCACGGAATTCCCAACCTGCAAAAGGCGTATTCTTTCCCCGGCTGGCCATTGTTTCAGGATCCAGTTCCCAAATGGCGTCTGGATCGAAAATGCAGATGTCGGCGCTGCGCCCGGGATCCAGGCGCCCCAGGGGCAGATCCAGCACCCGGGCCGGGCCGCTGGTCAGGGCGGCGATGGCTGTGGGCAGATCCAGTATCCCTTCTTGCACCAGCTTCAGGCTCAGGGGCAACAGGGTTTCCAGGCCCGATATGCCGGGGGCTGTCAGGGGAAAGGGTTCGGTTTTGGCATCTTCCTCATGGGGTTGATGATCCGAGCAGATGACCTGGATGTCGCCGTCCCGCACGGCCTGGCGCAAGCGATCCCGGTCGCCCTGGGTGCGCAGGGGCGGATCCACGTGACAGGCGGCATTGAAGCCATCCACGTCCATGTCCATGAGGAACAGCTGGTGTATGGCCACGCCCGCCGTGAGCTGCGCGCCGTCCTGGCGGGCCTGACGGATCATTTCGATGGCGCGGCCCGTGGACAGGGTGTGGAAATGGCTGAGGCAGCCGGTATGTTCGGTCAAGGCCAGGTCCCGGGCCACAGCCACGGTTTCCGCCGCTGCGGGAATGCCGGGCAGTCCCAGGCGGCTGGCCACGGCGCCTTCGTGGACGCAGCCATTGGCCTTGAGATGGGGATCTTCACTGCACAGGATCACGGGCAGGTCAAAGGTGCTGGCGTACTCCAGGGCGTGCCGGGTGACCAGGGTATTGGCCATGCGCCGGCGGGTGTTGCTCACGGCCACGCAGCCGGCCTGTTTCAGGGCGCCTGTCTCTGCCAGCTGATCGCCAGCCAGTCCATGGGTCAGGGCGCCGATGGCCAGCACCCGGGCATTGCCGCAGGCTTTGGCGCGGCGGCGTATGAGTTCCCAGACCGCCGGAGTGTCGATGACGGGCAGGGTATCGGGCATGCACACCAAGGTGGTGATGCCGCCCCGGGCGGCAGCCCGGCCTTCACTGCAAATGGTGCCTTTGTGCTCCTGGCCGGGTTCACGCAGATGCACGCCCAGATCGATGAGGCCGGGGCAGATGATTTTTCCCCTGGCGTCGATGACCTGATCCGGTTTGAATCCCTGGGGCTGTTCTCCCACGGCCAGCACCTTGCCGTCTTCCAGCCACAGGTCTTGCCTGGCGTCCACGCCATTGGCTGGGTCGATGAGACGCCCTCCCTGAATATGGATACGGTTCATGACTGGGTCTCCCCGGCAGTGCCGCCCAGGGCCATGGACATGACCGCCATGCGCACGGCGATGCCGTAGCTTACCTGTTGCAGGATGACCGATTGGGGGCCGTCCGCCACTTCAGAGGCGATTTCCACGCCCCGGTTGATGGGACCCGGGTGCATGACGATGGCATCGGGCTTGGCTTTTTTCAGGCGTGCCTGGGTGAGGCCGTAGAGCTGGAAGTATTCGTGCTCCGAAGGCAGCAGGGCGTGCTCCATGCGTTCCTTCTGCAGGCGCAGCATGATGATGACGTCCACATCCTCCAGGCCCTGCGCCAGGTCATGATAGACATGTACGCCCAGAGAACGCGCCTCGGCGGGCAGCAGGGTACGCGGAGCGATTACCCGTACTTCGCTCACGCCGAGTGTGTTCAGGGCCATGATCTGGGAGCGCGCCACTCGGGAATGTTGGATATCGCCCACGATGGCTACCCGCAGGGGTGTGAAATCCCCCTTGTGGCGGCGGATGGTGAACATGTCCAGCATGGCCTGGGTGGGATGGGCATGACGCCCGTCGCCGGCGTTGATGACGCTCACGCCGGGGGCGGCATGGCGGGCGATGAAATGGGCTGCGCCGGAGGCCTGGTGGCGCACCACGAACATATCCGAATGCATGGCTTCGATGTTGCGCAGGGTGTCCAGCAGGGTTTCCCCCTTGGCCGTGGCGGAGACATTGACGTTGAAGTTGATGACATCCGCTGAAAGCAGCTTGGCGGCCAGCTCGAAGGTGGTGCGGGTGCGGGTGCTGTTTTCGAAGAACAGGTTGGTGATGATCTTGCCGCGCAGCAGGGGGACTTTCTTGACCTGGCGCCCCGGCAGCATGGCGAAGGATTCGGCAGCATCCAGAATCTGTTCCAGCTGTTCCCGCCGGAAGCCCTCGATACTGAGGAAATGGCGCAGGCGGCCCTGGGCGTCGGTCTGTTGGATAGGGGTGTTCATGAGGCCTCCCGATTGCCAGGATGGCCGCTGATCTCCAGCACCAGAGGGTCCGGTCCCTGCAGGCGGATGTGTTCATTGTCCGCCAGGGGAGGTTCCAGACCCATGATATCCGGCTGTATGGGCAGCTCCCGGCCACTGCGCTCGATGAGGCTCACCAGGGTAATGGAGGCCGGGCGGCCAAAGTCGAAGATCTCGTTCATGGCGGCGCGTATGGTGCGCCCGGACTGAATCACGTCGTCCACCAGAATGATGTGGCGGTCTTCCACATCGAAAGGGATCTGGGAAGGCTTCACCTGAGGGTTCATTCCGATGCGGGTGAAATCGTCCCGGTAGAAACTGATGTCCAGTTGTCCCAGGGGCGGCTCTATGTCCAGCAACTGATGCAGGCGCTGGGCGATCCATACGCCGCCGGTGTGGATGCCGATCATGGCCGGATCAGGAATCTTCCGCTCCTGCAGGTGTTTGCGGGTCAGGCGGGCCATGCCCTGGATGATGTCCAGGATGGCTTCCTGCTGCATGAAGATGCGTTTGCTCATAGGCTGCTGAACCAGGTTTCCAGGATGAGTTTGGCTGCCATGGAGTCGATGCGCGTGACATCCCGGGTGGCGATGCCGCCAATGCGGCTCCAGGCTTCCCGGGATGTTAGCCTTTCATCAGCCAGGTGTACAGGCAGACCGAAGCGCCCCTCCAACTGCCGGGCGAACTTGCGCGCCGCCTGGGTCATGGGGGTTTCTTTCTCGTCCGGACCTATGGGCAAACCCACCACCAGACCCTGGGGGCGCCATTCCTCGATGAGACGCCTGATGCTGTCCCAGTCGGGTTGGTCCTTGACCCGGTTCAACACAGTAAGCGGATTGGCCGTGCCGGTGAGTTCCTGGCCCACGGCCACCCCGATCTTGTGGGTGCCGTAGTCGAAGCCCAGCAGAGTCTCAGGCATGGCCACCGGTGTTGCTGATCAGGTTCAGGTCCACACCTGCCAGAGTCGCGGCAGCCTCCCAGCGCTTTTCCACAGGTGTGTGGAAAATGATCTCCCGGGAAGCGGGGCTGAACAGCCAGCTGTCCTGTTGTAGTTCCTGCTCCAGCTGTCCTGGACCCCAACCGGCGTAACCCAGGGCGATGAACACTTCTTCCGGTCCTTCTCCCCGGGCCAGAGCCTGAAGCAGATCGCGGGAGGTGGTCACGGCCATATCATCACTGATCACCAGGGTGGAATCCCAGCGCTTTGGCGGGGAATGGAGCAGGAAACCCCGGTCTTCCTGCACCGGGCCGCCGATATGCACGGGGAACTCCCGGGGGGTGGCTGGGGTTTCCTGTATGTCCATGTGGTGCAGGATGTCCATGAGCTGAAGATCGCAAGGGCGGTTGATGATGATGCCCATGGCGCCGTCCTTGTTATGCTCGCAGATATAAGTGACAGTGCGGGAAAAGTTGGGGTCCCGCAGAATCGGCAGGGCGATCAGGAAATGATCGGTCAGTGAGGAAGATTCGCTCATGGGAAGGTAATTATACCAACAGCATGAGATGCCTTGCTAGAACCCCCGCCCTTCATGTCAGGGAACTTGGCCTATAATGCAATAAAAAAAACACCAATTTCAGCACACGCCAAGGGGCTTTATGATCTACCGATTCAATGAATTCCGGTTGAACCCGGACAAAACGCTTTTCTACCGGGATGGAGAACTGCTGGAGGTGGAGAACAGGGTGTTCCAGTTCATCCTGCTGCTGCTGGAGCGCTATCCGGAAACCCTGACCCGGCGGGAACTGCTGGAAACCCTCTGGCCCCGGCAGGAAATCAGTGACTGGGCCTTGTCCCAGCTGATTCGCCGCACCCGCCAGCTCCTGGGCGATGACAGCAGGCATCCCACCTACATCAAGACCATACATGGCGTGGGCGTGCGTTTTCTGGTTCAGCCCGAGCTGCTTGCTGAAGACAGTCCTGCTGCGGAACCCCGGGAGAAAATGGCAGAAATGCCCAGACGCTGGCCATGGGCCGTCCTGGGACTGATGCTGGCGACCGCCCTGGCCGCCTACTTGTTCACCCGGCCCGAAAAACCACCATCTCTGGACCTTGGGGATTATCCTTACAACATTGCCGTGCTGCCTTTCGAGAACGGGAGCGGGGATGAAACCTACGCCTGGATAAACCTGGGGCTCATGGACATGGTTCGGCAGCTGCTGGGGGAGTCAGCCGGTATCAACACCGTGGAAACAAAAAAAGTCATCAGCTATCTGGACAACATGGCCCTGGATGAAACGCCCTCTACACCCCTGGAAATGCTGAAGGTATTTGAGTCTCTCTGTGGGGATCTGGGATGCCAGATACTGCTTTCCGCCCGCCTGGAGCGCACCGATCCGCATCCTCAAATCTCCTACCAGGTGGTCAGTTCCAGAGGGGTTGCCAAGCGCAAGACGGTTAATGGGAATACCGTCATCGAAGCCGGGTCAGCGCTTGCCGGCAGTGTTGTCCGGCTGGTGGACCCCGCGCAGCCCTGGCTGGTCAGCGTACGGGATACCTATTCCACCGATGAAGCCGCCAACCAGGCCTATGCCCTGGGCACCCAGGAACTGTTCAACGGCCAATATGTCTCCGCGGTTCAGTTCCTCGAACTTGCCCTGAAAAAGGAGCCGGAATTCGTCTGGGCCCGGGTAAAGCTGGCGGATGCCCGCTATCGCATGCGTAAGCTGGATGAGGCGCTGAAAATCACGGACGGCCTGCTGGCGCGGGATGATTTGCCGCCGGATGTCCGCTACCAAGCCCTGCGGGTGGTGTCCAATATCCAGTACACCAAGGGGGAGCTTGGTTTGTCACGGGAAACCTCCCGACGCCTGTTGAAGATGGCAGAGGAAGCGGGGAATGTCGTAGATCAGGCTATGGAAACCATGAATATCGGCACCAGTTACCAGGCTGCTGGGGATGTGGACAGAGCCCTGGAATACTTGCTGAAGGCCATGGAATTGTACCGGCGGGCCGGATACCGTCCCGGGATTGGCATGGTGTCGTTCAATATCGGCAATATCCACATGACGGTCAATGATTACACCCAAGCGGAAAAATACTACAAGGACGCCGAATTGCAGTTTCTGCGCCTGGGCAACCGGCAATACCTGGCCATGACCAAATTTCAACAGGCTGTTATCCTGAAATCGAAAGGGGAGCTCGGTCGTGCTGTCAGCATGTTGACGGATTTGCAGGCAGCCTTTGAAAAACTTGGAGGTACCGAAGGGGCTGCCCTGGTAAAGGTTGAACTGGCCGATATTCATATCATGGAAGGGAAGTATGAGGTCGCCGTAAACGAAATCAGCAAAATGCTTCCTGATTTCGAACGGCAGGGGTTGAAGTATGCCGGCCACATGGCAGCCAATCTGTTGGCGCGGGCCTACCTCAATCTGCATCTGCCTGACCAGGCCAGGAAATACCTGCAAACCGAAAGTGAGTTTGCCTCCCCCGACCCCACCTACGCGCTCTTGCCCGCCCATCTTGCCTATGAGGAAAAGCGTTTCGCGGATGCCGTGGATATTGCCAGGGCCGTGAAAGAAAAGGCCGGCAGCCTCTGGGCGGCCACCCATGAGAAATATCTGCAGGCCTATGAAAACGCGCTTTCAAATCAGAAGTGGCGTGAAATCATTTTCTGAATAACCTAGCCTATTTCCCCCTCACCCCAACCCTCTCCCCCGGGGGAAAGAGTGAGTCTGTTGGCGTAGCCTTTCGCCTGTTCTCTTATTTGATTGTGATTCAAGCTGCTGATTTATAAAGAGTTCACAATCTCTTCACAATTTCCTCCAGGTAAATCAAGCCGCCAGGTTGCCGTTTGGCCATGCTCCAAGCACAGCCCTTGGCTGTTGTCCTGACTTCACCATTTGGAGGATGTAATAATGAAAAACAAAGCTATGTTCAACAAACGCCTGCTGGCCCTGCTGCTGGCAGGAATCTGGACGGGTGGCGATGCTCTGGCGGAGGCGCCGGCACCAGGGAGCTATGAAGCCTTTGTAGAGGCGGCAACCTATGTCTGTACGGGGACGCTGTTCGACGATGTGCCCGATACTTACTGGGCCTGCGGTTTCATCGAGGAGTTCGCCAATCTGAATATCACCCAGGGCTGCGGTGGCAACAGTTACTGCCCCGAGGATTTGGTCACCCGGGCGCAGATGGCAGTGTTCCTGGTCAGGGGCCTGGAAGAGACCCTGTACAGCCAGCTCGATGGCGCAGGTTCCGGCCTGGATGCCGACCTGCTGGACGGCCAAGACAGCAGTCATTACCTTGACTGGTCCAATTTCATGAATGTTCCCGCCGACCTGCTCGATGGTGATGCCGACACCTTGGCGGGACTGAGCTGCAGCAGCGGTGAGGTGGCCAAGTGGAATGGCAGCGCCTGGGCCTGCGCGGCGGATGATACAGGGACGGGTGGAGGCGGTGGCGATATCACCGCCGTCAATGCTGGCACCGGGCTCAGTGGCGGCGGTGTCTCGGGGGACGTTACCCTGAGCGTGGATACCGCAATGGTGCAGCGTCGGGTATTGGGTGTTTGTCCCCAGGGACAGGCCATTCGCTCCATCTCATCCACCGGCGCAGTTGTCTGCGAGATTGATGATGACACCATTGCGCCTCCGGCCTGGGAGTTGGGGGGTAATACGGCCAACAGCAGTAACTTCATTGGCACATTGAACGATCAGCCGTTCACGGTGAAGGTCAACAATAAAACCGCAATCACTGTCAAAGACAATACGTATACCAATGCGGGCATTCATGCCCCGGAAATTCAGGCGGGCGCGTCGTTCAATGTCACTTCGGCGCCTGGTGCAACTGTTGCCGGGGGTGGGGGTGATCCATCAATTACCACCTGTGGTGATGGCACCCAGGCATGTGTCAATGAGGCCACGGGGGATTATTCAACGGTTTCCGGCGGCAATGGAAATTATGCCAGCGCAGGGAGTAGCACGGTGGGTGGTGGTTACCACAATACCGCCAGCGCCAACGGCACCACCATCGGGGGTGGAAATGGAAATGCCGGCACCCAGTTTTACGCGACGGTTGGGGGTGGTTACCACAATACTGCCAGCGGCAACAGAGCCACGGTTAGTGGCGGGGCATTCAATACCGCTTCTGGAACCAACTCGATGATTCCCGGTGGCTACAACAATGTTGCGGGAGGCAAGTACAGTTTTGCCGCAGGTCACCGAGCCAAGGTTCGCACGGCAGACCAGGTGGGTGGAAGTGATAGTGATGGCGATGAAGGCACTTTTATCTGGGCCGACAGCACCAACGTAGATTTTACATCCACCGGCCCTGACCAGTTCCTGATCCGCGCCAGCGGTGGCGTGGGCATAGGCACCAATGCGCCAGCGTATCAGTTACATGTGGTTGACAACCACAATACCTCAGCGGTGGCACGTATACAGAACACCAGTACGGATTCCCACAGCGATGCTCTGCATCTGGTGCTCAACACACAGGATCCAGGCACATTGAACGATTTCATTGTGTTTTTCGGATCGGATGGCGCGGGTGGCGCCACGGCTGTCGGCGCCATTGATGGCGATGGCGCGGGAGGGGTCAACTACCGCAGCGGCGGAGCAGATTTTGCCGAATACCTGCCTACTGAACTGCCGGATCTGCAGGCTGGTGAAGTGGTTGCCCTGCGCCAGGGAAAACTGTGGCGGGACACCACTGATGCCGAGCGCCTGTTCGTCATTAGCACCGCCCCCGTGGTTACGGGCAACAGCGACATGAACGGCGACAAGGGCAAGGCCCTGGCGGCCTTCACTGGGCAGGTGCCTGTCAATGTCACGGGTAGCGCGGCCGCCGGTGACTGGCTGCTGGCCAGTGGCGCCAATGACGGCAAGGCCCGCGCGGTCAGCCCGGAAAACCTCAAGGCAGCGGACTACCGCTACATCATCGGCCGGGCTTTGAGTCGCGACCAGCATGGCAAGGTGCGCGCCCTGGTCGGCTTGCCTCCCCGGGATCTGCTAGCCCAGCAGCAACAGCAGATCGCCCGCTTGGAGCAACGCTTGCAGGATCAGCAACAGCTGATGGCCGACCTGATGCAGCGTTTACAACAAGTGGCGGTCCATCAACAGTCAGCCGGGTTGATGGTGGCTGAGCGTTGATCCCCACTACAGCATCCTTCTCCCGTCCAGAAGGCTGCCGAAACAGACCCCCATTGGGGAGAGGGTTTGGGAAAGGAGGTAATTCCTTGATTTTCACCCTCTCCCCGGCCCTTTCCCTCAAGGGAGAGGGGGTAACTTATTTTGGGTAGTAATCAAAAGACACCCATTTGTAAAAGTTATGACTCCAAGGAGAAACCAATGCAACCATCATTTGTAAGAAGTGTTTTTTTCATGACGCTGTTGTGGTTGAGCAGCGCTGTCATCGCCCAGCCAGTTATCATTGCGGATTCTGAGTTCGCCTCCGCCGACTGGACGCCTATCGTCACAAAAACCACGGGAGGTGCCAGCCAGTCGGTGTCCCAGTCCGGCAGCGGCGGTAATCCCGGTGCCTACCGGGCCATGATCCACAGCTTGCCGCCCAACAGCAATATTGTCGTGGTGCATGAGTTTCTGGGTACCTCTTATGATCCTTTGGCGCAGGGCGCTATCGCCACCCTTGACTACACGGAAGATCACAAGGAATTCAATCCGCCCTTTACCGGAGCCGCCATTGGCGCGAAGCCGGCCTTGCGCCAGGGCGGCGTATGGTATATCGGCCCGGATCTGACCTTCAATGGCTTGAGTTGGCAGTCGGTGAATTTGACGGGGTTGACCCAAATGGACTTTTCCGGGGCTGGCGGCAGCCATCCGGACTTTTCAGTCTCGGGCGGCGCGATCAGCTTCGGTTTCGTTCGAAGCAATACCAACAGCAGCAATACCACCAGCTTCAACACCACCAGCGGAATCGATAACTGGTCCTACACCCTTCAGACCCAAACCCTGCCAGTTGTCAACTTGGTGGCCATTGATGCCAGCGCGGCGGAAGCTGGAGCGGATGTTGGCGTGTTCAGAGTGAGCCTTGGTAGTGGTGGGGAGGCCCATACCACCGGGGGGGAAGTGCCGGGCCTTGTCGTTTCCTATACAGTCAGTGGCAGCGCCACTCCCGGTTCTGACTATGCCGCCCTGTCCGGAACGGTCACCATCCCGACAGGCGCCACCAGTGCCGACATCACCATAATCCCCATCGACGATGCCCTGGTGGAGCTGGATGAGAGCATCATCCTGACCCTGTCTGCGGGCAGCGGCTACCAGTTGGGTACGTCCACCACCGCGACCATCGTCATTGCGGACAACGATGTAGCGGGCAATGCGGCAAAACCTATCCCCGCCCTGTCATTTTGGGGTCTGGTCTTTCTTGCTATTGTAATTGCCCTTCTGGGTGTAGCCTGGGTAAGAAGCAGGCGGCGTGACTGATGGCATTCAGTGCATGAGTCTGTGGGCGATGGCCCCGGGGCTCGATGCCTGAATGGGTATGTGGCCTTGTGCAGAGAAGCTTAAAGACCAGGGAAGGTCTTTTCAACGCTGCCTGGGGGGCGGCTTTGTCTACATGGAATGGGTTTGCCATTGATCCGGGAATTCCCACCCAGGACTATTTTCCGGAAAACAGCCTGTTGTTGCTCATAAACTGCCAGGTGCGGGTGATATCGAGAATATCGATCTCCTTGCGGATCTCCTCGGGGAAAGGCGCAAAAGGTGATGCCAGTCTGACGATGCGCACAGCGGCATCATCGAGCAGCTTGTAACCGGAGGAACGCACCACACGGATCTGCTGTACAGATCCATCCGCACGCAAAGCCACATGCAGCAGCAGGTCGCCATAGAGTTTCCTGCGCTTGGCTTCATCCGGATAGTTGAGATTGCCGACGCGCTCCACTTTCTTGCGCCAGGCATCCAGATAGGCGGCATAACGGTATTCCTTGGTGCTGGCATTGATGGCTTTGTGGCGGGGACGTTGGGAAGCATACTGGCTGTTGCGGTCCAGTTCTGCCGTCAGCCGGGCGATTTCCTGGCGGGTGCTGGACAACAGCTGGGTCATATCGGGTTTCTGCCGGGCCTTTACCGGAGCTTTGCGCACCGGTTTCACCTTGTGCCTGACGGTGCTGCGGGTGGTTACCACTTTCGGTTGTTTTTGCGCCTGGGGGGTCTTTACACCGCTGCGTATGTGTTCTTCAGCGGCTTTGGTGCTTTTCTTCAGGGCAGGCAGCGTTGGCTCGGCATTTGGCCTGGATCGTCCCTTCCTGTCCGTGCTGCCTTCAGTATTCTGTAGAGAGAGAAAGTCCGCCTCCTTGGGTTTAGGTTGTTGTTTTTTGGGCGGCACCAGGATGACGTCCAGACTGGGTTGGGTGAGTTGGGGCTGGGGCTGGGGCATGCGGAAATTCACGCCCAGTATGAACAGGGCGTGCAGAATCACGGCAATGACCGCCATGGTGATCAGTGCTTCATTGCGGGGCTGGTGGTAGGTGGCGCTCATTGGGGTGCCGTCTTGCTGCCTTCCCTCAGGGGCGGGGAAATGTCCACAATCTGATGCTTGTCCATCAAATGCACCCTTTTGGCCATGGCGGGGTTCATATGCACGATATTGTCTTCATCTACCAGTAACACATATTTTATGCCCATCTGCCGGGCTATGCGATACCAGTCTTTTGGCCCGGCAACGAACAGAGCGGTGGCGGCAGCATCGGCTTCCGTGGCATTGTCGTGGATCACCGTGACCGAGCGGGTGCCCCGGGCAGGGTAACCACTGCGGGGGTCGATGATGTGATGATAGACCTTGCCCTTCCACAGGTAGTTGCGTTCATAGTTGCCTGAGGTAAAGACGCTTTCATCCCCGGAAATGTACAGAAACCCGAGGATGCCGGAACCGCTGGCGCCGCGAATGGCGATACGCCAGGGGTGACCGCCCCGGGAGCCGATGGCGCGCAGGTCGCCGCCGCTGTTTACGATGGCGTTGTTGATGCCCATTTCCTGCAGGTGCTCAATGGCCAGGTCAATTCCATAGCCTTTGCCGATGGCACCGAAATCCAGCTGGACCTGGGGATTGTTGCACCGGGCGTGGATGCCATCAATACGGATGTCGTCCATAGTGGGATTGGCTTCCACCAGTTCGCGCACGGCCTGCTTGTCAGGCGGCTGCCAGGGCTCCAGGCTGTCCCGTTGAAATCCCCACAGGCGAATCAGGCGGCCGATGGCGGGATTGAACAGGTTGTCGCTTTTCCGGGCCAGCTCTGCAGATTTCTGCATCAGCACCAGTACGGAAGGGGGCACCGCGAAACGTTTTCCCTCCGAGAGTAGTTTGTTGGTGCGTGTCAGGGGGCCGGGGGCCCAGGCATGCCACGCATGGTTCATGATGGTGAAATCCTGTTCCAGGGATTCCACGGCGGCTATGGCTTTTTTCCGGGGCACGCCAACGATACTCACATCTGTGAGGGTGCCAAAGGCGAGAAAGCGGCTGTTGTGTACCGGCTCGTTTTTGTCACAGCCTCCCAGGCCGAAGGCGGTGAGCAGAAGCAGGAATATGAAAGGACGGGGACTCATGCCGGGATCCTGGCCTCGATGCTGTCCATCAGCATGCCGCTGATGTTGAGGTTGTAGAGCTTGTCCAGTTCCCGGATGCAGGTGGGACTGGTCACATTGATTTCCGTGAGATAGTCGCCGATTACATCCAATCCTGCAAACAGTATGCCCGCATCTTTCAAACGGGGTGCGACCTGATCCACAATCCACAGGTCACGGTCGCTGAGGGGAACGCCGTGGGAGCTGCCGCCTGCGGCAAGATTGCCCCGGGTTTCGCCCTCCTTGGGAACCCGGGCCAGAGCCCAGGGCACGGCTTCACCGTCCACAACCAGTATGCGTTTGTCCCCGCTGCTGATTTCTGGAATGAATTTCTGTGCCATCGCGTAACGGGACTGTTTTGCGGTAAGGGTTTCCAGGATGACGTTGACGTTCGCATCCCCTTCCGTAACGCGGAAGATGGACTCACCGCCCATGCCTCCCAGGGGTTTCAGAATGATATCCCCGTGTTGGGCGAGAAAACGGGAGAAATCACTGTAGCGCCGGGATACCAGGGTGTCCGGTGTGCATTGGGGAAACCAGCTTGTGAACAGTTTTTCGTTGGCGTCGCGCAGGGCCTGGGGGCGATTGACGACCAGGGCTCCCCGGGCTTCTGCCTGCTCCAGCAGGTAGGTGGCGTAGATGTATTCCATGTCGAAGGGTGGATCCTTGCGCATGAGGATGGCATCCAGCTGCTCCATGGGCAAGGCGGTTTCATCCTGGAGTTCGAACCAATGATCCGGGTTGTCGAATACTTTCAGAATGCGGGTTCGCGCCATCGCCCGGCCATTCTCCAGATAAAGTGAATCCATCTCCATGTAGTGGATGATCCAGTCTCTTCTCTGAGCTTCGAGAAGCATGGCAAAGCTGCTGTCTTTGGCGATTTTTATTGTATTTATGGGGTCCATCACAATTCCAATCTTAAGTGTCATGCTACAGTCACCGATGGTCAAATTATCTCTGTTTGAAAAATGTGCAAGGATTCTGATGGCAGCGCTGAAGAATTTACGCTGCAGTCTTGCGCTGGTGTGCATAGCTTGCTATGTTGACGCCACAAAGGCAAAAATATATTGCTAATAATAATAATTGGTTATGGGGGTGACATAACACGGTTTCTGAACTTTGTTGGTCAGCAGAACCGGTTCTTGTATGTGGAGGAGGGAACATGTCTAAGGGAAAATTGCTGGCTGTTGCTGGTTTTTTTGCCGTGTCCGCCAGCAACTGCCTGGCCCTGTCGGAAGAAGAGTATCTGAAGTATATTGATGCTGAAGCGTCCAAACTCTCAGAACCAGAGGTGTCCCCAGCGAATGCCGGCACAGGCAGCGCTACGGAGGGAGCGAAAAAAAATACGGCTGGCGAGCTTGGCCAGAAGGAGTTTGAGCAGTTGCTCAAGGCTAAGGCGAAAGGCACCTACTCGTTCTATAAATCTCTTGTAGAGAAGGATAAGGCTGAGGTCTTTAAATTTTATAAGAGTGGAGCGTCTATGCAGCAGGTTCGGCGCATGATCATCAACAGAAAGTTGGACCGGTAGTCGCAGGCCAAAGGCCGGTTTGAGAAAAACAAGACAGTAACAGTAAAGGAGAGGTGGAAACAAAGATGAAGTTTGAGATGCACAAGGGGCTGAGTTTTTTCTGCGGGTTGGCTGCCTGCCTGGCAGTATTGATCTCAACGGCGTTTGCCGAAGAGGTGAAGGTCGGGGTAAAAAACAAGTTTGTCGGCCTGACGGCGGACAAACCCTATATCTATGTGATTCATGAAGGACGTTCAGTCAGGGTGCAGCGTGTCCAGGACCCCAACTACGAACTCAGTGGGTATTTTGCCAAGACGATTCGCCCCTGCCCGCCTCATTGTCTCAAGCCTATAAGTCCCAGTCCGGATGTCCAGACCTATGGCGAAGTCGAGATGTTTCAGTTCATGGAAACCCAGTTGCGCGATGGCAGCGGGATGCTTATTGATGCGCGCACGCCTTCCTGGTACAAAAAAGGTACGATTCCCGGCTCGGTGAATATTCCGTTTACGCAGTTCAACAAGGAACCGGATTCCCCCGAAGTGGCCCAGTTGCTGGAACGGTTTGGCGCCAAGGAGAGGGGCGAGGTAGGTTTTTTCACTGCCTTGCTGGAAAAATGGGGCATCATTGATACCAAGTACAAGACGGAAGACTGGGATTTCACTGATGCCAAGGATCTGGTGTTGTTCTGCAATGGTCCGGACTGCGGCCAGTCTCCCCGGGCGATTCGCGGCCTGCTGGCAACGGACTATCCGGCAGACAAGGTGAAATATTACCGGGGTGGCATGCGCATGTGGGAGTTTTGGGGGCTGACGACCATTATCCCCCGCTCATCCGAAGAGCAGTAAAGTGATTCTCTTGCCTCCAGCTTCTCTTGCAGGGAAAGCCAGCGGGGGCAGGGCGATGTTTTCCTGATCATGAGGTTGCAGTGTAGTATATTTTCCAGATCATGATGGTTATGTATACAGTGAGTGGCAGTAATGAATGATGAAACTTCCGGGGTTGCCGGCCTCAAGATAATGGTTATCGATGACAGCAAGACCATCCGCCGGACTGCGGAGAATCTGTTGTCAAAGGCAGGGTGTGAGGTGGTTACGGCTGAAGACGGATTTGAGGCCTTGTCCCTGGTAGCGGATCATCACCCTGATCTGATTTTCGTGGATATCATGATGCCGCGCCTGGATGGTTACCAGACCTGTGCGCTGATCAAGAACAACAAGGCTTACAGCGATACGCCAGTGGTTATGCTATCCAGCAAGGACGGTCTGTTTGATCGCGCCAAAGGCCGCCTGGCCGGTTCGGATCAGTACCTGACCAAGCCTTTCAGCCGGGATGAATTGCTGGACGCAATACGCCGGCATATTCCGAAAGCTGCATAAGATTTCTAAGATTTCTTTGAATTACCAAGTAACGAATTTACGCAAGGAAAAATAAAATATGGCAAAAGTACTGATTGTTGATGATTCTCCTACTGAAGTGCATATCTTCAGCTCTGCCCTTGGTGGCGAAGGCTACCAGGTGGTTGTGGCGACAGACGGGGAAGAAGGCGTGCAGAAAGCCATTGAGGAAATGCCGGATCTCATACTTATGGATGTGGTCATGCCCGGGCTGAACGGCTTCCAGGCAACGAGAAAAATTCACCGTAATGCATCCACCAAGCATATTCCTATTATCATCGTAACCACCAAAGATCAGGATACTGATCGTGAGTGGGGGATGCGTCAGGGCGCCAAGGATTACCTGGTGAAGCCGGTTGATGTGGGTGAACTGTTGAACAAAGTCAGCGAGATGGTCAGCTGATGTCCGGCAGCCCAGAGCATTCGCTGCAGGCGGTGTTGCAATATCTGTCCCGGGTGGATGAGCGCAGCCGGAAGCAGGAATCACTGGTTCCGGCCACCATGGTCAAGGAAGAGGACTGGCAGGGGCTGGCTTTTGTGTTGGATGGGGTGAAAATTATTTCCGCCATGGATGAAATCCGTGAACTGTTGCCCTATCCGGATTCGGTCACCCGGGTGCCTGGCACCAGCAAATGGATGTTGGGCCTGGCCAATATCCGCGGTGAGCTTCTTCCCATCGTGGACCTGCAGCAATTCATTGGTGGCAGCCCGGTTGTGGTCAATGACCAGTCCCGGGTGATGGTGATCCGCAACAGGGGGGCATCCATGGGATTGCTGGTTTCCTCAGTGCTGGGGATGCGGCATCTTCCCATGAGCAAACAGATTCCGGATACCCGTTTTGATGGGTTGCTCGGCCGCTATGTGTATGACGTCTTTGGGTTGGATGATGGCGTCTGGCCGGTCTTCAGTATGGCTGCCTTGGCAAATGATGAACGTTTCATGTCGGCGGCGGCATAGTCCCGGAAGGCTTTTGTCTGACGAAATTGGCCTGCGCTGGGGCAGGTGGAATTGAACTGATCAATACCGTAACGGCAACCCGTTACATGATGATAAACATTACAAGCTGGGTGGGTAGAACTCACAATATGAAGGGGTTAAAGAAATGGTAGCTAGAGCAAAGAAAGGATCCAGCCGGTCGGCCCTGGTTCCACTGCTTTCTGTTTTGCTGGTGGTATCCATGGTTGCGGGGGTTATGGCCTTCGTCGCCTGGGCCAAGCACAGTGCAGACCTGGACAAATACGTACTGGGTGCGTCTGAACAGCAGGTGCTTGCACACCGGATCGCGAAATATGCATCTGAAGCGGCGAGCGGTAAGGAAGCTTCCTTCGCCCGCATGCAGGAATCCCGGGACAGGTTCTCCCAGATCCTGGATATGCTCAAGAACGGTTCGCCCGAACAGAACCTGCCGCCTTCTCCTGCAGCCATCCAACCGGAACTTCATAAAGTGGAAAACGCCTGGCTGGAACTGCGTTCCCACGTTGATGCGATTCTTGACAATCAGGATGCTATCTTGTCCGTAAACGAGATCATCAACAGTATTCGGGACACACTGCCTGATCTCCTGGAAGTATCCAACGAAGTCACCAATGCCCTGGTGGAAGGAAAAGCCGACCCTACTCAGATCTATTACGCGACCCGTCAGTTGTTTCTTACGGAGCGTATCAACTCCGCCCTCAACGACGTGCTCGCTGGCGGCTCCGCCACAGCCCTTGCGGTGGACCAGCTTACCCAGGACGTGGATGAGTTGAAAACAGTCATCGATGCTCTGGTCAATGGCAGTCCGGTACTGGGCATCAAAGCCGTGGAACGGGAGGACGTCAAGGAAGGCCTGTTGGAAGTTACCGCCATTCTGGGTGATCTGGATGAGTCCCTTGGCATGATTCTGGGAATGATCTCGGATGTGCTGCCGGCCCTGGAGGCCGTGGGTGAAACCGGTATGAGCGAAAAGGCACAGGAAGCCCTTGCGACCGGCGAAGTGCTGCCTGATATGGATGTTCCCAGCCAGCTTTCCCTGTCTTCCGACAAGGTGGCCCAGGAAGTGGGCGAACTTATCAAATTGTACGGAACCCCAGCGGCTGACCTGAAAGTGGCGGGTATTCCTGTCAATGCCACATTGGTTACCGCTTTAGGTGGTTTGTCTGCGGTGTTGCTGGTGTTACTGGGCATCGTTCTGGTGGGACAGGCTCGTAAACGAGAGGAAGCCACTTCCGAACAGTACCGGAGAAACCAGGAAGCCATCCGGCGCCTGCTGGATGAAATGGGCGACCTGGCGGATGGTGACCTGTCAGTGCAGGCTACAGTAACCGAGGACATCACGGGGGCTATCGCGGACTCCATCAACTATGCTATCGAGGCCATGCGCGAGGTGGTTGAATCCATCAACCAGACCACCGAAGAGGTGTCCAGTTCTGCGCAGGAAACCCAGGCTACCATCCATCATCTGGCGGATGCGGCGGAGCATCAGCGTGAGCAGATCACTGGTGCCAGCGCCACTATCGACCAGATGACCAATGCCCTGGAAAGCATGGCCGGTGATGCTACAGAATCCGCTCAGGTTGCGCAGAACTCGGTGGAGCTTGCTTCCAAGGGTGGAGAAGCGGTGCGTAGGACCATCAACGGTATGGACAACATCCGCGAGCAGATCCAGGAGACTTCCAAACGGATCAAGCGACTGGGTGAAAGCTCCCAGGAGATTGGCAATATCGTGGAACTGATTGAGGATATTGCCGATCAGACCAACATTCTGGCCCTGAACGCTGCTATGCAGGCGGCCATGGCGGGAGAGGCCGGCCGTGGTTTTGCGGTGGTTGCCGATGAGGTACAGCGACTTGCTGAACGTTCAGCCAACGCGACCAAACAGATCGAAGCTCTGGTACAGACCATCCAGGCGGATACCAACGAGGCGGTCAGTTCCATGGAAGCCAGTACCACGGAAGTGGTGGGCGGTGCCGGCCTGGCAGAGGATGCAGGTGCAGCCCTGCAGGAGATCGAGAAGGTATCCAATGAGATTGCCGGTATCATCACCCGGCTGGCCGATTCGGCCCAGCAGGAATCTGCCGAGGCGCGCCAACTCAATGACACCATGGGTGTGATCCAGGAGATTACCCAGCAGACAACCGACGGCACCAGAAACGCCGCAGCCGAGATCGGGGAACTGGCGGAAAAGACCAACCAGCTGCGTCAGTCCGTTGCCGGCTTCGTACTGCCGGACAAGGTGTAACGCTAGCTTCTGGCGCATTGCCGGGACTGCACTTCATTC
This sequence comes from Sedimenticola sp., assembly GCA_026994195.1. Taxonomy (GTDB): domain Bacteria; phylum Pseudomonadota; class Gammaproteobacteria; order Chromatiales; family Chromatiaceae; genus Thiolapillus. Next base: position 16,678 of record JALWRH010000066.1, on the reverse strand, counting down.
AGTCCCGGCAATGATTCAGCAGTTCATCCCGGGGATGATTGATGACTGACGTGGAAAAGCCTGATTACGCGACCCTGCGCTGGGTAAAAGAGGGGATGGATGAAACCATACTTCTTGCCCGCCAGGCGTTGGAAGAGTATGTGCAGGCAGGATTTAGAGGCGATGGCATTCAGGAATACCTGAAGTATGTCCATCAACTGCTCGGCACCTTGCGCATGGTGCAAGTGTATGGCGCGGGGATGCTTGCCGAGGAGATGGAGCGTGTTGCCAAACTCCTCGCAGAAGGTGAGTTACGGGGGAATGAGCGCCTTGTCGAATCCCTGATGCTGGGACTCATACAGCTACCGCCCTATCTCAATCGTCTGGAGAAAGGCGAGCCCGATATCCCACTGGTATTGTTGCCGGCCATGAACGACCTGCGCGCCGCGCGCAACATGTCGCCAGCATCAGAAGTGGTTCTGTATGCACCAAATCTGGATCGTTTGGTGGAAAGAGAACCCGTGGTTCCCGGATCCGGCAATGCCAGGATTCCCGGGTTGACCAGAAGTTTGCGCAATGAATTCCACAAGGCCCTTCTGAATTGGTACAACGAGAATGATATTGATCAGGGTCTGAATGAAGTTCTGCAAGTGCTGCAGAAAATCAATGCCATGGCTGGAACTTTGCGCCTGCGCCGTTTGATGGATGCCGCAGAAGCACTGGTTATTACTCTTATTGATGGAGAATTCACCGCCGACCAGGAAGTCAAGCGGCTGTTCAGCCGCATCGACCGGGTGTTCAAGGATCTGATTGCTCGTGGTGAGGAAGCCACGGTGCGCGATTTCCCCATCGATCTGCTTAAAAGTCTGCTCTATTTCGTTTCCCGCTCCCATTCCACCAATGCCGTGGTGCAGACGGTAAAGCGTACTGCTGACCTGGCCAACAGTTTTCCTGATCAGATACACAAATCCGCGTCTGAAGCAGTAACCGGCGCTGATGAGAATGTATTGGATGCTGTCGCCGGGGCTTTGCATGAAGATCTTGGACGGGTCAAGGAAGCACTGGATCTGTATATCCGGGGAGACCGGGAAGAAGTGCATCGGCTGGATGGATTGAGCGATCTGCTCAACAAAACCGGCGATACCCTGGGAATGCTGGGGCGTGGGTTGTTGAGGGAAAAACTTGCTGAAGTGAGTGAGAAGTTGTCTCTCTCCGCTGAAAGTGGCGAGTTGCTCGATGATGATGCCCTGATGGAAATCGCAACGGCTATCGTGGAAGTGGAAAACGCACTTGATGTGTCTTCTTCCGATGAAGTGGAAGCTACTGATGAGGCCATCCAGGACCAGGAAGCCGAGGAGAGCGTCGAACGGGTCATCCAGGAAGCCTTTTCCGAGTTTTCCCAGATCAAGGAAGGTGTGGAAAAGTATCTGCGGGGCATGGCGGCTGAAACCGGCCTGAGTAAAGTTGCCGATAATGTGCACAAGCTTATCGGAGTTTTCTCTCTTGCCGGCCTGGACAAGATATCGGCCCTCATGAACAGGGCGGAGCCTGTATTGCGCGAGTTTGCCCTTGATGACAAGGGGCTGGATGGTGTGCAACAAAGCGCGCTGGTAGATTTCTTCGCCGGCATCGAGTACTACCTCGAAGCGCGTCTGGAGAAACGCATCAACCTGGAAAAATTCACCGATTATGCAGAGGAAGCCCTTGCCAGTCTGACTTCCGAAGCTGCTGCTGCAAAGGCTCAGGTACATCCGGAATTTGAAGACGAGGCGCAAGCTCCCGGCGCTGATGCCGCTGGTGAAGAACTGTTCTCCGATTCCATGCCTCTTGAAGATGTACCGGAGGATGAACTCGCGGCTGCAGCAACGCCCCCCCCCGTGGTTGAAGAAGAACAAGACTCCGGCTTGGCGGGTCAGTTGGAGGAAAGGGAAGTCTCTGGGGAGACAGCAGCTTCAGAGGCTTCAGCTTCTGAAGTGATGCCCACCCAGATGGATGAAATCGATGCGGATATCTTCGATATCTTCATGGAGGAAGCTGCAGAGGAGCTGGAGGTTATACAGTCGCAGTATCCCCTGTGGCGTGAAGATGCCAGCAACGAGGCGGCCCTGCAGGATTTCCGCCGTTCTTTCCATACCCTCAAGGGCAGTGGGCGCATGGTGGGCGCTCATGTCATAGGCGAATTTGCCTGGGCCGTGGAAAACCTGCTCAACCGTATCATGGACGGCAGCGTTACCCCTTCTTCCGAGGTCATAGCCTATCTTGACGATGTTGTTGCGGCAGTACCCGTGCTCATCGAAGCTCAGGCCCAGAGCGGCATGGCGGCAGTGGACGTCAACGGCCTACAGGAACGTGGCTTCGCCCTGGCGGAAGCCCAGAAGACGCCTGAGCCGGAGATCTCCGGGGAGATCGATGAGGAACAGTTCGATTCTGAACTGGCTGGACTCGAGGAGCCCCTGTCAGAAGAACTGGAGCTGGAAGGTGAAAGTCCATTCGACCTGGAAGAGGAGGCAGCCCAGGAAAAGGCCAGTGTCCTTGAAAGCTCTTCGATTCTTCTGGCGGAAGACCTGGTGGATATCTTCCGCGCCGAGTCGGCCACTCACCTGAATGTTATCGATAAATTTATCGCCGGCTGTGATCAGTGCGTCATCGATGCAGAGCTGGTGCGTGCTGTGCATACCCTGCATGGTAGCTCCCATCTAGCTGAAGTTCCCCCCATGGCAGCTTTGGCGGGTGAAATGGAACACTACTGCAAACACATGCATCAGTTGTCCTATGCCTGTGATGAACCGGCACTGTCCGTCCTGCAACGCTTCAGGGATACCATGCAGGGCATGCTGGATGCGATCAACACCCCCGGTGTGGAGATCGACGGCTGGGAGGACTTGCTGGAAGATATTCGTGAACTGGACAGTGCGTTGCCGGATGTCATCTCCGAACTGCAGTCCAGCGGAGACAGTGAAGCCGTATCCGATTTCATCCCGGATCAGGAAACCCGGGGACGCTTCCTTGAAGAAGCTGGCGAACAGCTGGAAGATCTTGCCGGGAATCTCATGGCCTGGGAGGCAAACCCCGATGTCAGTACCCGCATCCGCTCTAACCTGGAAGCCCTCAAGGAAGGTGCCTGGCACGCAGGGCTTACTCCTTTGGGTGAGCTTCTGCAGGGGTTGGAGTCTTTCTTCAGCATGCTGGGCGCCAGTGGGGGTACGGTAGACCCGGATACAAGAAATACCGTGGCGGCATTGATAGAGGATGTGGAAAGTTCTTTGGATCTGTTGCACCTCAATGGCAAGCTGCCGGACCTGGGTTCCCAGAATGAAACCCTGAACTCCCTCCTGGAGGGCATGCGCCAATTGCTGCCCGAAGAAACAGAAGCAGAAGCAGAAGCAGAAGCAGAATCTTTGGAAGCTGAGTCTGCTGTCACTCACGAAGAAGTGAGCCATCCCATGGATGCAGAACCGGAATCCATTCTTCTGTCGGAATCATGGAGTGAAGAAGAAAATATCTCCCAGTTGCATGAGCCTGCGCCGGCATCCCCGGCAAAGAAAACGGCCCTTCCCCCGGATGTGGATCCGGAGCTTTTGGATATTTTCCTTGAGGAAGCTGCCGAGATAGGCGAGCAGCTGGAAGACTTGTACGGGCAGTGGGAGCAGGATATGACTGCACGGGCATCAGTCGATGGCCTGATGCGCAATCTTCATACCATGAAGGGCAACGCCCGCTTTGCAGGGCTCTTCCCGCTGGGTAATCTCAGTCATGCCCTGGAATCCCTTTTTGAGAACCTTGCTTCCGGGGAGCGGGAGCCGGACAGCAATTTGATCCCTCTCGTGCGCCTGGGTCTGGATGGCCTGGAGACAAGCATCGATCAGTTGCAGCAGTCCGCTCCCCTGCCGGATGTGACAGACGTGACCCGTGCTTTGGAGGCGGCAGCGGAAGGCCGTGAGTGGCAGCTTCCCGGCGGCATCGCCGTGGAAAAGTCGGAGGAAGGCGCGAGCGAATCCCTTATGTCCCGCAGCACCTCCCAGATGTCTGAAGCCAGCGCTATTGAAGATACGCAGGCTGCATCATCCCTGCTCATGGACTCCCAGATGTTGACGGATTCCGAGCTTATGGGGGACAGTGAGCTGCGCGACCTGGAAAGCAGAGTACTGCCTTTCCCCGGCGGCGAAGCGCCTTCCCGGGACGGGCAACGTCCCCCCCCCCTGCAACCTGAAGAGGAACTGGCGGGCAAAGGAGAACGCGTCCGGGTACTTGCTGAACTTCTTGATCAGCTGGTAAACAATGCAGGTGAGGTCAGTATCTATCGCGCCCGTCTGGAGCAGCACAACAAGACGGTTCAGAACAACCTTGATGAACTCAACGACACCATTGCCCGCCTGCGCAAGCAGCTGAGGGCTCTGGAACTGGAAACCGAGGCCCAGATCCGCTCCCGTCATGAAAGGGAGGCGGAGACCCAGCGCTATCAGGATTTCGATCCTCTGGAGATGGACCAGTATTCCACTTTGCAGCAGCTTTCCCGGGCGCTGTCGGAAACCATCAACGACTTGTCCAATATCGGTGAGTCCCTGAGTGAGCAGACACGGGATGCGGATACGCTGATGCTGCAGCAGTCACGAGTGACCAATGATCTGCAGGATGGTCTGCTGCGTACCCGTATGGTGCCCTTCAACCGTCAGGCTTCACGGCTGCAGCGGGTAGTGCGCCAGACCGCGCAGAACCTGGGTAAGAAAGCCGAATTGGATGTGTCCGGCGCCGAAGGTGAAATTGACCGCACCATTCTCAACCGTATCATGGGGCCATTGGAACATCTGCTGCGCAATGCCGTGGCACATGGTATCGAGCCTCCCGAGCAACGTCGGGAGAACGAAAAACCGGAGACCGGAAAAGTGTCTCTGGTCATGTCCCGGGAGGGTACGGAAGTGGTGCTCACCATTTCCGATGACGGCGCCGGACTGGACAGTGATGCCATTCGCCGCAAGGCTGTAGCCAACGGCTTGATGGACGAAGGCGCTGATGTGGATGAGGATGCCCTGTACCAGTTTATCCTGCAGCCGGGGTTCACCACCGCCACCGAAGTAACCCAGGTCGCTGGCCGTGGCGTGGGTATGGATGCCGTAGTCAGTGAAATCAAGCAACTGGGGGGTTCCCTGGAAATTCTGTCCCAGCGGGGCAGGGGCAGCAGTTTCATCATCCGGCTGCCGTTTACTCTCGCAATATCCGAGGCGCTCCTGGTGCAGGTGGCTGATGAAACCTTCGCCATTCCCCATGGCTCGGCGGAAGTCATCATCCGGGCTTCCCGAAAGGATCTGGAGTCCTGCTACAGAGGCCACTCGGAAGGCATAGAGTACAATGGTCATATGTATCCGGTACGTTATCTCGGCGCCATGCTGGGCATCGCAGAGCCCAGTATGAACGAGGCGGTCAAATGGTATCCCCTGTTGCTGGTGCGCTCTGGCGAACAGCGCATGGCCATTCAGCTGGATCAGTTGCTGGGCAATTACCAGGTGGTGGTCAAATCCATTGGCGCCCAGTTAAGCGGCGTACGCTGGTTCACCGGCGGCACCATTCTGGCGGATGGCAAGATTGCCTTGTTGCTGGATGTGAATGCGCTGGTGCGTACGGATGTAGTGGCCCGCGCGCCTATCCAGGAGCAGGAAGAAGAAGTCAAAGGCATTACCGTCATGGTGGTGGATGATTCCATTACTGTGCGCAAGGTCACCAGCCGGTTGCTGGAACGCCACAACATGCAGGTGCTCACTGCCAAGGACGGTGTGGATGCCATCACGGTGCTTCAGGATGCCAAGCCGGATGTCATGCTGCTGGATATCGAAATGCCGCGCATGGACGGTTATGAGCTGGCGCGGCATATACGCCACACGCGTGAACTGGCGGATATCCCTATCATCATGATTACTTCGCGTACTGGTGAGAAGCACCGTCAGCGCGCCATGGATCTGGGTGTGAACCGTTACCTGGGCAAGCCTTATCAGGAAACGGAATTGCTGGAGAACATCTATACCTTGCTGGGAGAGAAGGCTGATGCCTAGTGTACCGCTGCATAAGGATGAGGATCTTCAGGGCCTGCTCATTCCCCAGCGGCAGATCCCGTTGCTGCTGCCGGTTTCCACCGTCATCGAGATTCTCGGATACCGGGAGATTGTCGCGTCGGATACGGAAGCTGGCTGGCTGCTGGGCAGTTTCTCCTGGCGCAATCTTACCCTGCCCCTGATTTCCATGGAGCGCCTGCTGGGTGTTGCGCGGGAAGAGACCCGGAGCCGGGGGCGCAAACGTATTATCGTGGTGCACGTGTTCTCGGATCGTCTCAAGGCGCCTTTCGTGGGTATCGAGGCTACGGGTATGCCCCGGATGGTCAAGCTCAACGAAGAGAACCTGGCTGCCGTGGAAGATGAAGCCTGGCCCGGTGACTGGCCGGTGTCCCACAAGGTGAAAGTACAGGAAACTGAAGCGCTGGTTCCTGATCTGGATCGTCTTGGTGAACTTGTCGCCGACCTCTGAATCGGTAGTTAGCAGAAATCTCCCCACAAAGCCTGAATGGCGGCAATGGCTGCCAGGGGCGCTGTTTCCGTGCGCAGCACCCGGGGGCCCAGACGAATCCCTGTGCAGCCTGACTTTCCCGCCAGCGCTGTTTCCTGGTCACTGAAACCGCCTTCAGGACCGATGAGCAACCCCAGTTCCTGACCGGGAGGGGGGATCTCTTTGAGACAATGCTGCGCCATGGGATCGAGGAACAGCGTAGTCTTTGGCGCATTTTTCAACCAGTTGGCAACTGTTTGGGGCGGGTGCAAGAGCGGCAGGCGCCGCCGTCCTGACTGCTCGCAGGCGCTGATGATGATTTTCTGCCAGTGCTGCATGCGTTTTTCCAGGCGTTCAGACGTCAGTTTCTGCTGGGTGCGTTCAGTCGTCAGGGGAGTGATGGAGACAGCCCCCAGTTCCACGGCTTTTTGCAGAGCCAGATCCATGCGTTCTCCCCGGGAGATGCCCTGGGCGAGATGGATTTGCAGTTTGGGCTGTGGTTCGGGGTTCCCGGCTGAGAGAATCCGGGCATGTGCCCGACGTTTGCTTACCTCTGTGAGTACGGCCTGGTAGTCGATACCGTCATCACCATTGAACAGTACGATTTCCTGGCCCGCCTGCATACGCAATACCTGCACCAGATGACGAACCACCGTGGCCGGCAGTTCGATGCTGCTGCCGGTGCTCAAGTCCTGGGAAAGATAGTTACGGGGCCGGCGCACGAATGCCAAGGTTGTTGCAGATGTTTATGACGGAGCCGGACTGGTTCATGGTATAGAAATGCAGCCCGGGGGCGCCGCCATCCAGAAGATTGCGGCACAGCTGGCTCACCACTTCCGTACCAAAATCCCGTATGGCATCGAGATCATCTCCCCAGGCTTCCAGGCGTTTGCGTATCCATCGGGGAATTTCAGCGCCGCAGGCATCGGAGAACCGGGCCAGGGAATGATAATTGGTGATGGGCATGATGCCGGGAATGACCGGGATCTCTATGCCCCGGGCCTGGCAGTCGTCAAGAAAACGCCAGTAGGCATCTGGATTGTAGAAATACTGGGTAATAGCGCCATGGGCGCCGCTGCGTACCTTGCGCGCAAAATTGTCCAGGTCCACCCGGGCATTCTCTGCCTGAGGGTGGAATTCCGGATAGGCCGCCACCTCGATATGGAAGTGATCCGCAAACCTTTCCCGGATGAAACTCACCAGTTCATTGGCATAGTTGAGTTCGCCCAGTCCGCCCAGCCCTGAGCCGGAGGGCAGGTCGCCGCGCAGGGCCACGATGCGATTCACGCCCTGCTTACGGTAGCGTTCCAATATCTCCTGTATCTCATCCTTGTCTGCGCCGATGCAGGACAGGTGAGGGGCTGTGGCGATTCCCTGTTCCCGCAGCCAGTCCACCGTGGCGAAGGTGCGTTCCTGGGTAGAGCCGCCGGCGCCATAGGTGACGCTGAAGTACTCGGGTTGAAGCTCGTTGAGCCTGGTGACGGTTGCCTTGAGCTTGTCCATGCCCTTGTCGGTCTTGGGCGGGAACAGCTCAAAGCTGATGGATGTGTGCTTGTCTGGGTTTTGCATGGTATGAGGCTGCCGGTGTCCCGGCAGCCTGTTCCTTCAGTAGCGGTAGTGATCGGGCTTGTAGGGACCTTCTGCAGGCACACCGATGTAGTCGGCCTGCTCCTGGGTCAGGGTGGTGAGTTTTACGCCAATCTTGTCGATATGCAGGCGCGCCACTTCTTCATCCAGTTTCTTTGGCAGGATGTACACCTCGTTCTTGTATTCGCCAGTCTGATTGAACAACTCCATCTGGGCCAGTACCTGGTTGGTAAAAGAGTTGGACATGACGAAGCTGGGATGACCGGTGGCGCAGCCCAGGTTTACCAGGCGGCCCTGGGCCAGGAGAATGATGCGCTTGCCATCCGGGAAGATGATGTGATCCACCTGGGGTTTGATTTCCTCCCACTGGTACTGCTCCAGACTGGCCACATCTATCTCATTGTCGAAGTGGCCGATGTTGCAGACGATGGCCTGGTCTTTCATGGCGGCCATGTGGTCGTGATTGATGACGTGATAATTGCCCGTGGCCGTGACGAAGATATCCGCCTGGCTGGCGGCTTCATCCATGGTTACCACCCGGTAACCTTCCATGGCGGCCTGCAGGGCGCAGATGGGATCGATTTCGGTGATCCACACGGTAGCGCCCAGGCCGCGCAGGGACTGGGCGCAGCCCTTGCCTACGTCGCCATAGCCCAGCACCACGGCGATCTTGCCCGCCACCATGACGTCCGTGGCGCGCTTGATGCCGTCCACCAGGGATTCACGGCAGCCGTACAGGTTGTCGAACTTGGACTTGGTGACCGAGTCGTTGACGTTGAAGGCGGGGAAGGGCAGATCGTTTTTCTCCGCCATCTGGTACAGGCGGTGCACCCCGGTAGTGGTTTCTTCGGTGACGCCCTTGATGTTCTTGAGAATGTTGGAATACCAGCCGGGCTGCTCGCCCACGCGCTTGCGGATGGCGGCGTACAGGACTTCCTCTTCTTCACTGCTGGGATTGTCCAGTACGGACAAATCCTTCTCCGCTTTGCTGCCCAGGTTGATGAGCAGGGTGGCGTCGCCACCGTCATCCAGGATCATGTTGGGGGTGCCGCCATCGGCCCATTCCATGATGCGGTGGGTGTAGTCCCAGTATTCGGTGAGCGTTTCGCCCTTGTAGGCAAACACGGGAATGCCTTCGTCGGCAATGGCCGCTGCAGCGTGATCCTGGGTGGAGTAGATGTTGCAGGATGCCCAGCGCACCTCCGCGCCCAGGGCGGTCAGGGTTTCGATGAGAACCGCTGTCTGTATGGTCATGTGCAGGGAGCCAGCGATGCGTGCGCCCTTCAGGGGTTTGCTCTCCCCGTATTTGGCGCGCAGGGCCATGAGGCCCGGCATCTCGGTTTCGGCGATGGCGATTTCCTTGCGGCCCCAGTCGGCCAGGGAAAGGTCTGCTACTTTGTAATCTGATTGGCTCATGATTCAACCTCGTTCTATGTCAAATGATGAGCGCCGTTGTGTTACTTGGCCTGTGCCGAGCCTGGCCCCGGACGGGGTCGCAGCGCTCCTCGGCGCAGGTGAGTGCCGTAGGTCGGGCTTCAGCCCGACAATACCCTTGGCGGTGGTTGTTGTGTCGGGTTTCAGCCCGACCTACGCGTGAAGCTTACAGTCCGGCATCCTCTTTGAGTGCCTCGGCCTTGTTCGTGCGTTCCCAGCTGAAAGCTCCGGTAGCCTCATCGTATTCTCTACCGAAATGCCCGTAGGCCGCCGTCTGGCGGTAGATGGGGCGCACCAGATCCAGCATCTGCTGGATGCCCCAGGGGCGCAGGTCGAAATGCCGTTTCACCAGTTCCACGATCTTCTCGTCGGCAATCTTGCCGGTGCCGAAGGTCTCGATATACACGGACGTCGGTTCCGCCACGCCGATGGCATAGGATACCTGAATCTCACAGCGATCCGCGAGACCGGCGGCCACGATGTTTTTGGCCACATAACGTCCCGCATAGGCGGCGGAACGGTCCACTTTGGAAGGATCCTTGCCAGAGAAGGCGCCGCCACCGTGACGCGCGGCCCCCCCGTAGGTGTCCACGATGATCTTGCGCCCCGTCAGCCCGCAATCGCCAACAGGGCCGCCGATGACGAATTTCCCTGTGGGATTGATATGAATGCGGGGGCCTTCCTTCAGCCATTCCTCGGGCAGCACGGGCTTGATGATATTTTCCATCACGGCTTCCTGAAGGTCTTCCAGGCTGATATCGTCGTCATGCTGGGTGGAAAGCACCACGGCATCCACGCCGCTGACCTTTCCGTCCTGGTAATGCAGGCTCACCTGGCTCTTGGCGTCAGGGCGCAACCAGGGAAGCACCTTGTTCTTGCGCATTTCCGCCTGGCGCTGCACCAGCCGGTGGGCGTAAGTGATGGGGGCAGGCATGAGGACATCGGTTTCGTTGGTGGCGTAGCCAAACATCATTCCCTGGTCGCCGGCGCCCTGTTCTTCGGGATTGTTGCGGTCCACGCCCATGGCGATGTCGCCGGATTGCTTGCCGATGAGGGACATGACGGCGCAGGTGCTGCCATCGAAACCCACATCTGAACTTGTATAACCGATATCGCAGATCACTTTGCGCACCAGCTCATCCAGATCCACCCAGGCATTGGTGGTGATCTCACCGGCAACGATGACGGCGCCGGTTTTTACCAGGGTTTCGCAAGCCACCCGCGCATGCTGGGGGTTGTCATCCTGCTCGATGATGGCGTCCAGAACTGCATCGGAGATCTGGTCGGCGACCTTGTCCGGATGACCTTCGGACACGGATTCGGAAGTGAAGGTATAGTTGTTCATAAGTTTTGTCCCATGCGTCGGTGTGCCTTTCTGGCATGTGGCGCATAAAAAATCCCGTCTTGCACAGCAAAGACGGGATCCTAGGAATTTCCGGAAGCTCGCTTTAGCTGTACTTGATATAGCGCCCGCAATCTGAGTCAAATTGGCGCTGTCGGATCATTATGGCAATGGGTGGAGAATTGTCAACTTTTTATTATCCTTATCCCTTGCTAAACTAGGCGGCTATTCAGAAACAACTGGTAACCGGCATTCGCCCATTATGGTATCCCTGCAGACTCCCGTTTGTGATTTTGGCAAAGCAGCCATCGATTTTTCCCTTCCTGGCGTGGATGGGAAGACCTGGACCCTGAACGATTGCAAAGGGGAGAAGGGCCTGCTGGTCATGTTCATCTGCAACCACTGCCCTTATGTGAAGGCGATACTGGACCGCCTGGTGCGGGATACCCGGGAGCTGCGCGACCTGGGCGTCAATGCCGTGGCCATAATGTCCAATGATCCCACCCAGTACGAAGAGGATTCTTTCGAGAACATGAAGCGGGTGGCGGAACAACAGGATTTCCCTTTTCCCTATCTGCTGGATCAGACCCAGGAGGTGGCGAAAGCCTATGGCGCGGTCTGCACGCCGGATTTCTTTGGCTACAATGCTGATCTGGAGCTCCAGTACCGGGGGCGCCTGGACGCCAGCCGCAAGGAAGCCGCGCCAGGGGATGCCCGCCGGGATCTGTTCGAGGCCATGCGCCAGGTGGCCGAGACGGGAAAGGGACCGGAAGAACAGATTCCCAGCATGGGGTGTTCCATCAAATGGATCGATGAATGAGTGCAATGCATCATCTATGTGAAAGAAATCTCCTAACGATATGAAGGTATTTGATTTTTTTCATTCCAGGCGCATTGGAACCAAATTTCAGTTTATGGGCATATTCAAAACATCGGTAGTTGCCGGCTGGCCACAGGGGTTATGCTTTCTAGATACTGAATATAGGATTTTTTAAGGGGACGCCACAGCCCATGTCCCCGCAACTTCGAAACCGGCCTTCCACCCATATCGCGGTGGAGGGGCAGAGTTTTTCATCAGCTTGAAATAGGGAGGGGCTTATGTCCTCGCGTAAAGATCTTGCAAATGCTATCCGTGCACTGAGCATGGATGCCGTCCAAAAAGCCAATTCCGGACACCCAGGTGCGCCCATGGGTATGGCGGATATTGCTGAAGTATTGTGGAACGGCCACATGAAACACAACCCCTCCAACCCGGGTTGGGCTGACCGTGACCGTTTTGTGCTGTCCAACGGTCACGGTTCCATGCTGATCTACTCTTTGCTGCATTTGACCGGATATGATCTGAGCATCGATGACTTGAAGGCTTTCCGCAAGCTGCATTCCAAGACCCCGGGACACCCCGAATATGGCTATACGCCTGGCGTGGAAACCACCACGGGGCCTTTGGGGCAGGGCATCACTAATGCGGTAGGCATGGCCCTGGCGGAGCGTACCCTGGCCGCACAGTTCAACCGTGAAGGCCACCATATCGTCGATCACCACACCTATGTGTTCCTGGGTGACGGCTGCATGATGGAAGGCATCTCCCATGAAGCCTGCTCTCTGGCGGGTGTATGGGGGCTGGGCAAGCTCATTGCTTTCTGGGACGACAACGGCATTTCTATCGACGGCCACACCGAGGGCTGGTTTGCCGATGACACGCCCAAACGTTTCGAGGCCTATGGCTGGCACGTGATCCGTGATGTGGACGGACACGACGCCGACGCTATCGACAAGGCGATCCATGAAGCCAAGTCTGTGAACGACAAGCCTACACTGATCTGCTGTAAAACCGTTATCGGCTATGGCGCTCCCAATCTGTGCGGTTCCCACGATTGCCACGGCGCGCCTCTGGGCGATGACGAGATCCAGGCGACCCGTGACAATTTGGGCTGGCCTTATGCACCCTTCGAGATCCCTGATGAAATCTATGCCGGTTGGGATGCGAAAGAAAAAGGCAAGGCTGCGGAAGACGCCTGGGCTGAGAAGTTTGCTGCTTACAAGGCTGCTTATCCCGAGCTGGCCGCCGAATTCGAGCGCCGCATGAACGGCAACCTGCCTGAGAACTGGCAGCAGGTGGCGGATGACTACATCAAAGCAACGGATGAAGCTGCCGCCAGCCCGGCCACCCGCCAGGCTTCCCAAAAGGCGATCACCGCGTATGCGGCGGCACTGCCCGAGTTCCTGGGTGGATCGGCTGACCTGACGCCTTCCAACCTGACCTCCTGGCCGGATGCCAAGACCATCACCGATACTGTGGCCGACGGCAACTACATTTCTTACGGCGTACGCGAGTTCGGCATGTCCGCCATCATGAACGGCGTGGCTCTGCACGGGGGCTTCATTCCTTTTGGCGGCACCTTCCTGATGTTCTCCGAGTATGCCCGCAATGCCTTGCGCATGGCGGCCCTCATGGGAATTCGCAGTCTGTTCGTTTACACCCACGACTCCATTGGCCTGGGCGAAGACGGTCCCACTCACCAGCCCATCGAGCAGATCTCCACCCTGCGCCTGATTCCCAACATGAGCACTTGGCGTCCCTGTGATGCCGTGGAAACCGCCGTGGCCTGGAAATGCGCCATCGAGAAGAAAAGCGGGCCCTCCTGCCTGATCTTCTCCCGCCAGGGTCTGCCTCACCAAGTGCGTTCTGATGATCAGCTGTCCCTCATCGCTCATGGCGGATACGTTCTCCAGGATTGTGACGGCACGCCTGACGCCATCATCATTGCCACTGGTTCTGAAGTGGGCCTGGCGATGGATGCTGCCAAGCAGCTGACGGAAGAAGGCAAGAAGATCCGCGTGGTTTCCATGCCCTGTACCGAGGTGTTCGACGCCCAGGACGAGGAATACAAGGAATCCGTACTGCCTCCCAGCGTGACTGCCCGTGTGGCCGTGGAAGCCGGTGTCACCGATTTCTGGTACAAGTACGTGGGCACTTCTGGCCGGGTCATTGGTATCGACCGCTTCGGCGAGTCCGCTCCCGCCAATGAGCTGTTCCCGCACTTCGGCTTCACCGTGGACCATGTGGTTGGCGCGGTCAAAGGCGTAATGTAATTCCCCGGCGCCTTCCCGGAAGGGAGGGCGCCAGTTCGTTTTTTGTTCTGAAGAATTGGAGAAAACTTATGACTATCAAAGTCGGTATTAACGGTTTTGGCCGCATCGGCCGTATGGTGTTCCGTGCTGTAACCAACGATTTCCCCGGTATCGAGATCGTCGGTATCAATGATCTGCTGGATGCTGATTACCTGGCCTATATGCTCAAGTACGATTCCGTGCATGGCCGCTTCCCCAAGGATGTGGCTGTGGATGGCAATGCTTTCGTCGTTGACGGCAAGAAGATCCGTCTCACCGCCGAGCGTGATCCTGCAGACCTGAAGTGGGACGAAGTCGGCGCTGATATCGTCATCGACTGCACCGGTTTCTTCCTCACCGAGGAAGGCTGCCAGAAACACATCGATGCTGGCGCCAAGAAGGTTGTGCAGAGCGCGCCTTCCAAGGACGGCACTCCCATGTTTGTCTATGGCGTCAACCACGAGACCTATGCCGGTCAGACCATCGTTTCCGCAGCTTCCTGCACCACCAACTGCCTGGCGCCCGTAGCCAAGGTTCTGAACGACAACTGGGGCCTTAAGCGTGGCCTGATGACCACCGTTCACGCCGCTACCGCCACCCAGAAAACCGTTGACGGCCCTTCTATGAAAGACTGGCGCGGTGGCCGCGGTATTCTGGAGAACATCATTCCTTCCTCTACCGGCGCAGCCAAGGCTGTGGGAGTGGTTCTGCCCGAGCTGAACGGCAAGCTGACCGGTATGGCTTTCCGCGTACCCACCTCTGATGTATCCGTCGTGGATCTGACCGCCGAGCTGGAGAAAGAAGCTTCCTACGACGACATCTGCGCCGCCATGAAAGAAGCCTCTGAAGGCGCCATGAAAGGCACTCTGGCCTACACGGAAGACAAAGTGGTTTCCACGGATTTCCGCGGTATCAGCGCTTCTTCCATCTTCGATGCAGGCGCAGGCATTGCCCTGGACGGCACTTTCGTGAAAGTGGTTTCCTGGTATGACAACGAATACGGTTATACCTGCAACATGATGCGTTTCGTTGAGCATGTAGCCAACAACTGAGCATAGTGAGCAGGGCGGGATCTCCCGCCCTGTTCTCGTTCGCAGTGCACAGAATGATTTGCAAAACCCCGGGTTTTGCAAACCGTTTTGAACTTCATCCCTGAATTCGTTCAGGTATCAATATTTCAGCAGGAGATACCATTATGTCTGTTATCAAGATGACCGATCTCGATCTTTCCGGAAAGCGCGTGCTGATCCGTCAGGATCTCAACGTGCCGGTCAAGGATGGCAAGGTGACTTCCGACAAACGTATTCGCGCCTCCCTGCCCACCATCAAGCACTGCATCGATGCCGGCGCCAAGGTCATGCTCATGTCTCACCTGGGACGGCCTACAGAGGGGGAGCCTGCTGAAGAATTTTCCCTCAAGCCTGTGGCGGACTATCTCACCGAGGCTCTGGGTCAGGAAGTGGCCCTGGTGAAGGACTATCTGGAAAAGGCCCCCGAGCTGGACGACGGCCAGGTGGTGCTGCTGGAGAACGTGCGTTTCAACAAGGGCGAGAAGGCCAACGACGAGGAACTGTCCAAGAAATACGCTTCCCTGTGCGACATCTACGTGATGGATGCCTTCGGTACCGCCCACCGCGCCCAGGCCTCCACCCATGGCGCGGGCAAATTTGCCCCCGTGGCCTGTGCCGGTCCCCTTCTGGCCGGCGAACTGGAAGCTCTGGGCAAGGCCCTGGACAACCCCGATCGCCCCATGGCGGCCATTGTGGGTGGCTCCAAAGTATCCACCAAACTGACCGTGCTGGAAAGCCTGTCCAAGGTTGTGGATCAGCTCATCCCGGGGGGCGGTATCGCCAATACCTTTATTGCGGCAGCAGGCCACAATGTGGGGAAGTCCCTGTATGAAGAGGACCTGGTGGAGGAAGCCAAGCGCCTCATGGAGGCCGCCAAGGCCAAGGGCGGGGAGATTCCCGTTCCCACCGATGTGGTCGTGGGCAAGGAGTTTTCCGAAAGCGCTGAAGCCACTGTCAAGAAGGTGGACGATGTGGACGATGATGACATGATCTTCGATATCGGTCCCGAAACCGCGGCGCGCTTTGGCGAGATGATGAAGGCTGCTGGCACCATCGTCTGGAACGGCCCCGTAGGCGTGTTCGAATTCGATCAGTTTGGTGAAGGCACCAAGACCCTGGGGCTGGCCATTGCCGAATCCAGTGCATTTTCCATTGCCGGCGGCGGAGATACCCTGGCTGCTGTGGACAAATACGGCATCGCGGATCGTATATCCTATATTTCCACTGGCGGTGGCGCTTTCCTGGAATTCCTGGAAGGCAAGAAACTGCCTGCCGTTGCCATGCTCGAAGAACGCGCCAAGTCCTGATCCAACAGCCTGAACAACCGAGAAACCTATGCCAAGACGCACGAAAATTGTCGCCACACTGGGTCCCGCCACCGATGATCTCAAGGTTCTGGATGAAGTCATAGCGGCTGGTGTGGATGTCGTTCGTCTGAACCTGTCCCATGGTTCCCATGCCGAGCATGCTGAAAGGGCCGAGCGCATTCGCAACCGCTGCCGGGCTTCTGGCCGCCAGGTGGGCGTGCTGGTGGATCTGCAGGGACCCAAGATCCGCATCGGTTCTTTCAAGGATGGCCCTGTCCTTCTGGAAGAGGGTGATCACTTCATCCTCGATACCGCCC
>JALWRH010000065.1 GCA_026994195.1 Sedimenticola sp. | reverse complement strand
GAACGCAACCTTCCTGTACAGGTGCAATATTATGATGCTGCAAATATATTGATTGAAAGTTTTGCCTATGATTATGACCCAAGAGGATTTCTTACTGGCGTGCTCGAGCTAGACGGATCTACCGAGACTTTTGAATATGATAATGTTGGTCGTCTGGTGTCAGCACAGCGTACCGGTCGAAATGCCTATAGTGCCTCCTATGCCTATGATGCTGTTGGAAACCGTATCAGCTATACGCGTGACGGCTTGGTCGTGACGTTCAGCTATGATGACAATGACAGGTTATTAACGTCGAGCAGTGGAGACTCTTATCAATATAATGCTAATGGTTCCAGAGTGACAAGGCAGATTGGTGGGTCGGTTACGCGATATCAGTGGGATCTGCGGAATCATCTGGTAGGAGTGAGCGAAGATAGCAAGAGCACGGAGTTTGCTTATGATGCAAGTGGTGAGCGTATTCGCAAAACGGTAAACGGTGAAACAGAAAACTATGTTGTGGATCCTAACAATGTTAGCGGTTTTTCACAGGTAGTACGTGTCTATGATAGCGCCCGTATTTTGAAGACAGAATATGTGTATGGGCGGGATCTTGAACTGGAGAATAATGCACTCACTGGATCAAATAAGATATACCATTATGACGCGCACGGCAGTACGCGTTTCACCACAAATGATACTGCTACTATTGCAGATCGTCTGGACTATACCGCTTATGGTGTTCAGCTGTTCCCCTCCGTCGCCAACATTCCCAGATACCTGTATTCTGGAGAACAGACGGATCAGGAAACTGGGATGCAGTATTTGAGAGCGCGCTATTATGATCCTGACACTGGCAATTTCTTGTCCATGGATGCCTTTGATGGTATAGACCAGGATCCCGTGACATTGCACAGGTTTATGTATGCGAACAATGATCCTGTCAATTTTTCAGACCCAAATGGGCGGTTTGCCGTGGCAACTATAGGCGAATTGACCATTTCCTTGGGTATTCAGGCGGATATGAAGGGATATTACAAGATGCTTGGAAAAACCTATATATCTACTTCTAAGATTGCTGAGTGTACCATCAGGCCAGGACAGGTAAGTGTAGAGCTTGGTCTTAAAATGTTGAGTTATCCTAGACTTGCCAATACCGGTATTCACATGATTGAAGTAGGGCGTTCCATGATTTCCATGGGGCTGAACAAGATCAAGACTACTATTGGTCGTAATCTTGAGTCTTTCCTAAAAGATTTCATCAAACCAAAGATTTCTTTTGCTAAAAAACGGGCTAGTGTGCTGGATAAGTATGGGGCGGGTAAAGTAGGTGGTCTGTTTAATAAGGGAATTAGTAGCGGCGTAGATTATGTGTTGGACAAGAGTAAGGCAAAAGGCCCATCACCTGCTGAATTATCTCTAACCAAAGCCGCGAACGCATTGCTGGATCGACTCGACACTATTACAGATGACCTTATCAATGATCCTAGTAAATTTGTAAACGGCTCGGCATGTGACAGACTGACTCTGTTGGAGAAATACAAGGTAATCGACAAAATCGACAATATTACGTCGACCCCAGGGCTGTTCAGGTAGGGAAAGGGTTCTGAGCAGATGGATTTGCTACACACCGATTTCCAATCACGGTTGGTAGTGGGTGGCCCCACCTAGCCTTCAGTCCCTAAGATAAGGAGGAAGATATTCGGCGATCTGGCCGGTTTCGAGGTAGGGCAGGGTTACACGTTGGTAATGGTCGCGCCCGTGCGTTAGCCAGCGGGTCCAGGCTGTCTTCCATTCCAAAGGCATTTGTTCCGGTAGCCAGAAACGATTGGGTATTGGCGCGGAAGGTCTGGGAGTTGCAGGTAGTTCCAGGTCCGCCAGGATAACTACCGGTCCCTGTTGTGGGTCGCATTGGGCTATTGTGGCTCCTTTGTAATCTCAGATCCGGATGCCGCCAAGGTAGAAGGAATGGTAGGCCACATCAGGTAGCTCGGAGCTGTCGAAGCCGCTGAAGGTACCAGTGTGGGCGGCATGGACTACAGGTACGCTAAGCAGGCGTGCCAGGCGCGAGGGCGCTCCCTCAACCATCTTTCGGTTGGCCTGCCGATAGGGCGCTGTCGGGAAGCGTCCACCAGGTTGAACCCGCCAGCAGGAGGCGTACCCGGCCAAGCATGCGGCGAGCAGTGCGGGTACGGATCATCTCCCAGCACAGGGCCACGCCGACTTCGGTTTCCGGAGTGTGCAGTACACCGTCGTCTTGACCGTCCTCGTAGTAGTACGCTTCCCAGTAGGTCGGCTGATCCTTGTCGTGGTGATAGTGTGAACCGTCCGGCAGATAGAGCAGAAAACGGTTGAACACTCGACCGGCGTCTCGGGCGAGAGAGGAGCCTCCAATGCACACCTGGTGACGCCGTGCCTTTTCGCACATCAGTCGGGCTGGTGCGCCATCCAGGGGGCGGATGGCACGGAGCACATCATCGTGAAAAGCCATGGCGCTGCTAAACATCTCGGGAAGGACAATCCATTGCGCGCCACGGCGGATGGCCTCATCGATCAGATGCTCTACCTGGATGAGGTTGGAGGCTACGTCTCCAAGGCGAGGCACCATCTGGATGGCCGCGGCGCGGATGCGGCGGGGGCCAGATTCGTATACAGAATGGATTGCTCCCGGTTCAGTAGTCCGGCCTGGATGTCGCCGCCGGGTGCAATCACCATCGAGTCGCCGGGATTGATCCAGTTCTCTTTCGGTGGATAGAGCCGCCCGCGCTCGGGGAAGTCGTCGGGTAAATCCCGGTTGCGCAATGCCACGCCAGCACCAAGCATCCAACAGCCGCCTTCACGGGCTATGTGTCGGAGGGCGCCGATCCAGGCATTGCCACTATCATAGGTGGGGGCGATGTGGATGTCCATGCCCCGCGATATTCCAAGAAAGAAGTTGTCTTCGACAATCCTATATAGTACTTGGCTCACGCAAACCAGAAGCATGCATGACGCCGTGGTCATACATACACAAGCCCGTACAAGCACCAGAGCTTCGTGGTGAGATCGAGGCCCAACGTGATCATAAGCAGGCATCTCTATTGGAAATACCATTTAGATACAACCAGAACAGTGCGCTTCCACCGATTAGCGTATAAGACGTTCTGCGCCGGTTCTCAATGGCTCAACCAGCCTCTCGACCAGGCAGCTCAATCACGTTATGCTTGCTCTCCGTGGCGCATCCTCTTTGGTTGTTTTGATGGCTTGTAACAGGCAATCAATGAAATACGCCGTTTTTTTGTTCCTCAAATACCCACATTGGGCATACCTTAGTTTTATGAAGAAACGGCACATGATTCAGATGTATTGTTTTCTAGCATCTGTGGCAGGAGTAGCCCTGCTATGGGGCAATGTACAGGCTGATGTTTCTGAATACTTTGGGGTTCACCTGGATGACAAGACCAAAGCGCAACTGGTGGAGCGTATTAAGGAATTTCAGAGTAGCCCTGAAAAAGCTGCTTCACTCAAGGAAAGGATTCGTCATAGAACGGTGTTGTGTAAGACCTGTCATGGAGAGGACGGTAAGTCGGTACAGCCTGGGGTTCCCAATCTGGCGGCACAGAACATGGACTATCTGGTTGATCAGCTGATCCGGTTTAGGGCCGGGACGCGCTACGATGGCTGGATGACTGGATTGGCCAAAGGTTTTTCAAATGATGATATCGTGGACATTGCCGTTAAATATGCGACCATGCCGCCGGTTTTTTCTGATGATGGCGACAAGAACTTGATCCCTGAAGGAAAATCGGTGTTTAGCGAGCACTGCATCAAGTGCCATGGTGTAGATGGTAAAGGCAACAAAGGTTATGCACGTCTTGCAGGGCAACGTGCGGACTATGTGGTTAAAATACTGAAGGGTTTTCGTGAACGCAATGGAAGGCGTGAGAATCCCTGGATGACTGCAGTAAGCTTGCGCCTGAACATGGAACAGATCAAAGCTGTCGCCAGTTATGTTTCTCATTTGAAATAGCAATGATTTTGTTGGTGACCGGCCATGGGAAAGCTTCCATGGGGTTGTGGGACAGGACGCCAAATGTATGGCAAAGAGAAGCTGCCGGAGGCATGAAGCTGGACAACAATTTTATGCAACGCGCTCTGTATCTGGCCCGCATGGCAGAATCTCAGGGGGAAGTTCCCGTGGGGGCTGTGCTCGTACTTGGGAATGAGGTTGTGGGTGAGGGCTGGAACCAGCCCATCGGCCAGCATGATCCAAGCGCCCATGCCGAGATCATGGCCCTGCGTGATGCCGGACAACGCCTGCAAAACTACCGGCTCACGGACACCACCTTGTATGTCACTCTGGAACCCTGTCCCATGTGCGCCGGGGCCATTGTTCATGCACGGGTGGGCAAGGTGATCTTTGGCGCTCCAGATCCCCGCAGTGGCGCGGCGGGCAGCGTTTTCGATTTACTGCCCTCAGATCAGCGTTTCAACCATGTGACGGAAGCTGAGGGGGGATTGCTTGCGGAAGAGAGTGCGGAATTGTTACGTCAGTTTTTCAGAGCCAGGCGCCGCTGAGGCGTTTCGCTGGTGCAGTCCAGCCCCCTTTCGGCGTTGTCCCAGTAAACCAGCAGCCGGTAGTAGTAGCGAATGTTCTCCACGTAGGCGACGGGCTCACCGCCCCGGGCATGGCCATGTTTGAGCGTACTGTAGTATTTTCTCTGGCTTAGGAGGGGCAATTTCCGTCGTACGTCTTCCCATTTGTCCGGGTTCCCGCCCTGGCGCTGGGTAAGCACCCGGGCATCTTCAACGTGGCCATAGCCAATGTTGTAGCTGGCCAGGGTGAACCACAACAGGTCTTCACCCTGGATGTGATCCGGTACCCGCGCTTCCATCCATAGCAGGTGCCGGGCGCCGCCAAGAATGCTCTGTTTGGGGTCCATGCGGTTGCTGATTTTCTGTTGCCGGGCGGTATCCTGGGTGAGCATCATGATGCCGCGCACCCCGGTGGGTGACTTCGCCTTTTCATTCCAGTGAGATTCCTGGTAACCAATGGCTGCCAACAGGCGCCAGTCTATCCCCGTTTCCTTGCCGGCTTGTTTGAACAAATCCTTGTATTTGGGAAGACGATCCAGGACGTGTTTCCAGAAATCCCTGCGTGTGACGTAATCATAAGCCGGAACTTTTTCTATGTACTTGTCGCGCAAGTGCTGGAGAAAGCCATTCTCTTCCTGGTGTTTCAGGAAATGATTGGCGCGATCACGCAGACTGCTGTCATAGAACCGGGCAAACAGCCAGCTGGCGCCTATGGGTTTTTCCAGCGTATTGCCAGGCACCAGCCGGGGCAACAGGTTGGCATGGGCCTTGAGCTGAACCACACTGGTCAGGGAATAGTCGAATATACCCAGGTTTACCAATGCCAGAATGGATTCCTCGGCAGCGCCCTCCAGGGGGTAGGCGGTGAGCTGTTCGTGGGTGAGCAGTTCTTGGGCATAACTGTCTTGAGGCGTCACCACCGGGGTTGCCTGCATCGTACGAGGATCAAAACGGGATTGTCCCATGGAATGCGCAAAGCTGGGCAGGGTCTGCACCAGGGCGTTGGACAAATAGTAGTGGTGTTCATCCGTACTACGGGGAATGATGAAACCGGCAGCCATATCCTCTTCGCCTGTCTGTACGGCTGTCATGGCAGCCTTACGATTGGGATAAACCCTGAATCGGGGTGTCAGTCCCAGTTCATGGGCAAACCTTCGGACAAGCTCGTATTCAAGGCCGGCAGGACCTTTCTCACCCAGGTAGCAGCTCAGAGGACCGGCTACCGTAGCTACCTTCAACTTCCCTCTTTCTTGCAGTCTTTTGGCCAGGGGAGGCTGTTCACATCCCTGAACCAGGAGCAACAGCAATACCATGCCGCTGAGAAAGCGGAAAGGATTTCGGCGGCACCTCCATTGCTGACCCTTTGGGCGAAGGAACAAAATGCGTGATTCCAAGACGTTCAAAGGCGCAAATTCTATCAACAGTAAGGGGGTGGGGCATAGACCCAGGTCAAGGCGGGAATATCCTGTATGGCGCCGGGTGTTGGTCACAGGGACGTCAGAGTACAAATTTGTGACGGTAAGATTATCCACCCGGTGGTTGAAGAAGCCATGGAGGAACTTTTTCAATATCCTCCTTGGCGGAGATGAGCAGGGTGCCACTTCCTGCCCAGCAAGCGGGAGAATGCTACTAGCCGGATTCCATGCCGTGCCAGATACCTTCTATCAGATCTTCGTGATACTCGGGCAAGGGTGTGTCGATAATGCCATCCAGGCGCAAGTGAATCATACGAATGGCTCCCCCAAAGATGCTGGCAGTCATTATCCAGGGATCACCCTGACGAATTTCCCCGCGATCTATGCCTTTCTGCACCACGTTTCTCATGGCGGTAAAAGGGGTGGAACTGCACAGGGGCGGCTCATCGGGAAGGAATTCCCGGTGCTTGGCATGAAGCATGTAGGCAATGATATTTGCTCGTGTCTCAGTGTATTCAAACAGCTTGGCAATGATCCTGTTGCAGCATTCCCGGCTGCTGGGATTTTCGGCAATGATGGCTTCAATCATTTCCTCAAATTCTTTGAGCAGATGCTTGTAGAGGGCCCGGGCAATTCCCTCCTTCCCGCCAAAATGATTGTAGATGGAACCAATACTGACATTGGCCTGCTTCTGCACGTCGTGTACGGACACATTGTGAAAGCCGTGGTTTACGAAAAGATCCAGGGCAGCTGTCAGGATACGGCAGTCCACCGGTTCCGGCGTGGGTGCGGTTTTGTTCAGGTAGGGCATGTCTTTGTTGTCCCTCCGCTACTGAGGTGTGACCATGGTGTTTTGTCCCCTATATCTGGCATTGGTTGCTGGGTTAATGTAAGTTAAATCAGTTAGATAAATATCTTATCTGAAATTGTCCCCACAGCTTGCCGGGGACGACAAGAGCGAATATGCCTGTACAGACTGTCTGCGTGACTGGCCGCATTATAGTAAGAATCTTGACAAGAATGAATATTCGTTCTACTTTTTTTCTAAAACTACAACAATATGGGTATCCAAACAAATTGGGCGCCAGATACTCGCATTTATCGCGAACAAGCCCGAACCTCAGGAGGATTCAATGAAAGTGCAAGAGAAAAAAATACTGCCGAGGATGTTGTGCTCGGCGATGGCTACAGCCTTGCTGTGTGCCGCCCCGCTGATGGCGCAGGCCGATGAAACCTGCCAGTCCCCTTATATGGCCAAGATAACTGGACAGGAAGACTTCGTGTATATCTGGACGCTGGGTGTGGAAGGGCTGGGGGACGGACAAGACAAGCTGGTTACTGTCGATGTCAATCCCAATTCTGAAAACTACGGCAAGATCGTAAGCACAATATCTGTTGGTGGACGCAATGAAGCGCATCATTCCGGTTTTACCGACGACCGGAAATATCTTTGGGCGGGTGGTCTGGATACCAGCAAACTCTTCTTGTTTGATGTCGCCAGCAACCCGGGAAAGCCGCGTCTGCACAAGGTCATTACAGATTTTGTGGACAAAAGTGGTGGTGTGGTCGGGCCACATACCACCTATGCCTTGCCAGGGAGAATAATGATCACCGGCTTATCCAACAACAAGGATCATGGTGGCCGCAGCGCCCTGGTCGAGTATACGAATGAAGGCAAGTATGTGGCTACACATTGGATGCCCACTGACCAGAATCTTCAAGGTGCAAAAAAGACAGGTAAGTATGCCGATGGTTACAACTATGATGTGCGGGTGTTACCACGTAAGAATGTGATGCTGACGTCCTCATTTACCGGGTGGTCGAACTACATGATGGACTTTGGGAAAATGCTGCAGGACAAGGAAGCCATGAAGCGCTTTGGCAACACAGTGGTGCTATGGGATCTGCATGCCAAGAAGCCCAAGAAGGTATTCGATGTGCCTGGTGCTCCACTGGAGATTCGTTGTGCCTGGCAGCCCGATCACAACTGGTGCGTGACCACCACGGCACTGACTTCCAAGATCTGGCTCATCTACGAGGATGACAAAGGAGAGTGGCAGGCCGAAGCGGTTGCCGATATTGGTGATCCTTCCAAGATTCCCTTGCCGGTGGATATTTCTATCAGTGCAGATGATAGCCGGTTGTGGGTCAATACTTTTATGGACGGCAAAACCCGTCTGTTCGACATGACGGATCCCCACCATCCAAAACAGACGTATGAAAAGGTGATCGGGCGCCAGGTGAACATGGCTTCATCAAGCTGGGATGGCAAACGTATCTATTACACGTCATCTTTGTTGGCCAACTGGGACAAGAAAGGCAAAGACAACGAGCAGTTTTTCAAGAGCTATGTCTGGGATGGTGAAAAACTGGTAGAACAGTTCTCTATCGATTTCAACAAAGAAAAACTCGGGCGTGCGCATCAGATGCGTTTCGGTGCCTATTCCTTGTATAGTGCTGTCAAGCCAATGTTGCAGAATGCGGCTACAGCAACACTGGCGGCCAGTTCGCCAACTCCCTGAACAAGGGATTTCTGCACTCCGTCAGTGCAGTCTGACGGAGTGTTTTGATTGGCTTATGTGCGTGGCTTCCATCGAGGGTGAGTGATGTCGTTTCTGCCCGTTACTTTTCTTATGTTCCTGTTGAGCGCGGTAACGCTCCCCTCTGAAGCGGCGGATTCTCCTGTTGCTCCCGGTTATGGCCCACTGGAATATGCACTTCCCGAAGTCGGCAGCTATCAACTTCCTGCTTTGGGCAAGGCCGGCGATGGGAAGGTGCTGGATACAACCGGCAGGGTAAGACGCCTCTACGATTTGTTTGGCAAGCAGTATGTATTGCTTGCGTTTATTTATAGCAGCTGCAGCGATGTCAATGGCTGTCCTCTTACGTCACATGTCTTTTACAGTATCAAGGCGCAAATGAAGCATGATCCGGAGCTGGCCAGACATCTGAAGCTGATCAGCCTGAGCTTTGATCCGGAAGTGGATACACCCGAGGTCATGAAGCTCTACGCCAACAATTTTCGTTATGCGGGAAGGGCGGGTGAATGGCAGTTCGTCACCACGGAATCTGAGGAAAAACTACGGCCGATTCTCCGGGACTATCATCAGGAGGTACAGCGTCAATTAACTGATGACGGCAAGTACAGCGGAGCCTACTCTCATGTACTGCGGGTGTTCCTGATCGATCCGCAAAAGCAGATTCGCAATATCTACAGCGTTGCCTTTCTTCACAAGGATCTGTTGCTCAATGATGTGCGTACGCTCCTGCAGCAGAATAGGGCGGCAGAGATGGCGCTTGCCGGGCAAGGCCGTCAGAAGCAATCCGCTGTCTTTTCCGGTCCGGGGGATGACAAACATGGCTATGAACAGCTGGCGTACCAGACCCACTCTTTGGCGCTGGATTCTCGCCGGGGCAAGGCAGCCGATCTGATGGCCTATGTCGTGAAGCCGCCCCTGGGACTTCCAAAGGTTCCGGTCCCTGCGGACAATCCTGTAAAGGAAAAGAAAGTACAATTGGGACGCAAGCTGTTCTTTGACCGCCGGCTGTCACTCAACAACACCATTTCCTGTGCCATGTGTCATATACCCGAGCAGGGCTTCAGCAGCAATGAACTGGCGATGGCCGTGGGTATTGAAGGGCGTACGGTGCGGCGCAACTCGCCTACCATTTATAATGCCGCATATGCAAAACTGCTGTTCCATGATGGGCGGGAGGATACTCTGGAGCAGCAGATCTGGGGGCCCTTGTTGGCCGCCAGTGAGATGGGCAACCCTTCAGTGGGCTATGTGTTGAACAAGATACGGCATATCGCTGAATATGATGGGCGCTTCGAAGCCGCTTTCAATGGGCGGCACGTATCCATGGAAACGCTGGGCATGGCGTTGGCCAGCTATGAGCGCACTTTGGTCTCGGGAGCATCTGCTTTCGATGTCTGGTACTACGGCAACGATCCGGCGGCGCTCTCTGCGGCTGCGCAGCGCGGCTTCAGAATCTTTACCGGCAAGGGAAACTGTGTCGCCTGTCACCTGATCAATGAACGATACGCCCTGTTCATGGACAACGGGCTGCATAATACGGGCATCGGCTACCGGGAATCCATGGGCATTCGTCCGGAGAAGGAACGCATCTTTGTCGCTCCCGGAGTGAGCATAGATGTGGATCGCTCTGTCATTGACCAGGTGGGCGCTGCACCCCCCAAGGATCTTGGCCGTTATGAGATCACCCAGAATCCTCATGATCGCTGGAAGTATAAAACCCCCGGACTGCGCAATATCGCGTTGACAGCGCCCTATATGCACAATGGGTCACTCAGCACCCTGCAGGAAGTGGTTGATTTTTATGATCAGGGCGGGGTGCCCAATGAAGGCTTGGATCCTTTGATCAAACCCCTGCACCTTAGCGCGCAGGAAAAACAGGACCTTGTGGCGTTTTTGCAATCATTGACAGGTGACAATGTGGATCAGTTGGTGGCAGATGCTTTTGCTGCGCCGGTCGGTGACTTGAAAAAAGGTGACCCTGACTGGGTACGGGGTACAGAAGTGGAGGTACGCTGAATGCAAACAAAAGGCGTTATCTGCCTTCTCGGGCTGTTGCTGTTTCTCGTCCCTGCTCATGCCGCTACAGGGGGCGATTTCAGTCTGACTGATCAGCATGGGAAGCCCTTTCAATTGCAACAGCTGCGGGGCAAGGTGGTATTGCTGTTCTTTGGATATACCTCATGCCCCGACGTATGTCCCACCGAGCTTGCCGGAATATCCAGAGTGTTGAAGTTGCTTAAAGCCGATGCGGCAAAGGTGCAGGGGGTATTTGTCAGTGTGGATCCCGGGCGTGACAGCCCCAAGGTTCTGGCAGAATATGTACGTTATTTCGATGAGTCGCTTATTGGGCTGACTGGCTCTCCATCAGAGATAGAAACAGTCGCCAAACAGTATCAGGTAAGCTACAGCAAGCATCCGAATCCTGGTGGTGGTTATGCTATGGATCATACCGCCAACCTGTATGTCATCGATCCAAACGGAAAACTCTTTGCCATCGTACCCTACGGCTTTCCACCAGAGCATGTCGTGGATGTAGTGAAGGAAATACTGACTAACCCGGCGGGGAAAGACATTTAGAAAGGTTTCCTGGTGGTATCATCCCCAGCCATGATGCTTCCCGTGGAAAAGATCCTGCCGCAGTTGCGCAAGGCGCTTGTTTCAGGGCATGCCGTGCTGAGTTCGCCGCCGGGGTCCGGCAAGACCACCCGGGTCCCCCTGGCTCTGCTGGATGAGCCCTGGCTGGAGGGAAAGAAAATCATCATGCTCGAACCGCGCCGGCCCGCGGCACGCATGGCGGCTGCTTTCATGTCGGATCTGCTGCAGGAGAACACCGGACAGACAGTGGGATACCAGGTGCGTATGGAAAAGCGCATCGGCAGCAAGACCCGCATCGAAGTGTTGACCGAAGGTTTGCTGGTGAGGCGTTTGCAGGAGGATCCCGAACTTTCCGGTGTAGGTCTGGTGATTTTCGATGAGTTCCATGAGCGTTCCTTGCAGGCCGATCTTGCCCTGGCCCTGTGCCTGGATGTGGGGGCTTCCCTGCGTGAGGATCTGCGTCTGCTGGTCATGTCCGCCACATTGGAAGAAGCCGCCGTAGCCCAACTCCTTGGTGGAAAGGCCATAGTGTCCGATGGCGGGCTGTTCCCTGTGGATGTTCGTCACCTGGACCGGCCAGCAGGACAGGAGGTGCTTCCGGTTACCACCAGACTGGTGAAAAATGCCTTGCAGGAGCAGGAGGGAGATATCCTGGTCTTTCTGCCGGGTAAAGGGGAAATGAACCGGCTGCAGGCCAGTCTGGAAGTCGCTGGGCTGGGCGCGGAAATTCTGCAACTGCATGGTGAAATGGATGCCGTGGCGCAGAACCGGGTGCTGCGACCGGCCCCCGGTCATGCCCGCCGGGTGGTGCTGGCCACGGATGTTGCAGAAACCAGTCTGACCATCGAGGGCATCCGGGTCGTGGTAGACAGTGGCCTGAGCCGCAAGCCCGTGTTTGATCCTGACAGTGGGCTGAGCCGCCTGAAAGTGCTGCCAGTGTCTCAGGCTTCGGCCATTCAGCGGGCCGGCCGGGCTGGTCGCCTGGGACCGGGCAGCTGTTACCGCGCCTATACGGAAGGGGATTTTCGCAGCCGGCCAGCCCAGCGTCCTGCGGAGATCCTGCAGGCGGATCTGGCGCCACTGGTTCTGGAACTGGCCCTGTGGGGTGTGGGGCAGGCCTCCGACCTGGCCTGGCTGGATGCGCCACCTGAGGGTGCCTGGGATCAGGCAGTGGAACTGCTGCAACTTCTCGATGCCCTGGATGAGGCAGGCGCCATTACCACCCATGGTCGTCGCCTGGCGCGCCTGGGTTTGCATCCACGCCTGGGGCATCTGCTCGTGTGTGGCGGGGGCAGTCAGCAGGCGGCGAATCTTGCCGCCTTGCTGTCAGAACGCGATCCCTGGCGTTTCCGGGCCGGTGAGGGCCGTCCGGTGGATCTGGGCCTGCGTCTGCAAGCCCTGGAAAATCTGCAGGCTGGCGGCAGACTGTCTTCCCAGTGGGATCAAGGAGCCTGCCGCAGGATTCTCAAGCTCAGTGAACGCTTGCGACGCCAATGCCGGGATCTGCCTGTGCCGCAGACGCACCTGTCTCCTGCCGCGCTGTTGTCCCTGGCCTATCCAGAGCGTGTTTCCCGGCGACGTCCTGGGCGGCATGGCCGTTACCTCATGGTGTCCGGCAAGGGAGGGATCCTGCCCCCTGACGATGGCCTGGTGGTGGAGGAGTATCTGGCCGTGGCAGAGATGGATGCCGGCAGCCGGGAGGGGCGCATCTGGCTGGCTCTGGCTCTGGACGAGGCAGAACTGCGGGACGTGCATGCCCAGCATCTGCGGGAACGCCAGGAGCTGGCCTGGGATGCTGCAGCAGAACGGGTGCGGGTTCGGCGGATTCTCTCCCTGGGGGCGATGGAACTCAATGCCGTGGAAGTACCTGCGGATGATGAGGCAGCCGTCAGTGCCTGCTTGCTGAACGCGCTGTCTGACCGGGGGCTGGAAGCCCTGAATTGGTCTGAAGAGGCTCGCCAGCTCCAGGCGCGCATGGAACTGGCCCGTTCCCTGGATGAGCAGGGTGCATGGCCCCGGGTGGACGATGCCTGGTTGCTGGAGAATCTGGCGGATTGGCTGGAACCCTGGGTGGCCGGCCTGCGTTCGTTTCGTGAATTGCGGCGTATCGATTTGCAGGCCGTGCTCCAAGGCCTTATGAGTTGGGAACAGGGGCAGAAGCTGGACCAGCTGCTGCCCCGGCGCTGGAAGCTGGCTGATGGCAGTACTGCAGGCATCGACTATCGAAGCTCGCCACCGGTGCTGGCTGCGCCCCTGCAGCTCATGTTCGGCATGCAGGAGAACCCAGCCGTGTTCCACGACCGCCAGCCCCTGGTGCTGCACCTGCTGTCCCCGGCAGGCAGACCGCTGCAGGTGACTGCGGATCTGGCCGCCTTCTGGTCAGGCGCTTGGGAACAAGTGAAGAAAGAGATGCGCGGCCGCTATCCCAAGCACCATTGGCCGGATGACCCGGCCAACGCCCGGCCTGTGAGGCTCAAGCGCCACCTGCCCTGAAACCGGCTCAGTCTTTCTGTATCGCTTTCAGAAACTGGGTCAGTTCGTAAATGGTGATGCTTTCCAGATTGCCGCTGAAGGTAGGCATATTGGCCTTGGTCTGCATATTGTCATGTACGCCGGACACGGCCTTGAGCACACGCTCTGCGATACAGGTATCCGGATCAGACTGCTTCAGGAGGGTCAGGTCGGCGGGAGTGATTTTCAAGGAAGCCGCCAGAGGCCCCTTTCCGTCCGCATTCTTGCCGTGACAGTTGATGCAGAAGATCTTGTAGTGTTCGTATCCCTTCTTGATGGCTTCTTCTTTGCTTGAAGCAGCAAACACGCTGCCTTGAACAGCGACTCCCAGAAGGAGTGCTGTGGATACCAGGGTTTTCATATTCATGGCCACTGTACCTCGTGATGAAAGTGCCGTTAATATCCACCCTAGCACTTTGGCGGCGGGAGTAAAGCGCTGGGACGGTCGCGATTGATGCGGGTCAAACGGAGTCGTTTTTCAGTGTCCCTGGGCTGTCAGCCGGGCATAGAGCAAAGGTAGTTGCCCCGGCAGTTCCATAGGGTCGCGGATCACCACGTAGCCGCTGGATCCGAATAAATGGGGCAGATAGTCATTTCCTTTCTCATCAATGGTGACGCAGAAGGGATGAAAGCCCAGGCTGCGCACGGTCTGGATGGCATGACGGGTGTCCTCGATGCCATAGCGGCCTTCATACTGGTCCAGGTCATTGGGTTTGCCGTCCGTGAGAATCAGCAGCAGACGCCGGCCCGCGCCCTGGACCTTGAGACGCTCTGCCGCATAGCGGATTCCCGCTCCCAGCCGGGTATAATAGCCTGGTGCCAGGGTACTGATGCGGCCGCGGATGCGGCCATCGTAGCGCTCCTCGAAGGTCTTGATGGTATGGATGCGGATAGGGTCGCGCTTGCGTGAGGAAAACCCGTAGATGCCGAACTGATCTCCGGTGGCAGCCAGGCTTTCGGCAAACAGGTAGAGGCTGTCCTGGATGACATCCAGCACCCGGGACTGATCGTTCACCCAGGTATCCGTGGACAGGGACAGGTCGGCCAGCAGCAGGCAGGCCAAATCCCGGGCGCCGGCATTCATCTGCCGGTAGAGATTGTCCGCCGCTACGTTGCAGCCACTGGCCCGGTCGGTGCGGAATCGCAGGTAGGCGTCCAGGTCCACTTCCTCACCATCGGGACGGGCCCGGTGCCAGACCCGCGCGGGCGCCAAGGCCTGGAACTGGCTGCGCAGTTTGGCGGCGGTGCGGTTGAGCCGTTCGGGCAGGGCAATGGCCGGGGCATCAGCCGACACCAGTTCCACTACCCGGCAGTGATCCGGAATGAGCTGGCGTTTCTTCCAATCCCATTCCGGGAGCATGATGTGGTCGCTGATGATCTCGTCGTCCTCGGCTTCCGCGGGAAGGTCCAGGTCGAACTTGATCCGGGTCTTGGCGGCCTTGCCATTGCGCGTGACGCTGATCTTGTCCAGATCCCGGGCGACTTCATCGGCGCGTTCGTCGTTGTCCTCGTCTTCTGTGCCCCGGTCCACATTGACATGTTCTCCCCAGGAGAAAAGATTTTCCATGCGCACGGTAATCAACCCGCGATCACTGTCCTGGGTCTCAGCCTTTTCTGTCTGTTTGCGCGCCACTTCTTCGAGTTCCCTGGGCTTACCGCCACTGGCTCCGGAATCCTCGGGCGGGTCTGCCGCGGCCATGAGCGTGGGGCGTGGGGGATTGGGATGCAGCCAAAGGGGAACAGGCAGGGGCATGCGCCGGGCGGCCGGCAGGCTGTCCATGCTGCCGGGTTCGATAAGGGCCCGGCGTATGGCCTGTTCCTGAGCGATCTCGTCTTCCGGCCAGCGTCCCAGGCGTCGCTGCTGCAAATGGGCCTCCACCAGATTCAGGTATTTGTCTCTGAGACCCGGGTAGCGCTCCAGTGCCATGCGTGACAGGTGCTGATTGTGCAGGAACCAGGGCGCCTCGCTGTTGCCATCCTCCATGGCCGCCAGGGCGGCAAGCCACAGGTAGAGGTCGCGGTTCATGGACGCCTGGGGAAAGATGCTGATCTGCAGGGGCAGGCGCAGGGCATTTTCATCCCGCCAGGCCAGTTGCGCCTTTTTGTTCGTGCCGGCCATGCGCTGCAACAGGTTGCGCCGGGCATTGTGACTGGTGGCATCCGCCGTGGCGATTTCCAGGCCGCCATCGCCGCCCAGAGCACGGAACCAGATACCCAGGAGCTGTTGTATGTCATTCAGGGATACAGCCGCTTCGGGGTAGGACTGTTCACTGTGGCGGGTGATGAATCCATGCCACCAGATACCTACTTGTTCTTCCATTTCCACCAGTTTCAGGAGATCAGAAACAGTCTTTGCCATGGTCTCTTCCTGTTGTCTTGTGCGCCGCGCATTCTTTGTCTACCCATTTTAACAGGCTGTCCCGGTTCTTAGGCGCTTCCACCTGGATGCAGGCCTCGATGCATTCGCCACACTGAGTGCAGGTAAACATTTTGCGCTTGAGGGTGCGGGGTTTGAGGCGCATGGGGCAGACGTTGTCGCAAGCATTGTTGCATTCCTGACAGTCCCGGGCGCGGTTGCGGTTGAAGCCAATGGTCATGGCCCGGGGATTCGCCATCCATGCCAGCCCCTGGATCAGGCCCACGGAGCAGCCGAAACGGCAGAACAGATGGCGGGCAAACACAAAATCCAGGAACAGCACCAGTGTGAGAACACTGATGAACAGGAACTGGGGACGGCTGAGCTGGCCATGCAGCAGGTTGTAGTAGATTACATCCGGTGGTACTGCGTAAGTGATAGTGGCCACGGCCCAGGTAAAGGCGGTGACAGCGGAAATGAAAATCAGAGGAATCCAGTACCAGGGATTGGGTTTCAGAACTGTCCCATCGGGCTGCAGCGCTGGCTGTGGCTGTTTCTCCCACAGGCTGGGTTTGCCGGTAGCGCGCAACATCAGTCGGTTCAAGCCTTCCACCATGGAGAAATGAGGGCAAAGCCAGCCGCAATACAGGCGTCCCCAGCGCCAGGCCGTATAGATGAGCAGCAAGCCTGCGGCGGCCAGAGGCAGAAAGGCCTTGAAGACCAGATTGAGAATAACCTCCGAGGAGGGGGTGAATCCGTATTGGAAACCGGTGAAGCCCAGGTCGATATTCTTACCCAGCAGCACCAGGCTGTTGGCATACAGATCGAAACGCAGGATGTTCAGAGGAGGAGCCAGGAGGAAGAGGATAAAGAACAGCCCCTGCAGCAGGCGGCGTTTGTTCTTTATCTTTCCCGCTTTTCCGGCACCCCACCGGGTCACAGAAACCGGCCGATAAGAGGATAGCGCCAGGCCTGGCCCGACATGGCCTTGGTCAGGGCGAACAGGCCGGGCACCAGGAAAGGCAGAATAACCAGCAGGGTATAGACTTCCAGCGCCACCAGGGAATGGATGCTCACAATGGTGTCCATGTCTGCATACCCTCCGGCAAGCCATGCTACCAGATTGATAATCAGGAACAGGGCGGTGCTGATCAGGGCGGCGCCCCAGGGCTGCAGAGTGTGGGATCGCAGGTACTCGTTGTGAATGCTGCGGCTGCGGAAATACAGCAGGGTCAGAAAAAACAGGGGAATAATGGGAAACAGCAGGTTGAGCAGATACAGGGATTCTGCAGCAATAGCGCGGCCCTTGTAAGGATCGTCGTTTGAATGTTCCATGGTGGCTCCTCCTTGTGGATTGTTGTCATTAAAGATTTAAGCTATTGATTTTACTTTACTCTGTATGATGTGGCCCTGCACCATGAACGTAGGTCGGGCTTCAGCCCGACAACAGCGGACCCTACGGAGTAATGTCGGACTGAAGTCCAACCTACGGCTATGCTTTTTTTTCCATCATCAAGGACGTGACCAGATGACTCTAATCGCAAAGACCGGCTGCTTCAGGGCAGGCTTATTCTTATGACTTCCATCAGTGCGTCCCGGGTTTCCAGGTCATCGGTCAGGGGCTCCGCCATGGCTGCCAGGCAGGCATCGCTGGTATCCATGCCGCTCTTGATCAGGCGCGCCGCATAGATCAGCAGGCGGGTGGAGGCAGCTTCCTCCAGGTCATGATCCTTGAGTACCCGCAGAGCATTGCCCAGCTTAACCAGGGTTTGGGCGATCTCTCCCTCTACACCGGTTTCGCGCTGAATGATCTCTGTTTCCAGTTCCGGGGCAGGGAAATCAAAGGTCATGCCCACGAAGCGCTGGCGGGTGGAAGGTTTCATGCCCTTGAGAA
>JALWRH010000064.1 GCA_026994195.1 Sedimenticola sp. | reverse complement strand
CAGGTGAAAGTCCTGGGCGTTTGCACCCAACAGAGAGGTATATCATGGCAAAGAAGATCGAAGCCTATATCAAGCTTCAGGTTCCTGCACAGGAAGCTAACCCCAGTCCCCCGGTGGGCCCAGCCCTGGGTCAGCACGGTGTGAATATTATGGAGTTCTGCAAGGCGTTCAACGCCCAGACTCAAAATCAGGAAAAGGGCTTGCCTGTTCCTGTAGTGATCACCGTTTATTCTGACCGTTCTTTCACTTTTGTGATGAAAACGCCTCCGGCGTCCATCCTATTGAAGAAGGCGGCTGGCATCAAATCCGGTAGTGGTCGTCCCAACACCGAAAAAGTGGGCAAAGTCACTCGTGCGCAGCTCGAAGAAATCGCCAAGGCCAAAGAGCCTGATCTGACTGCTGCTGACATGGATGCCGCGGTACGCACTATTGCAGGCACCGCACGCAGCATGGGTCTTGATACGGAGGGTGTGTAAATGGCGAAGCTGAGCAAGCGGATGAAAGCCATCCAGGAAAAGGTGGATACCAGTAAGCAGTATGATGCCGAAGAGGCTTTTGCACTGCTCAAGGAAGTTTCCAGCGTGAAGTTTCCTGAATCTGTTGATGTGGCCGTGAATCTTGGCGTTGATCCGCGGAAATCCGACCAGGTCGTGCGCGGTTCCACCGTATTGCCAAACGGCACGGGCAAGGAAGTGCGCGTTGCTGTATTCACCCAGGGTCCCGCCGCCGATGCTGCCAAGGAAGCAGGTGCTGATGTGGTAGGTATGGAAGACCTGGCCGAACAGGTGAAGGCTGGCAATATGGATTTCGATGTGGTTATTGCCAGTCCCGATGCCATGCGTGTTGTGGGTCAGTTGGGGCAGATTCTCGGTCCCCGCGGCCTCATGCCCAACCCCAAGGTAGGCACGGTAACCCCTGATGTCGCACAGGCGGTAAAGAACGCCAAGGGTGGCCAGGTGCGCTATCGCACGGACAAGAACGGCATCGTCCATGCCTCCATTGGCAAAGTTGGTTTCGAGCCGGCCAGTTTGAAGGAAAACCTGGAAACCCTGCTGGCAGATCTGAAAAAGGCCAAGCCCAGCACGGCCAAGGGTGTATACATGAAAAAGATCACCGTCTCCACCACCATGGGGCCGGGGATCACACTGGATCAGGCGTCGCTGAGCGAGTGATCCGGTAGACGGAATGTTGCAGCGGGTTTTATTGCTGCACAAAAGGCTTTGGGGCGGCGGCCATGTCGTATGGCCGTTTGCTGTCAAAGACCGCAGGTGTCTTGATGCCGGAAACGGCTGAGGCTTAATTGTCCTGCGCAGACGGAGCTCCGAAATCAGGGCTGACCTGATGACGGGCACCGGAAAACGGTGGAATGAAATACTTCATTCCTGGTGTAAACGAGAACGGGTGACCGTTCCTCATCGTTGTCGGGAGGTGACGACTTTGGCACTTAATCTTGAGCAAAAGAAAGCCATCGTCGCCGAAGTTGCTGACGTAGCGAGCAGTGCGTATTCCGCAATCGCCGCCGAGTACCGTGGACTGACCGTGGAAGATCTGACTGAACTGCGCAAACAAGCGCGTGGTGCCGGTGTTTATCTTCGTGTGGTTAAGAACACCTTGGCCAAGCGAGCTGTGGAAGGTACGGATTTTGCCTGCATGCAGGAGGGCTTTACCGGCCCGCTGATGCTGGCCTTCTCTCAGGAAGATCCGGGCGCTGCCGCACGTGTGATCAATGATTTCGCCAAGGAGCATGATGCTCTGGTGGTAAGAATGGTTTCCATCAATGGAAAACTGCTCGAACCCTCAGAAATCAGTGTTCTGGCGAAGATGCCTACGTACGAGCAGGCAATCAGTATGCTGATGGGCACCATGTTGGCGCCTGTACAGAAGCTGGTGACCACGCTCAACGAAGTACCTGGCAAGCTGGTTCGCACGGTTGCAGCGATTCGCGACGCAAAGGAAGCAGGCGCAGCCTGATTCCTCATCCCACACTTTTAACTTGAAGATATGTAGGAGCCCTGAAAATGGCAGTTTCTAAAGACGATATCCTCGAAGCAATCGCCAGCATGTCCGTAATGGACGTTGTTGAGTTGATCGAGGCAATGGAAGAAAAATTCGGTGTGACCGCAGCCGCAGCTGTTGCTGCTGCTCCCGCTGCCGGTGGTGATGCTGGTGGCGCTGCCGCCGCAGAACAAACCGAGTTTGACGTAGTATTGACCGGTTTCGGTGACAAGAAGGTAGGCGTAATCAAGGCCGTTCGCGGTCTGACCGGCCTGGGCCTGAAAGAAGCCAAAGACGCGGTAGAAGGCACTCCTTCTGTACTGAAGGAAGGCGTAAGCAAAGAAGAAGCTGAAGAAGCGAAGAAAACGCTGGAAGAAGCTGGCGCATCTGTCGAGATCAAGTAACACTGATCTTGGCTGGCGTTTACGCTAAGCCGGAAATGGCTGGCGGCACCAATGCCGTCGGCCTTTTCCTGTTTGTGAAAGATTTAGCCTGCAAGGGCGGCCGGCGCTGAGCCGGTGGTAATGACTGGACTACACTGAGGGAAGGCAAGCATGGCCTATTCGTTTACAGAGAAAAAACGCATCCGCAAGGATTTTGCAAAACGCGGAAGTGTTCTTGAGATCCCTTTTCTTCTTGCCACGCAGATCGATTCCTATCGCAAGTTTCTGCAAGCGGACAAGAAGCCTGATGAGCGTGACGCTCAGGGACTGCATGCGGCATTCAGCTCGGTTTTCCCCATCGTCAGCCACAACGGCAGCGCAGCCCTCGAGTATGTGAGCTATCGCCTCGGTGAGCCCATGTTCGATGTGCGTGAGTGCCAGTTGCGCGGCGTGACTTATGCCGCGCCCTTGCGCGTGCTGGTGCGCCTGGTCATTTACGACCGTGATGCGCCCGCCAATGTGAAGCGTATCAAGGATGTCAAGGAGCAGGAAATCTACATGGGCGAACTGCCGCTTATGACAGATACAGGCACCTTCGTCATCAACGGAACCGAGCGGGTCATCGTATCCCAGCTGCACCGTTCCCCCGGCGTGTTCTTCGATCACGACAAGGGCAAGACCCATTCATCCGGCAAGCTGTTGTTTTCCGCCCGGGTGATCCCCTACCGCGGTTCCTGGCTGGATTTCGAATTCGATCCCAAGGATGCGGTATTCGTGCGCATCGACCGCCGCCGTAAAATACCGGCGACCGTACTGTTGCGCGCCCTGGGTTACAACACTCAGGAAATTCTTGACTATTTCTTCGAAACAGACACCTTTACCCTGAAGGGCGGCAAGGTCATGCTGGATCTGGTGCCCGTCCGCCTGCGGGGTGAAACGGCCAGTTTCGACATCAAGGCTGGCCGGAAAGTCATCGTGGAAGCCGGCAAGCGCATCACTGCGCGTCATATTCGCGCTATGGAAAAAGAAGGTGTCAGTCAGCTCGAAGTGCCTGCCGAGTACCTGGTGGGTAAGACCCTGGCCCATGACATCGTGGACCCCGAAACCGGTGAACTGCTGGCGGCCGCCAACGATGAAATCACCGAAGAGCTGGTCACTGCCCTGAAGGAAAAGGGTGTCAAGGAGCTGAAGACCCTGTTTACCAATGATCTGGATCATGGGCCTTATATTTCCGAAACTCTGCGTCTGGATCCCACTTCCACGCGCCTGGAAGCGCAAGTGGAGATCTACCGCATGATGCGTCCCGGGGAGCCGCCTACTAAGGAGGCTGCGCAGAACCTGTTCCACAACCTGTTCTTCACTGCTGACCGCTATGATCTGTCCGCTGTGGGCCGCATGAAGTTCAACCGCCGTCTGGGCCGTGAAGAGACCGAAGGCCTGGGGATTCTGTATGACGGCAAGTATTTTGGCAGCCGTGATGATGAGGCTTCCAAGGAATTGGTGAAGGAATACGCCGACAGCTCCGATATCGTGGACGTGCTCAAGACCCTGGTGGACATCCGCGATGGTAAAGGCAGCACCGATGACATTGACCACCTGGGCAACCGCCGGGTACGTTGCGTGGGCGAGATGGCCGAGAACCAGTTCCGTGTGGGGCTGGTACGTGTGGAGCGCGCGGTCAAGGAGCGTCTGACCCTGGCCGAGTCCGAAGGCCTGATGCCTCAGGAAATGATCAACGCCAAGCCGGTTTCGGCGGCGATCAAGGAATTTTTCGGTTCCAGCCAGTTGTCCCAGTTCATGGACCAGAACAATCCCCTGTCCGAGATCACCCACAAGCGCCGCGTGTCTGCTCTCGGTCCTGGTGGCCTGGCACGGGAGCGGGCCGGCTTCGAGGTGCGGGACGTGCATCCCACTCACTATGGACGGGTGTGCCCCATCGAGACGCCTGAAGGACCGAACATCGGTCTGATCAATTCCCTGGCAGTGTATGCCAAGACCAACCGTTACGGCTTCCTGGAAACTCCCTACCGTTTGGTCAAGGATGGCAAAGCCACGGACGAAATCCACTACCTGTCCGCCATCGAAGAGGGCCGTTTCGTTATCGCCCAGGCCAGTGCGGATCTGGACAAGAACGGCAAGCTCACCGAAGAACTGGTGTCCTGCCGTCACCAGAATGAATTTGCTCTGTTCACTCCGGACAAGGTGGAGTACATGGACGTATCGCCCAAGCAGATCGTCTCTGTGGCGGCGGCCCTGATTCCCTTCCTGGAACACGACGATGCCAACCGTGCACTTATGGGCTCCAACATGCAGCGTCAGGCGGTTCCCACCCTGCGCGCCGAGAAGCCTCTGGTGGGCACCGGTATCGAACGTAACGTGGCTGTGGACTCCGGCGTTACTGTAGTCGCCAAGCGTGGTGGCACCGTGGAGTCCGTGGATGCCAGCCGCATCGTGGTACGGGTGAATGACGATGAAACCATTGCCGGCGAATCCGGCGTGGACATCTACAATCTGACTAAGTACACCCGTTCCAACCAGAACACCT
>JALWRH010000063.1 GCA_026994195.1 Sedimenticola sp. | reverse complement strand
GATTGGGGACCACCGGAGGTGAACAGCAGGATAGCGATGACGATACTGTCCACGAGAATAGCAAAGGAGTATTCCAGTTCCATGGCTTCCAGGTCGAAAAAGCTCATTCCCAGGGAGGCGATGGTGAGAATAAGGTAGACCAGGACAGTGATAATGTGCAGTTTGGGGGCAATCATGCCGAGGAAGGAAGGCCCGATCCCCGTAGCGGCAAATACCACCAGACCCACGGCAAGCATGACTCTGTAGGTGAAATACAGGTGCATGAGCCGCTTGCGGCGGCTATGGGCATCGGGCACCACGATGAGTCGATCAGCCATTCGGTCTGCGCGCATCAGGATTGTTTCCTTTGGACATGCTCTTTGCAGCAGTAATATCGTCCTTCGTGTTTTAAGGCTTCGTTTTCGGGAACATGCAGGCCACAATAATCACAGGGAATCATGTTTCTGATGCGTGGTTCTGCATCCGCGACCCGGTTTTGTCTCAGGGTTTTGAGTATCCACCCGATAAGCAGAATGGCGATGAGCAGGAAAATGACCTTCATGAGGAAAACATCTCAATGCTGAGAATCCACTGGGAAGCACGGAGTGCGATATGCTGGGTCAGCTGGTCAATCACTGGGTGCTTCCTTGGATAGGGCTGAATAGTGCTTTCTATTGTTGCCGGGTTAGTGTGATACTTTACCATTCTTTGCCAGAATTGGAGATAGATCATGCCTACGGTTTTTGCCCTTGCCCAATTCAATTGCACCGTGGGAGACATCAAAGGCAATGCCCACAAGATTGTGGAATGGGCGCTCCGGGCGAAAGACGGCCTTGGCGCTGAGGCGGTGGTTTTTCCCGAGTTGTGCATCTGTGGTTATCCCCCGGAAGATCTGTTGCTGCGTCCGGAGTTTCTCGATGATGTGGAGCGTGCCCTGGATGGCATCTGCCAGCAGGTCCGGGGTATCGATGTGATTCTCGGCTATCCACGCCGCAAGGCGGGCCGGCTCTACAATGCTGCCGGAGTGATACGTAACGGAGCCATTGTTGCGGAGTATTTCAAGGCGGAGTTACCCAACTACAGCGTATTTGATGAGAAACGTTACTTTTCACCGGGTGATCAGGCCTGCGTGGTGGAGATTGCTGGTATTCCGGTAGGACTCAGTGTCTGTGAGGATATCTGGTATGCCGAACCCGCCCGCAGGACCGTGGCGGCCGGTGCGCAACTGATCCTCAATCTGAATGCATCACCTTACCAGGCGGGCAAGGGCAGGGAACGGGAGCAGGTGGTCGCGCAGCGCGCCCGGGAGACAGGGCTGCCCGTTGTCTATGTCAATCTGGTGGGTGGGCAGGATGAGCTGGTATTCGATGGAGGCTCTTTCTGTATGGATGCGGGAGGCAGTATGCTGCAACGCAGCCGGTTCTTTGACGAAACCCTGGATGTGCTGCTGCTGGACGATGATGGTGTACCGCAGGAGGCCGAGGTAGCCCAGTGCCCCAGTGAAGAGAAAATGGTCTATGAGGCGCTGGTGCTGGGTGTACGTGATTATGTGCGCAAGGCGGGTTTTCAGGGTGTGGTGCTGGGCTTGTCCGGTGGTATCGATTCAGCCCTGACCCTGGCTGTGGCCGTGGACGCCCTGGGTGCTGAGCAGGTGGAAGTGGTGCTCATGCCTTCACGGTATACGGCGGATATGAGCAATGAGGATGCCTTGGAACAGGCCAGGCGCATGGGGGTTAAACACAGCATTATTCCTATTGAACCGGCTTTTCAGGCCTTCCTGGCGATGCTCAGAGAAGAATTTTCCGGCCAGCCCATGGATGTTACCGAGGAGAACATCCAGGCCCGTTGCCGGGGCATCATCCTCATGGCCATCAGCAACAAGAGCGGGCGTATGCTCCTCACTACGGGCAACAAGAGCGAGATGTCCGTGGGCTATGCCACCCTGTATGGCGATATGGCCGGGGGCTTTGCCCCTCTCAAGGATGTGTTCAAGACCCTGGTCTATCGTCTGGCACGCTGGCGCAACCGGAACGGGGAGGTGATTCCCGAACGGGTCATCGTTCGACCGCCATCGGCGGAATTGCGTCCGGATCAGCAGGATACGGACAGCCTGCCTCCCTATGACGTCCTGGATGAGA
The DNA here is from genome assembly GCA_026994195.1 of Sedimenticola sp. GTDB lineage: Bacteria > Pseudomonadota > Gammaproteobacteria > Chromatiales > Chromatiaceae > Thiolapillus. The sequence continues at coordinate 2,817 of JALWRH010000063.1, read as the reverse complement.
TTCTCAGGCGCTACGTCGAGGAGGACCAGGGAGTGCAGGAGATCATTTCCGCAGGTTTCGATCCGGCCACCGTGCAACGCATCACTCGCATGGTGGACATCAATGAATACAAAAGGCGCCAAGCCCCGCCGGGCGTCAAGGTAACCCGGCGTGCGTACGGACGCGACAGGCGTTATCCTATCGTCAACGGTTATATCACCTATGGGGGAAAATCATGAAAAAAATCGAAGTCATACTCAAGCCTTTCAAGCTGGATGATGTTCGGGAGGCATTGTCCGAGATCGGCATTACCGGCATGACCGTTACCGAGGTCAAGGGTTTTGGCCGCCAGAAGGGGCATACAGAGCTTTACCGCGGGGCGGAATATGTCGTGGATTTCCTGCCCAAGGTGAAGCTGGAGCTGGTGGTGAGGGAGGCGCAGTTGAACCAGTGCCTGGAAACTATTGTCGGCGCAGCACGAACGGGCAAGATCGGGGACGGCAAGATCTTTGTTTCCGCGGTGGAACGGGTCATCCGCATTCGTACGGGTGAGGAAGACGCGGACGCCATTTGATAGGGAAAAACCATAGCTCGATGTAGGTCGGGCTTCAGGCCGACAACAGCCGCTACAACGGAGCAATGCCTGGCTGAAGTCCGACCTGCGGACAATCAGTTCAGGAATTTTTGCCACTGCTCGATGTAAAGGGCTTCCTCTTCCAAGGCCGGGGGCAGAATCAGGCGCAGTCCGCTGAACAGATAACCAGCATCAGGCAGGCCGGCGTTGCGGATGCTGATGCGCCGCAGGGAAGGCTGGGTGTGGATGCATCCTCCGCGCAGAGCCATGTGCCTGTTATCGAATTCCTGGGTGCGCATCTCCGGATCCACCGGAGCCTCATAGTTTTTATAAGGTTGCAGCGGATTGGCGCACCATTCCCAAACCCGCCCTGCATTGTGCAGGCCGCCAATGCGTGCAGCAGCCTCCCAATGGTATTCATGGGGCAACAGGGCGCCTTTGAATCCTTCCACCCGGGCCGATGCCCAGCTGGCAAAGGCCCGGGCTTCATACCAGCAGATGCCGCTGACAGGCATATCGGGAATCAGCTCCATAGGGCCGTTCAGGCCCAGGGCGTACCAGTGGCCGTCTGCATCCTGGCGCCAGTGCCAGGGGTGATGTATCTGGCTGTTGTCTTTCCAGGTCTTGCCTTCCTCATCCCAGAATGCATCATTCTGGTAGCCGCCATCTTCCAGGAAAGCCAGCCATGCAGCATTGTCCACGGGACGGTTGCTGATGCGGAAATTACGCATTTCCACCATCTGCATGGGCTGTTCATTGTCGAACACCACACCTTCCCGGGCGCCGATACGGTAGTGGCCCTGGGAGATCTCCGTACTGTCGGGGGAAGGTGGACGGGCCTGCAACGGAGCTTGTACCTGATAGTTGCCATCCTGGCTCACTGCCCGGGCGTGGCGCACGGAGAGCATCTGTTCATAGATCCGACCGTGTACCTGTAGCATGTAGTCCACCAGCCAACCGTCCTTCAGCCAAGGGTGGTCAGGCAGAGAGCCGGGATTGGCCAGCAGGGTAAGGTGCTGATCCTGCACTTCCAGAGCCCAGTTGAGCAAGTGATCCTTGGGTGGCAGGGCGGCATCCTGTTCTGCTGTAGGGGGCAGGGGGGAGGCGAAGATGGCGCGTACCCGTTTGCTCAGGTCGTCATCGCCTTGCAGACGTTCGCGCAGCCAGTACAGTTCCAGGTATACGCTACGTCCCAACAGCCAGCCCATGGAAGGCAGGTCCGCCTGCCAGCGGCGGTTCACGTCGCGAGCAGGCAGGTCTGTGATGAGCTGGGTGAGCAGCTCGTGGATGGTGCTCAGGGCGCCGAGGCTGGTGGGAGCGATCATCCCAGGTCAGGCGTTTCGGCAGTGACCATGAATACCACCCGCTCAGCGATGTTGGTAACGCGGTCGCCAATGCGTTCCAGGTGGTAGGCGATCCACAGCAGATGGGTGCAGTGCATGCTGGTGTCTGCGGTGGTCATCAGGGTCATCATCAGGCTGGCGCTGGCTTCCTCGTCCAGTTCGTCCACCTGTTTGTCGTGGGTGGCGACGTGCTCCGCCAAGGATGAATCCAGATTTTCGTAGGACTCCATGACCTGCACCAGCATGTTCTGGCAGAGATCGCCCATGGCGGCAATACGGTCCATGGGGCCGGAAAAGTCACTGGGATCCATACCCAGCACGATGTTGGCGATGTCTTTGGCGTGGTCGGCAATGCGCTCCAGTTCCGCAGCGATCTGCAGGCTTGCCACCACTTCCCGAAGATCACCGGCCTTGGGTTCCAGGGTCGCCAGGATCTGCAGGCATTCGCGCTCGATGATGCGCAGGAGGTGGTTCTGCTGCAGATCCTCGTTCACCACTTCCTGGGCCAGTACGGCGTTTTGGGTCTTGAGCGCTTCCAGGGCTTGCTCCAGGGCCTGGCGGGCCCGGGAGGTCATGGTGAACAGGTTTTGATGCACCTGGGCTTCCGCCCGGGAGAGAAGTCGGTGTGGCGTGGTCATGCTGCCGTCCAGTGAAGAATCTGATGCCGTAATTTTACCACGATGCGGGAGCAGGGGCAGGGCTTCTCAGGAAAAGCGCTCTTGCAGGTAGTCGATGATGTCGCTGGATTCGTACATCCAGGTGATGCTGCCATCCTCATTTTCGATACGCAGGCAGGGCACCTGTTGTTTGCCGCCTTCCTGTTCCAGTTCATGCCGGAAACTGGGATCATTCTTTGCGTCCCGCAGCTCGATATTCAGGCCCAGGCGCCGGATGGCGCGCCGGGTCTTTACACAAAAGGGA
>JALWRH010000062.1 GCA_026994195.1 Sedimenticola sp. | reverse complement strand
CCTGCAGAATGTCGAGCGTATCGAGCGTGGGGTGGTTTTCTATCTCGACAGTGAACTGAGCAGCGAGGAACTGGCCCGGGCAGCGGACCTGCTGCATGACCGCATGACCGAGTCGGTGTTCTATGATCTCGACGACGCTGAAGCCCTGTTCCTGCATGCGGACCCCCGTCCCATGACTCTGGTGGATGTGCTCAATGGCGGGCGGGATGCCCTGGTGAACGCCAATACCCGTCTTGGGCTGGCGCTCTCGGACGACGAAATTGACTACCTGGTGGACAGTTTCACCGCCCTGGCGCGCAATCCCACGGACGTGGAACTGATGATGTTCGCCCAGGCCAATTCCGAGCACTGCCGGCACAAGATCTTCAATGCGGACTGGGTCATCGACGGCCAGCCCCAGGACAAGACCCTGTTTCAGATGATACGCAATACCACGGAGCAGTCTCCCCAGGGCGTATTGTCGGCCTATAAAGACAATGCAGCAGTCATGCGTGGCACGGAAGGCTACCGGTTCTTCCCCGCGGATGATACCGGCGTTTATGAGACGCATTGCGAGCCGGTGCATATTCTCATGAAGGTGGAGACCCATAACCATCCCACCGCCATTTCTCCCGATCCCGGAGCGGCTACGGGTTCCGGTGGCGAGATCCGGGACGAGGGTGCCACCGGCCGCGGTTCCAAGCCCAAGGCGGGGCTGTGCGGTTTTTCCGTGTCCAACCTGCGCCTGCCCGGCGCCCTGCAGCCCTGGGAACAGGACTTCGGCAAGCCCGGACGTATCGTCTCGGCCCTGGATATCATGCTGGAAGGTCCCATCGGCGCAGCCGCTTTCAACAATGAATTTGGCCGTCCCAATCTGTGCGGTTATTTCCGCAGCTATGAGGCGAAAGTGCCCGGTCCGGCGGGTGAGGAACTGCGTGGTTATCACAAGCCCATCATGCTCGCGGGCGGTTTGGGCAACATCCGCGAGGAACACGTGGAGAAGAACAGCTTCCCTGCGGGTTCTCCCCTGGTGGTTCTGGGCGGTCCGGCCATGCTGATCGGTCTGGGGGGCGGGGCGGCTTCGTCCATGGCCTCCGGCGCATCCGCGGAAGATCTGGATTTTGCATCCGTGCAGCGCGCCAACCCGGAGATGGAGCGCCGTTGCCAGGAAGTTATCGATCACTGTTGCGCCCGGGGTGAAGCCAGTCCCATTCTGTTCATCCACGACGTGGGCGCAGGCGGTCTGTCCAATGCGCTGCCGGAACTTGTGCACGATGCCGGACTGGGCGGGCGCTTCGAGCTGCGCACCATCCCTTGTGACGATCCGGGCATGTCCCCCATGGAGATCTGGAGCAATGAATCCCAGGAGCGCTATGTGCTGGCCATCGATGCCAGCCGCCTGGAGGAATTCGAAGCCATTTGCGAGCGGGAGCGCTGTCCCTATGCCATTGTGGGTGAAGCAGTGGATGAAGAACATCTGCTCCTGGGAGATGCGCACTTCGAGAACAATCCCATTGATATGCCCATGCCCCTGTTGTTTGGCAAACCGCCCAAAATGGTGCGTGAGACGCATCACCAGAGTTTTGTCCGTCCCGAACTGGCCCTGGATGGCGTAACTGTCGGGGAAGCCCTGGACCGTGTGCTGCGGCTGCCTACGGTGGCGAGCAAGAACTTCCTCATCACCATCGGTGACCGCAGCATCACTGGCATGGTGGCCCGGGATCAGATGGTAGGACCCTGGCAGGTGCCTGTGGCCGACGTGGCCGTGACGCTTTCCGATTATGAAGGAGATGCGGGGGAGGCCATGGCCATCGGCGAGCGCACCCCGCTGGCCCTGCTGGATGCGCCGGCCGCGGGACGCATGGCCATTGGCGAGGCCATCACCAATATCATGGCTGCGCCCATCGCCAGTCTGGGGGATATCAAGTTGTCCGCCAACTGGATGGCTGCTGCAGGTTATCAGGACGAGGACGCCCGCTTGTTCGATACCGTGCGGGCCGTGGGCATGGAACTCTGCCCGCGCCTGGGCATTGCCATTCCCGTGGGCAAGGACTCCATGTCCATGAAGACGGTCTGGGAACACGAGGGTGAATCCCGGGAAATGGCCGCCCCCCTGTCCCTGATCATCAGCGCCTTTGCCCCGGTCACCGATGTAAACCGGGTGCTCACGCCCCAGTTGCGCACGAACCTGGGCGATACGGACCTGATTCTCATCGACCTGGGCAAGGGCGCCAACCGCTTGGGGGCATCGGCCCTGGCCCAGGTGTACAGTCAGTTGGGGCATGTGGGACCGGATCTGGATGACCCGGACATGCTCAAGCGCTGCTTCGAGGTGGTGCAGGATCTCAATGCCGAAGGCCTGATTCTGGCGGCTCATGACCGCTCCGATGGCGGTCTCATGGTGACTTTGGCGGAGATGGCCTTTGCCGGGCGCTGCGGGCTGGATGTCAATATCGATGCCCTGGGCGGGGATGATCTGGCTGCTCTGTTCAGCGAGGAACTGGGTCTGGTTCTGCAGGTTCGCCATTGTGACTGTGATGATGTATTCAAAGCCCTGGAAGACGCCGGACTGGGGCATCACAGCCATGTCCTTGGCAGTGTTCGCGAGGATCAGGAAATCATCCTGCGGCGCGGGGACGGGATACTGTTGCAGCGTTCCCGGGCTGAGTTGCAGCAGGCCTGGTCGGAAACCACCTTGCGCATGCAGTCTTTGCGTGACAATCCTGACTGCGCCGCCGAGGAGTTCGAGGCTTTGGCGGACGATGCCGACCCCGGTTTGCACGCCTCCCTGAGTTTTGATCCGGAAGAGGACATAGCCGCGCCTTTCCTGGAGATCAACCGTCCCAAGATGGCCATCCTGCGCGAGCAGGGCGTCAATGGCCAGCAGGAAATGGCCTATGCATTTCACAAGGCAGGCTTTGAATGCGTGGACGTGCATATGTCCGACCTGCTTGCCGGCCGGGTGAGCCTGGCGCATTTCCGTGGACTGGTGGCCTGTGGCGGCTTCAGTTATGGCGACGTGCTGGGCGCCGGGGAAGGATGGGCGAAGTCCATACTTTTCAACAGACGGGCGCGGGATGAATTCCAGGCCTTCTTCGAACGTGAAGAAACCTTCAGCCTGGGCGTGTGCAACGGCTGCCAGATGCTTTCCAACCTGAAGGAGCTGATTCCTGGCGCCAGCCACTGGCCGCATTTCGTGCGCAACCGCTCAGAACAGTTCGAGGCCCGGGTCGTCATGGTGGAAGTGCTGGATTCGCCTTCCATCCTGCTCCAGGGAATGCAGGGTTCGCGTATGCCCATTGCCGTGGCCCATGGGGAAGGCCGGGCCGAATATCGCAACGGCGCCCGTCAGGATACAGGGGTAAGCCTGCGTTTCGTGGACAACAGAGGTGAGGTCGCTGAACGCTATCCGGCCAATCCCAACGGATCTCCCGGCGGCATTACAGGTCTAACTTCGGATGATGGCCGGGTAAGCATCATGATGCCCCATCCCGAACGGGTGATCCGTACGGTGCAGAACTCCTGGCATCCGGACGAGTGGGGCGAGGATGGCCCGTGGATGCGCCTGTTCCGCAATGCCCGTCTGTGGGTGGATGGAAGCTGAATCCACGGATTCAGGTGGAACCTGAACTGACAACGAGAAGAAAGAGCATGAGTGAAGAACACATAAATCACGATAACGGGGAACTTGCTACCGAGGAAAGCCGTCCAAAGTTGAAGAAGCCGCCCCTGTACAAGGTGCTGCTGCTCAATGACGACTACACACCCATGGATTTCGTGGTTGAAATCCTCACCCGGTATTTTCATATGGGCGAGGAGAAGGCCACCCAGGTGATGTTGCATGTGCATACCCGCGGCGTCGGGGTGTGTGGTGTTTTTACCCGGGAAATTGCCGAAACCAAGGTAGCCCAGGTCACCGAGTATGCGAGGGAGAATCAGCACCCCCTGTTGTGTACCATGGAGAAAGCATGATTCTTTTGGAGAACCAAGGCCCATGTTGAGTCAGGAACTGGAATATGTATTGAATCAGGCGTTTATCCGCGCAACCCGGAAACACCAGGAGTTCATCACCATCGAACACCTGTTGCTGGCGTTGCTCGGCAACCCTTCTGCCGTGGACGTTTTGCGCGCCTGTGGCGCCGATCTTGACGTGCTGGCGGAAAATGTCCGGCAGTTCATTCAGGATAACTGCCCGGTGCTGCCCGAAGGCCAGGAGCAGGAGGCGCAACCTACGGTTGGATTCCAACGGGTCTTGCAGCGTGCGGTATTTCATGTTCAGGCCTCGGGCAAGAAAGAAGTCACCGGCGCCAATGTACTGGTGGCCATTTTTAGCGAAAAGGATTCCCAGGCCGTGTATTTTCTCAACCAGCAGGGGATCACCCGTCTGGATGTGGTCAACTACCTGTCGCATGGCGTTGCGCCCAGTGACAACCGGGAGCCGGATATTGAAGGCAATGCCGGTGAATCTCTGGAGGCTGGTGCCCAGGCTGAACCCAAAACTTCAGCTCTGGAATCTTGGACAGTGAATCTTAATACGCTGGCCCGGGAGGGTAAGGTCGATCCCCTCATTGGCCGGGAGCACGAAGTGCAGCGCGCTGTACAGATCCTGTGTCGTCGGCGCAAGAACAACCCCCTGCTGGTAGGTGAAGCCGGAGTGGGCAAGACCGCCATTGCCGAGGGCCTGGCGAAGAAGATTGTGGACAAGGATATTCCCGACGTGCTGCAGAACGCCACCATCTTCTCCCTGGACCTGGGTGGACTGGTGGCGGGCACCAAGTACCGGGGCGAGTTCGAAAAGCGTCTCAAGGCGGTTCTTAAGGAATTGAAGAAAATACCGGAAAGTATTCTTTTTATTGATGAAATACACACCATTATTGGTGCGGGGGCGGCTTCGGGCGGCACCATGGATGCCTCCAATCTCATCAAGCCCATGCTGGCTGCCGGTGAGTTGCGCTGTATCGGCTCCACCACCTACCAGGAGTTTCGCGGTATCTTCGAAAAGGACCATGCCCTGAACCGGCGCTTCCAGAAGATCGATATTCTGGAACCGGAAATCTCCGAGACCGTGGAGATTCTCAAAGGCCTGCGCAGCCGCTTCGAGGAACATCACGACGTCACCTACAGTGACGATGCCCTGCAGGCCGCCGCGGAACTGGCGGACAAATACATCAATGACCGCCATATGCCGGACAAGGCCATCGATGTCATCGATGAGGCTGGTGCGGCGACGCGGCTGGTGGGCGAGGCAGAGCGCAAATCAGAAATCGGCGTCGATGAAGTGGAGGCCGTGGTAGCACACATCGCGCGCATTCCTGAGCGCAAGATTTCCACTTCGGACACAGAAGCTTTGCGTAATCTCACCCGGGATCTGCAGATGGTGGTGTATGGCCAGGACGAGGCCATCGACGCCCTGTCCTCAGCCATTCGCATGAACCGTTCCGGCCTGACTGATGAGCACAAGCCCGTGGGTTCCTTCCTGTTTGCGGGGCCTACCGGGGTGGGCAAGACCGAAGTCACCCGCCAACTGGCGCGTATTCTCGGGGTGGAACTGATCCGTTTCGACATGTCCGAATACATGGAACGCCACGCCGTGTCCCGTCTCATCGGCGCGCCGCCGGGCTATGTGGGTTTCGACCAGGGTGGCCTGCTCACGGAGCAGATCACCAAGCACCCTCATTCCGTGCTGCTCCTGGACGAGATCGAAAAGGCCCATCCCGATGTCTTCAACCTGCTGCTGCAGGTCATGGATCATGGCACCCTCACGGACAACAACGGCCGCAAGGCGGATTTCCGCAATGTCATCATCATCATGACCACCAATGCCGGGGCCATGGAAATGAGCCGCCGTTCCATCGGCTTCACCTCCCAGGATCACAGCTCCGACGGTATGGAGGCTATCAACAAGCTGTTTACCCCGGAATTCCGCAACCGTCTGGACAGCGTCATCCAGTTCCAGTCCCTGTCCCTGGAGCATGTGAACAAGGTGGTGAACAAGTTCCTGTTCGAACTGGAAAGCCTGTTGTCACAGAAACAGGTGAGCATTAGCGTGGACGAAGATGCCCGTCACTGGCTGGCGGAGCAGGGCTACGATCCGAAAATGGGCGCCCGCCCCATGGCGCGGCTGATTCAGGAAAAGATCAAGAAACCCCTGGCGGAAGAACTGCTGTTCGGCAGCCTGAATCAGGGGGGACATGTCAGAGTTCGCCTCAAGGATGAAGCGCTGGTCTTCGAATTCGAAAACCAGAAAGAGGAAGCCTGAGCGGCTTCGTTCCGGGGGGATCAGCGTTCGCGGTAAACGATGCGCCCTTTGCTCAGGTCGTAAGGCGTCATCTCCACCTTGACCTTGTCGCCGGTAAGAATGCGGATATAGTGCTTGCGCATCTTGCCGGAAATATGCGCCGTGATCACGTGACCATTTTCCAGTTCCACGCGAAACATGGTATTGGGCAGGGTTTCTTTTACCGTGCCTTCCATTTCGATTACGTCTTCTTTTGCCATAAAACCACTTGTTGCTGTTGTTGAGTGCAGAAATGCCTGCCGTGCTGCGAACAGGCCCGCGAAGGCGCAAGATTATAGCACCGTGGTGGTAAAATCCATACGAGAACTTGAAGGGAAAGGGGTTGGAGTCAAATCAGGGTGATGTTACCTGGGTTCAAGGGTATCGGGTGATTCGACTTCGACCCCTGCAGTGAATCCCCCTCTCCCCACCAGGGGAGAGGGCCGGGGAGAGGGGTGGTAGAAAAGGGGTCAGAGTCAAATCTGCAGGACATTGTCGAAAGTTCAATGACATGGGGTGATTTGACCCCTACCCCTGCAGTGAATCCCCCTCTCCCCAGGGGAGAGGGCCGGGGAGAGGGGTAAAGAAAAGACCGGCGTCAAATCAGGTTCCTGTGGCCTACTGCATTTCCTTCGGCCCATCGGTTTTATGAACCTTGGGATCGAATTCCCCGATCTTCTCCAGCAGCGCCGCCGCATTGACCATCTGAGCCTTCACTGCTTCCCGGCTGCTGCCCTGCATGCGGGCAAAACGGCTCAGGGCCGTGTACTGCGCCAGCTCGGGATGCTCGGCAACGGCCTTGCGGTGATCGGCCATGGAGGGAATGCGAGATTCCTGGGTTTTCTTCTGCACGATGGTGATGTCCTCGAAACCGATGCGCAGGCCATAGACGATATAGTTGAAACGGGCACCCTCGGAACAGCTTGTGCCACCCTTTACCAGTAACTCGCTGGTACTGGTTTCTGCCACATAGAGCACACAGGGTTCCCCAACAGGCGTCAGGTGTGCCGTCAGGCCGATGTCGGGGTTGGTCACCCATTTGAAAGTCTCACCCAGGGGAATGCGCGCCTCGCCATTCACCAGCCGGGCGCTGCCCCGGGTGTAGGTGGCCACCTCGTCGCCTTCTGGTGAGGCATAGACGATGACTTCGTCCTTGTTCTCCGGGTGGTTTTGCACGAAGCTTACCGTACCGCTCCCCAGAATCTTGTAGGTGCTATAGCCGACATAGGCGTAGTTGCTGCTATTGAGATCGGCGAAATATCCCCCGGCGATGTTTCCCCCAGCCTTGATGCCATAGTCACCATCACCGACATTGGCGATACCGCTGTTGTTGCTATCCTTGAAAAACCCCCCGGCAAGTGCGCCTGAACCTTGGATCCCGTAACCATAGGCACTGCTGTTGAAGCCCTCGATGATCCCGGCAGATGAACCACTGACACCGGCACTACCGGACAGAATCAGGGGGACGTCCACATTCAAGGTGGCATTTCCGCTAATGGCACCGCCGTTGAGGCCCGTGCCGGAAATCACCGAGGTGATATCGCCCCCGGAATCATTGTCCGTTTCGCAGGTGACCGTGCCGTCTGCAGCAATGGCCCGAATGCTGCTGCCTGCGGTACAACTGGCGCTCACCCGGCGCTGCAGGTAAGTGGTATCGGCACTGAGGGCCACATCACCCGTGGTGCCGCCGCCGTTCAGCCCAGTGCCGGCGGTGACGGCAGTGATGTCGCCGCCCGCGCCCGTATCGTCCGCCGCGCAGGCCCAGGCGCTGCCGTTCCACTTGGCAATTTCGCCACTGGCGCAGCTCAGGCCCGCCAGGGTGTCGTCATCGCCGTCAAGAAGGTCGGCGGGTATGCTCATGAAGTTGTTCCAGTCCAGGTAATAACTGCTGTCCTGGCCATCCAGCAGGTCGGCATCCAGTCCCGACCCCGGGCCGTCGAGCTGAGCGTACAGGGTCTCTTCCAGTCCCTTGACCAGGAATACCGCCATCTGTGCCCGGGTGACATTGTCTTCCGGGCAGAAATTGCCGCCGCCACAGCCGCTGGTGATGTTGAGGTTGGCGAATTCCTCGATATAACCACAGGCCCAGTGGCTGTCCGGCACGTCATTGAACAATGTGCCCGTACAGACATAAGCCGCCGCTTCCACAAAAGCGGCATAGTCCGGGTTCACGGTTTCATCCGCCCATGTCGGTGTGCCCGTGCAGACCGTGGCCATGAGTAGGGGCAGGATATTCTTATGGTAACTGTGCGTTGCTGACATCACTCTGATCTCCTTTGCATTTGACTTGACACCACATTCAGAGGGGCCAGAGTCAAATCCAGATGATGTCGAGCGAAATCGACGACAAGGGACAATTTGATTCCGATCCCTGGGTTCCTGGCCATTTTTCTTTTCCGTTATTGCTGGCCACCATGGAAAATGTGGCAACTATGGCAAAATATAGTCGATTTCTACAAAATAAAAAGGAAAGGGGTATAGATGCGGAGACACACCAGGGAAATGTCGTGTGAATCCAATGATATAGGATGGTTTGACTCGGCCCCCTGGAATGGACGTTACCGTTTTCCCCCTCCTCTCCAGCGGAGAGGGCTGGGGAGAGGGATGGTAGAAAAGCCAAATCGGAAATGTTGCGTAAATCGATGCCAGCGGCAGATTTGACGCCGATTCTTATACACTCAAGACTGACATCCCCCTCTCCCCTCTAGGGGAGAGGACCGGGGAGAGGGGTGAAGAAAAGATCGGCGTTAAATCAGGTTCCTGTGGCCTACTGCATTTCCTTCGGCCCATCGATTTTATGAACCTTGGGATCAAACTCCTCGATCTTCTCCAGCAGCGCCGCCGCATTGACCATCTGAGCCTTCACTGCTTCCCGGCTGCTGCCCTGCATGCGGGCAAAACGGCTCAGGGCCGTGTATTGCGCCAGCTCAGGATGCTCGGCAACGGCCTTGCGGTGATCGGCCATGGAAGGAATGCGGGCTTCCTGTGTTTTCCTTTGCACCACGGTGATGTCCTCAAAGCCGATGCGCAGGCCATAGACGATGTAGTCGAAAGCCACGTTATCCGGATAACCGGGGGCTGATTTGACCACAAGCTCTGTTGTGCTCTTGGAGGCGACATACAGCGGTGCCCAACCGTTGATTGGCGTCAGATGCGCCGTCAGGCCGATGTCGGGGTTGGTCACCCACTTGAAAGTCTCGCCCAGGGGAATGCGCGCCTCGCCGTTCACCAGCCGGGCGCTGCCCCGGGTGTAGGTGGCCACCTCGTCCCCTTCCGGGGCGGCATAGACGATGACCTCGTCCTCGTTCTCCGGGTGGTTCTGCACGAAGCTTACCGTGCCGCTGCCCAGAATCTTGTAAGCGCCATAACCGACATAGGCGTAGCTGCTGCTGTTGGAATCGCTGAAATACCCACCGGCGGCAGTTCCGAAAGCCCGGATACCATAGTCGCCATTACCGACATAGGCATAGCCGCTGCTGTTGGTAGCGCTGAAATACCCCCCGGTGGTATTTCCGAAAGCCCGGATACCATGGTCGCCATAGCCGACATAGGCGTAGCCGCTGCTGTTTGCATCCTTGAAATACCCCCCGGCTGAGTTTCCGGAAGCCCAGATACCAACTTCATGATCAATTCCATCAAGAAAAGTATAGCCAAGGTAGGCTTGGCCGCTGGCGTCGGCTTCCTTGAAATATCCCCCGGCGGCATTTCCGGAAGCCCAGATACCATAGTCGCCATAGCCGACATCGGCGTAGCCGCTGCTGTTGATATCCTTGAAATATCCGCCACGGAGGTTTCCTTGAGCACTGATGCCAGTGTCGCCTACGCCGACATAGGCGTAGCCGCTGCTGTTGAGATCTTTGAAATACCCCCCGGCTGTGTTTCCACGAGCATCGATGCCATAGTGGCCATAGCCGATATAGGCGTAACCGCTACTGTTCGCGTCGGCGAAATGCCCCCCGGCGGTGTTCCCATAGCCCTCCACGCCATACGCATGTGTTGTGTTGCCGATATTGGTGCCACGAATAATGCCTCCGATACTGCTTCCAGATAAGCGCAGGGGCACGTCGACGTTCAAGGTGGCATCACCATGGTCGGCGCCGCCATTGAGACCAATACCAGCAATCACCGCAGTGATATCACCACCGGCATTGTCGTCCAGTTCACAGGTCACGGTGCCGTCGGCGGCAATGGCCCGGATGCTGCTGCCCGCGGCACAGGTGCTGCTCACCCGGCGCTGCAGGTAAGTGGTGTCGGCACTGAGGGTGACATCGCCAGCGCCGCCGCCGCCGCTCAATCCCGTCCCTGCGTTGACGGCGGTGATATCGCCGTTCGGACCCATATTGTCCGCCGCGCAAGCCCAGGCACTGCCGTTCCACTTGGCGACTTCGCCGTTGGCGCAGCTCAGGCCGGCCAGGGTGTCGTTATCCCCGTCAAGAAGGTCGGCGGGTACGCTCACGAAGTTGTTCCAGTCCAGGTAATAACCGCTGTCCCGGCCGTCCAGCAGGTCAGCGTCCAGGCCGGAACCGGAGCCGTCGAGCTGGTCGTACAGTGTTTCTTCCAGGCCCTTGACCAGGAACACCGCCATCTGCGCCCGGGTGACATTGTCTTCCGGGCAGAAATTGCCGCCGCCACAGCCGCTGGTGATGTTGAGGTTGGCGAATTCCTCGATATAACCACAGGCCCAGTGGCTGGCCGGTACGTCATTGAACAGAGTGCCTGTACACACATAGGCGGCCGCTTCCACAAAGGCGGCGTAATCTGGCGATACGGTTTCATCCGCCCATGCCGGTGTGCCGGTGCAGACCGTGCTTACGAGCAGGGACATAATGGATTTCTTGAACGTGCTTTTATGTTGCATTGCTGATACCTCCTGAATGCAAAATGACTACTTCAATCCGGAAAAGAGGTTTCCGGATTTCTTCCTCTCCTATTATTAGAAATAGTCAATAAATGCTGTTTGGGGGATACCAGAAAGTGAAGATTTGATCTGGGGCAAATAAATGCGGGGAAGGGGAATGGTGTCGGGCTGAAGCCCGACCAACGCTTACAGTAGAAAGGAGTAGGCATCGGAAGGATTCCACTCCTAACTCTCAGGCATCAATGACCTCTGTACAGATCCGCCACGTCATCCGAGAAATACATAAGAATACGATTGCGTCGCAGCTTGAGGGTGGGAGTGAGCAAACCGTTTTCCGGGGTCATGGGCTCATGAAGTATGGCCAGCTTATGAATCCTGGCATAGCCGGGAAAGCTGGTGAGCTGTTCCTGCACCTGTTGCAGCACCTGGTCAAGCACCAAGGGGTTGCTGTAGTTTTCTTCGTCGTCGGGACGCAGGCCAAGGGACTGGCACAGGGCTTCGAAGGCCTTGGGGTTGGGTACCACCAGCGCAGAGAGATAGGGCTTGCCTTCGCCGATGACCATGGCCTGTTCGATAAGGGGTGACAGGGTGATGGCGTTTTCCATGTCGGCTGGCGGAACCTTCTCGCCATTGGCCAGGACGATGATTTCCTTGAGCCGGCCTGTGATGAAGATATGGCCGCTGTCACTGATCCGCGCCTTGTCCCCCGTGTGCAGCCAGCCTTCTGTGTCGATCATCCCGGCGGTGGCTTCGGGGCGGTTCCAGTAACCGAGCATGACGCTGGGACTGCGGGTGAGCAGTTCACCCTGTTCGGAAATCTGCACTTCCACACCCGGCAGGGCCAGGCCCACGGAAGCGGGCACATTGTTTTCCAGGGGATTGGCAGCGATCACGGGGCTGGTTTCCGTCAGTCCATAGCCCTGGGTAACGGGAATGCCCAGGCCGATGAACAGTTTCGCCACATCCGGTGACAGGGCCGCGCCGCCACAGACCGTGAAACGAAGGCGCCCTCCCAGGCGAGCACGTACCTTGGCGCCCACCAGCGCATCCAGGACCGGGTGCAGCAACAGTCCGGCAGACCAGGCGCCGCGCCCCTGATCATATTCGAACTTTTTCCAGCCGATATCGATAGCGCTACGGAACAATTTTTTCTTCAGGCCGGATTCGGTTTCCAGCTTGTCCATGATGCGTCCGTAGATGCGTTCGAAGATGCGCGGCACAGAAACCATCAGGGTGGGTTTGATGATGGACAGGTCCTCCGCCAGCTCGGGAATCGAACGGTTGTAGGCGGTGGTGCAACCGCAGACCATGGCCAGATAATAGCCTACGGTGCGTTCGAAGGTGTGGGACAGGGGCAGAAAGGACAGGAAGGTATTGTCTGCGCCAATGTCGAACAGCTTCAGAGCCGCGTGAACATTCCACAGGATGTTGTGGTGGCTGAGCATGACGCCCTTGGGTTTGCCCGTGGTGCCGGAGGTGTAGACGATGGTGGCCAGTGCTTCCGGGGCGGACTCGTCTCTGGCCAGTTCCCCGCCGGAATCAGGTAGCCAGTCGTCCAGTTGTTGCAGTTTGTCATGCCGGGCGTTCACAGGTTTCAGGGCAACAATGGTGTGAATGCTGGCCAGTTCATCCACCACGGATTCCAGGGTCTGCCACTGATCCGGACCTTCTATGATCAGGGCGGAAGCGTCGCAGTCGTTGACGATCCAGGCGATATTGTCTGCGCGGTCGTTCATGAATACGGGCACCAGCACCAGCCCCAGGCCCAGGCAGGCCTGGTCGCAGATCACCCACTCCCAGGCGTTGTGGCACATGATGACCACGCGCTCACCCGGTTGCAGACCAGAATTCTTCATGGCCTGCTGCCAGCGAATCACTTCATTGGCCGTCTGTTTCCAGCTGTATTCATGCCATTGCCCGTCCGATGGATCGAACTGGATGTAGGCCGTACTGTCCGGGCTGTGCGCGGCGCGTTCCCGGAACAGGGCTGCCAGGTTGGATGCCTGATCGAGGGTGATGAGTTGCGAGTTGCTCAAGCCAACCTCCGTTATGGTTCTTTCAAGAGTTCTTCCCAGCCCTTGTCCGGCGCGAAGCGTTCACCATAAGTGTATTCCAGTTTCTGCAGTTTGCTGAAGAATCTGTCCGGGCCTGATTCCATTACATAGTGCAGGGGACCGCCACGGAATGGCGCAAACCCCGTGCCGAAGACGATGCCGGCATCCACCTTGTCGGCATCCGCGGCGATGCCTTCACGCCAGCAGGCCACAGCTTCATTGATCAGGCGCATGATCATGCGATCACTGTATTGCTCCAGGACATTTTGTTCCGCAGTGGATTTGTCCTTTTGGGGTTTGCCCTTGCGCCACTCATAAAACCCCCTGCCGGTCTTGCGCCCGAGGTGTTCCTGTTCCACCAGAGCCTGGAGGTTGTCCGGCACCTTGCCATGGAGCAGGGCCGAGAGCTTGTTGGCGACGGAAAGGCAGATGTCCAGGCCCACGGTGTCCGCCAGTTCCACGGGTCCCATGGGCATGCCGAAGTTTCTGGCGGCGCGGTCGATGTCCGTGGCGGGCACGCCTTCATCCAACAAAGTGACGGCTTCCATGAGATAGGGCATGAGTACCCGGTTGACGAGGAAGCCGGGATGACTGCGCACAGGCAGGGGGAGTTTGCCGATCTGACGCACGAAGCCGCCTGCGGCTGCGGCGAGCTCGTCCGGTGTTTCCTCCGTGGTGACGATTTCCACCAATGGCATTTTGGCGACAGGGTTGAAGAAGTGCAGCCCGATGAGCCGCTGGGGGTTGGCAAGGCCTGTGCCAAGCTGTTGCAGAGGAATGCTGGAGGTGTTGCTGGCCAGGATGGCGTCCGGCTTCATGCGGGGTTCTATGTCATCGAACAGGGCCTGCTTGGCCTCCAGATCCTCAAAGATGGCCTCGATGACCACGTCAGCCTTGCCCAGCCCATTGCCCAGGTGATCGGGAATGAGACGATCCATGGCATCCTGGATACGGTAGCGGTCACGCAGTTTGCGCCGGAACAGCTGGTGAGCGCGGCTTATGGCCCGCCCCAGCAGTTCAGGGCTGCGATCCTGCAATGTTACCCGCAGACCACGCACCACGCACCAAGCTGCGATATCGCCCCCCATGACACCGCCTCCCACCACATGCACCTGCCTGGCCTGAAAGCGGCTGTCCGCCAGGCTCTTGAGATCATCCTGGAGCAGGAACAGGCGGATCAGATTCTGTGCCGTCTTGCCGGTCAGCAGTTCGGGAACCCGGCGTGCCTCGCTGGCATACATGGCGGGTGCATGGCCAGCGTGCTTGCGCCAGTGATCGATGAGGGCGTAGGGCGCCGGGTAGTGATCCTGAATGGCCTGTTTGCCCACCTGGCGGCGGAAGATGCCCGCGATCAGGGGACGCAGAGGTGCGCTGCCTGCCAGGCGCTGCCACAGGGGAGGTGTTTTTCCCGGAGGCTGATGCTGGATGAGATGGCGGGCGGCATTCTTCAGTTGTCGCCGGGGCAGGGCATGATCCACCAGGCCGATACGTTTGGCCTGCCGGGCTGCCAGGTTGCGGCCACTGAGCATGAGGCTCATGGCCTGCATGTGCCCCAGCAGACGGGTGCTGCGTACGCTGCCGCCAAAACCGGGAAAGATTCCCAGGCGGACTTCAGGAAAGCCCAGGCGGGTGGCGGGATCCGTGGAGGCAATACGGTAGCGGCAGGCCAGGGCCAGTTCCAGGCCTCCGCCCAGACAGAATCCATGGATGAGAGCGACTGAAGGAAAAGACAGGGCTTCGAGTCGGCGCAAGATGTCATGAGCGCGCAAGATGAGCTGCTGGGCCTCCTGGGGTGAGTTGATACGCGCAAAAGCCTTGACGTCAGCACCGGCGATAAATCCTTTTTCCTTGCCGGATTGAATGACCAGCCCCTTGGGGTGACTCTGGGCAATGGTCACCAGCTGGGTATCGAATTCCTCCAGGGCCTCCTCGGTGAGTACGTTGGCCGCCTTGTCCGGGGTGTCGAAGGTCAGCCAGGCGATGCCATCGCTGTCCTGTTGCAGGTGAAAATATTTCTTCATGATGGGCTCCTTTCAACCAGCATGGCGCCGCCCTGGCCGCCACCGATGCACAGGCTGGCCATGCCCAGGCGGGCGTTCTCTCTTTCCAGGGTCTTGAGCAGGTGCAGGACTATGCGCGCACCGGATGCGCCTACGGGATGTCCCAGGCTGACGCCTCCGCCGTCCACATTGAGACGCTCTTCCGGAATGGGATGGAAAGCCTGGGGCAGTCCCAGGTGGTCGCGGCAGAAGTCCGGGTCCTGCCAGGCCTGCAGACAGGCCAGGATCTGTGCGGCAAAGGCTTCGTTGATCTCCCAGTAGTCGATGGCTTCAGTGTCCAGTTGCCGCCGGGCCATGATGGGCGCCATGGCATACACCGGTCCCAGACCCATGCGTTGGGGTTCCAGTCCCGCCCAGTGGCAGTCGCGCAGGCGGCCCAGCACAGGAAGATCATGTTTTTCCACCGCCCGGGCCGAGGCCAGCAGCAGGCAGGCGGCGCCGTCCGTGACTTGGGCGCTGTTGCCGGCGGTAACCTTGCCGAAAGGCCGGTCGAAGGCGGGCTTGAGACGTGCCAGCTTTTCCATGGTGCTGTCCGGGCGCAGACCGTTGTCCTGGGGATAAACCTTTCCCTTTTTGTCGATCAAAGGCACGATTTCCTCCAGGTGGCCGGCTTCCACTGCCGCCGCGAGACGCTGATGGCTGCGCAGGGCAAAGCGGTCCATGGCTTCGCGGCTGATGGCGAAATCCTCCGCCAGTTGTTCCGCCGTCTGACCCATGGACATCCCCACCACAGGGTCGGTGAGACCGCGCAGCAGGGCAATGATGGGTTGCAGGTAGCCGGGTTTCAGTCTGCCCAGTACCCGGACTTTCTGTTTCAGGCTGCGGGCCTGATTCCAGTGGGCCAGCCAGGTCACCATGGCGTTGTTCAGCATGACCGGGTGGTGGCTCATGGCTTCGGTGCCACCGGCAAGGATAAGATCCGCCTGGCCGTTGGCGATGCGCTGGGCGGCGCAGTCCTGGGCCTGCATACCCGATGCGCAATTGCGCTGCACGGTCATGGCATGCACTTTGTCGCCGCAGCCCAGGCGCAGGGCGATGACCCGGGCGATATTGGCCTCGTCGGGTCCGGAGGAAACACAGCCGAAAATGACTTCGTCCAATTCCTCCGGGGCGAACGGCAGGGTCAGTAGCAGCTGCCGGGCCGCGCTCACGGCCAAGTCGCTGGCGCGGAAAGGGCCGGGGGGACCCAGGGCCTTGAGCTGTGGTGTGCGCCGGCCATCGACAATGTACACTTCGTTGGTGTCGTAAAGACTGCTGGTGGTTGTTTTCATGACTGCACCGCTTCGTGGTTGCTGTGGCTGTTTTCATTGAGAAGATGCTGCTTGCCGTAGTGCTCGAAACTGTCCACGGCTATGACCCGCCGGCGCAGCATGCGCATCTGATCCAGTGCCTGTACATCCTGTTCGGAGATCAGGCCCTTCTCCAGGGCTTCCCGGGCCTGAGCTTCACGGCTTCCGCCTTTTATGGCTCCCGCGCGCCGGGCGTTGCGCAGGGTTTTTTCGATAGGAGCAACCCGTGCGGCCTGAACAAAGGCGGTTTCGATGACACCTTCGCGGAAACGGTCGTCGTCGCTGGTGAAAATGCCTGCGGTCAGGCGTTCCCGGGTATCGGAAGGTTGCAGAAGGGTCTGGGCGGCCTGGTGCGCCAGGCGGTCATCCGGTTCCGTCCAGGGCAGTCCGCTGGGAAACAGCACCACCCGCAGCATCCAGCCCAGAGGACGGAAGGGCAGGTTGCTGATGAGCAGTCGCAGGCTTTCCTGCATGCGGTAGAAAGACCGTTCGCAGGACCAGCGCAGCAGGGGCAGGTCGGATTCCGGACTGCCATCGTCATTGAAGCGTTTCAGGGTGGCAGACACCAAGTACATTTCCGAGAGCACATCGCCCAGGCGGGCGGACAGGCGTTCCTTGCGTTTTAAAGAGCCGCCCAGGGTCATCATGGCCGTATCCGCCGCCAGGGCAAAAGCGGCACTCATCCAGTTGAGTTGCTGAAAGAAGCGGGTTGCGGGACCTTTGACTGGTGTATGGGACAGGCGTCCCCGGGTCAGCCCCAGAAACAGGCTGCGTGCCACGTTGCCCAGGAGGAATCCCACATGACCGAAGAGGGCGTGGTCAAAGTCTTCCAGGGCCCGTTGTCTGTCAGGGTGGCGTGCGGCGGCGAACTCCTTGAGTATCCAGGGGTGGCAGCGCATGGCGCCCTGGCCGAAGATGATCATGCTGCGGGTAAGGATATTGGCGCCCTCCACCGTGACGGCAATGGGCAGGGCCTGGTAGGTGCGGCCAATGAGATTGGATGGTCCGAGGCAGATGCCGCTGCCCGCCTGCACATCCATGGCGTCATTGATGATCTGCCGGTAGCCCTCGGTGAGATGATATTTGATGATGGCCGATATCACGGAAGGCTTTTCTCCGATGTCCAGGGCGCCAAGGGTGAGACAGCGCGCGGCGTCCATCTGGTAGGTCATGCCGGCGATACGCGCCAGGGCTTCCTCGATGCCTTCAAAACGGCCGATGGGCATATTGAACTGCTGGCGGATGGCGGCATAGGCGCCAGTGTGGCGGCTGCAGACCTTGCCGGCGCCCACGGCCAGGGCGGGCAGGGAGATACCACGGCCTTCGGCCAGGGCTTCTACCAGCATGCGCCAGCCCTTGCCGATATAGTGTTCACCGCCGATGAGCTGGTCCATGGGAATGAAGACGTTCTTGCCCCAGTTGGGACCGTTCTGAAAGGGAATGTCCAGGGGGATGTGTCTTGCCCCTATGGTTACCCCTGGCGTGTTTCTGGGAATCAGGGCCAGGGTGATGCCGCGTGCTTCTTCTTCCCCAAGCAGGTGATCTGGATCGTGCAACTTGAAGGCCAGGCCGATGAGGGTGGCGACAGGCCCCAGAGTGATGTAACGCTTTTCCCAGTTCAGGCGCACGCCCAGCACCCGGTTTCCCTGCCATTGGCCATAACAGACCACGCCCGTGTCGGGCAGGGCGCCGGCATCGCTGCCCGCTTCAGGGCCGGTGAGGGCAAAGCAGGGTATCTCCTCGCCCCGGGCCAGGCGTGGCAGGTAATAGTCCCGCTGCGCCGGTGTGCCATAGTGCAGCAGCAGTTTGCCGGGCCCCAGGGAGTTGGGCACCATAACCGTGACGGCGGCGACGATGGAACGGCTGGAAAGCTTGATG
>JALWRH010000061.1 GCA_026994195.1 Sedimenticola sp. | reverse complement strand
CCCCTGCTGCGCGACGCCCTGGGCAAGCTGGACATTCCAGTGAAGATTCTGGGCGACGAGGACCAGCTGCTGTTCGAGCTGGTGCTGAAGAATCTCTACATCCTCACCACCAACATCGCCGGCCTCAAGACCGGCGGCAGCGTGGGGGAGCTGTGGGCCGAACACCAGGACATCGCCCTGGAGGTGGCCGAGGACGTCATCCGCCTGCAGGAAAAACTCACGGGCAGGCGCTTCGACCATGAGGCCCTGATTGCCGCCATGCTCCACGCCTTCGAAGGCGACCCGGAGCACAAGTGCATGGGCCGCAGCGCCCCGGCCCGCCTGGAACGCGCCCTGGAACATGCCCGGGATCATGAGCTTGAACTGCCTAGTCTCATGCAGCTGGCCTCGGAGATGCACTGATGCCCCGTCCCGAAGCCATGCCCGGCAGCCGCATCAGTCTGCATTTCAGCCTTTCCCTCACCGACGGCACTCCCGCCTTCGATACGGAAGACGAGCCCCTGAGCTGCACCCTGGGCGACGGCACCCTGCTCCCGGGCCTGGAACTGGCCCTGTACGGCCTGCGCCCCGGCGAGGAACAGACCCTCACCCTCACCCCGGAACATGCCTGGGGCGAGCGCCAGCAGGAACTGATAAAGGAAATCCCGCACAGCGACTTTCCCGCTAAAACTGACCTGGAACCCGGCCAGATCCTGGCCTTCAGCCTCCCCGACGGCGAAGAAACCATGGGCACGGTGCTGGCGGTGGAGGACGACAAGGTGCTGGTTGATTTCAACCACCCCTTGAGCGGCCAGGAAGTGGTGTTTTACGCGAAGATGCTGGAAGTGGACAATAGTGGTATTGCCGAGGATTGATACCAGGCACAGGCAGCGCCCACCTCACATCCATTTCTGCCTTTCCCTGTGGACTCGTCAATTCTCCAGGGAATGGGCATAAGGCAAGAACACAAGAGCACTGATTCTCCACCGGGCATCCATCCTGCGAAATTCCACCCGGAAACGGTTGCCACTTGTATCCTCCACCCGCGCCCAGGCCTTGTCGCCCTGTTCCTGAAGATCCTGCAGATCGCGCCATCGGTGGGCAAAGCTGCGTCCCTGGTCCTGGTTCATGCCCTGAATCCGCTTGCCCAGACCGTCCCGAGCCTTTCCCGTCAGGCATTCCCAGGCGATTTCCGTCTCTCCAAGCAATAGCGCCTTGTTCATCACTTTCCAGGCTTCCTGCGGACTGGCCAGAGGGTATTCCCTGAGCAGTTCCAGGCTCAGGCCGGTGCGGGCCTGAAAACCCTGCAGGACCGCCTCCAATTCCTTGGCATGCAGTGCCCGACGATTCCGGGGCAGATCCCGCCCCGTATCGGGAAAAGGATTGGCCGGGCGGTGGATTAGCCGAATCGGCACGGAAGACAAACCGGCCTGGGGAACGATCATTGTTCCCGGGGCTTCCTGCGGGATGAGCGCTGCTGCCTGCAGTACTGAAACATTGCTGACAAACAGTGCCAGTGAAAACATCCGGCCATTCCCGTACATGAGCAGCTTCCTCCCTGTATGCTTCAACTTTGCCAATGCCCTTCTAGGCATCGGCCCACCCGAAACTGGTTTTTTATGCTACCAAGCAGGATCAGCCATTGCATGAAAGAATCAGGGTTCTACGGACGTGTGAAAATAGGGTTTGCGAAATCCGTTAGTAAGCGTGGGTTTGGCTTCAGCCCGGCGTGGAGTTCTTAAGCAGCCTATCCAAACATTCCCCTCGCAGGATCGGATAAAGCTTCTGAGCCGGTGCTATTCACCCCTCTCCCCTCCCGGGGAGAGGGAGAAAATGAAGCCTCAACCTCCGCAACCGCCCTTGTATTCCGTTGCCACACAGCCAAAAAACGCCTTGAAGCGCCGACAGAAATGGCTGGGGCTCTTGAAGCCCAGGTCATAGGCTACGGCAGTAATGGCTTCACCATTGCGGATGCGCTCCGCCGCCCGCTTAAGGCGTAGCTGTTGCTGCAGTTCCACGGGAGAACAGCCGATCTTCTCCTTGAATTCCACATACAGCCGGCTGCGGCTCATGCCCGCGTGGCGGCACAGCTGCTGGATGTTCAGGGGTTGGGACAAGGTGCTGTTGATCCAGTCCAGGGCGGCGATGAGGGCATTGGCTTCGGGGTCCCGGCTGCACCAGGTGAGCAGGAAGTCCCGGGTCTTGTGGCGCAGCAGACGGATGATCAGCTCAGTGACATTCAAATCGATGAGCAGATCCCGGTCCGGATGATTTTCCATGAACAGCTTGATGAGGCGGTTCAGCAGGCGCTGGGTTTCGCTGTTGTGGCGGGTATGCAGCACGGGGTTGCCGAACTGCCAGTTGTCTGCCAGTTCCGGCATTGCCAGGGAATCCAGAAGACGCTCGCTCACCTGACCAACTTTTTCCCGGGAGATCTCCACTGTCAGACAGGTAGTCGGCGCCTCCAGGCAGGCATCGGGAAAATCGATCTCCACCGCCTCCCCTGGGGCCACCACGAAACTCTCGTGGGGCAGGAATACGGTACCGGGAGCATCCGGTCCATCGTCAGGATGATGCATGATCTTACGCCCGGTGATCATGCCGCAGAACAGCAGTTCGTCTGCGTCCAGGCGCACCCGGGATGCTGCCTCGTAAGTATCGTAGATACTCACCTCGGAACTGTCGCCAGCGAAGCTCACCTTGTTCTCTATGAGCTTCCGGGGCACTCGCAGCTTGTCCAGTCCATCTGCCGTCATGGATGTGATTTCCAGAAAACACGCGAATAATCTGCATCATACACCAGCCTGTTTTGGCTCCAGGCTCTTTCTGGACGCTGGCGCAATGGTTCTGGACGCTGAGTCAATCATGAATCAGTGAAAAGGCTTAAGTTTTAACCACTTTTGCCATTCCGCCAAACCTGCGGCTGGCATTTTTCCACAAGATCCGCTTAAGGAGAACAAAGATGTCTGACAAGCAACCCGAATTCAAGGAACAGTATGAAAATTTCATCGGCGGCGAATGGCTCGCCCCGGTGGAAGGCGAATATTTCGAAAACAACTCGCCGGTAAACGGCCAGTTCCTGTGCCGTGTGCCCCGCTCCGGCGGCAAGGACATCGATCTCGCCGTGGCTGCCGCGTGGAAGGCCGCTCCCGAATGGAACAAAAGCTCCGTCACTGAGCGCAGTAATCTTCTGCTGAAAATTGCCGACACCATCGAGGCGAACCTGGACAAGATTGCTCACGCGGAAACCTGGGACAACGGCAAAGCCATCCGCGAAACCCTGGCCGCCGACATTCCCCTGACTGTCGATCATTTCCGTTACTTTGCGGGCGTGATTCGCGCCGAGAGCGGCGAGGTGTCTGATCTGGACGCCGCCACGGTATCCATGGAAGTCCACGAGCCCCTGGGGGTGGTGGGTCAGATCATTCCCTGGAATTTCCCCATCCTCATGGCCGCCTGGAAACTGGCTCCGGCCCTGGCCGCCGGCAACTGCGTGGTGCTCAAGCCTGCCGAGCAGACGCCAGCCTCCATTCTGGTGGTCATCGAGCTGATCCAGGACCTGCTCCCCCCCGGCGTGGTCAACGTGGTGAACGGCTTTGGCCCCGAGGCCGGAAAGCCCCTGGCCACCCATCCGGATATTCGCAAGGTGGCTTTCACTGGGGAAACCACCACCGGCCGCCTCATCATGCAGTACGCTTCCGAGAACATCATTCCGGTGACCCTGGAACTGGGTGGAAAATCTCCCAACATCTTCTTCGACTCCGTCATGGCCGCTGACGACAACTTCCTGGACAAGGCCATCGAGGGTCTGGTGCTGTTCGCCTTCAACCAGGGCGAGGTCTGCACCTGCCCTTCCCGGGCACTCATCCAGGAAAATATCTACGACGAGTTCATGGAGCGCTGCCTGAAGCGTATCGACGCCATCAAGATGGGCGACACCCTGGACGCCTCCACCATGATGGGCGCCCAGGCATCCAACGACCAGTTCATGAAAATCCTCAACTACATCCAGATCGGCAAGGATGAAGGGGCAGAAGTCCTCTGCGGCGGCGAAGCCTATAACAACGAGACCTATCCCGAGGGCTATTACATCAAGCCCACGGTGCTCAAGGGCCAGAACAGCATGCGTGTGTTCCAGGAAGAGATCTTCGGTCCGGTGCTCTGCGTGACCACCTTCAAGGACGAGGAAGAAGCCCTGCAGATCGCCAACGACACCATGTACGGCCTGGGCGCCGGCGTCTGGACCCGGGATATCCACCAGATGCAGACCCTGGCCCGGGGCATTGAGGCCGGTCGCGTCTGGGCCAACTGCTATCACCTGTATCCCGCCCATGCCTCCTTCGGCGGACAGAAGAAGTCCGGCATCGGCCGCGAGACCCACAAGATGATGCTCAACCACTATCGCAAGACCAAGAACATCCTCATGTCCTACGACAAGAATCCCCTGGGTTTCTTCTGACCACTACCCCTACCGTAGGAGCGGCATGTAACGCCGCTCCTACGGCGCGGGTCATCAACTCGATGAAAGGAGCAGACAGATGAGCGAAAAGGAATACAGTGAACGGGTGGCCGTTACTGAAGCCGCGGCGAAAGTCATCGACCAGTTGCGGGAAAAGCACGGCGAGCTGATGTTTCACCAGAGCGGCGGCTGCTGCGACGGCTCGGCGCCCATGTGCTTCGCCGTGGGCGATTTCATGGTCGGCTCCCGGGACGTGAAACTGGGCCAAGTGCATGGCTGCGACTTCTACATGGCAGCAGACCAGTTCGAATTCTGGCAGAACACTCACCTGACCATCGACGTCACCGAAGGACGCGGCGCGGGCTTTTCCCTGGAAATTCCCCTGGGGCTGCGTTTCGTCACGGTTTCACGTCTGTTCACTGACGAAGAACTGGAAAACCTGCGACCGGTGGAGACGGGTTGAAACGCCGGAGATCGTTCGTTTCCTGTATCAACGCATCCTACGCGGCATTGGACTTCAGCAGGAATATCTTTCCTTCACGTAGTTTTCCACAATCTGCTGGAATTCCACAGCAATGCCTTCCCCTTTCAGGGTCACAGTCTTTACTCCGTCCACGTAAACCGGCGCCGCCGGCTGCTCACCGGTACCAGGCAGGCTTATACCAATGTTGGCGTGCTTGCTCTCTCCCGGGCCATTGACCACGCAACCCATGACCGCCACATTCATGGCTTCCACACCAGGATACTGGGTGCGCCAGCGAGGCATGCTGGCATCGAGATAATCCTGGATATCCTGAGCCAGCTGCTGGAAATAAGTGCTGGTGGTGCGCCCGCAGCCCGGGCAGGCGATGACCTGGGGGGTGAAGGAACGCAGCTCCAAGGCCTGGAGAATCTGCTGGGCCACTTTGACTTCAGTGGTACGGCTGCCACCGGGTTCAGGGGTGAGTGAGATACGTATTGTGTCCCCTATTCCCTGCTGCAGCAGCACGGAAAGCGCCGCTGTGGACGCCACAATGCCCTTGGAGCCCATGCCTGCTTCCGTGAGCCCCAGGTGCAGGGCATAGTCGCAGCGCTCGGAAAGCATCTGGTAAACGGCAATGAGATCCTGCACACCGCTCATCTTGCAGGACAGGACGATACGGTCTGATCCCAGTCCCGCGGCCTCGGCCTGGGCCGCGCTTTCCAGGGCGGAAGCGACCATGATCTCCCGAGTCATCTGGTCCGCATCCAGGGGATTGGGGGAGCGGCGATTCTCATCCATCATGCGCGCCACCAGCTGCTTGTCCATGGAGCCCCAGTTGACGCCAATGCGCACGGCCTTGCCATGTTCCATGGCTTTTTGGATCATGGCGTTGAACTGCTCATCCCGCTTCTCACCACTGCCCACGTTGCCGGGATTGATACGGTACTTGGCCAGCGCCCGGGCGCAGTCGGGATACTTCTCCAGCAGGCGATGGCCGTTGAAGTGAAAATCCCCCACCAAGGGCACCTGCACTCCCAGGGCATTCAGCTCATTGCGGATGGGGCCGACGGCAGCAGCTGAAGCCTCATTATTGACAGTGATTCTCACCAGTTCGGAACCGGCCTTGGCCAGGTCGATGATCTGCGCCACGGTGGCGGCCACATCCGCCGTATCTGTATTGGTCATAGACTGCACCACCACGGGCGCGTTTCCACCTACGGTGACATCGCCTACCCTGACGGTATGAGTTTTCCTGCGCATTGTTTTCCTCAGCTAGTGATTTTATAGCATTCGTGATGCCGCTTTGCGCCATAACTGTAGGTCGGGCTGAAGCCCGACAGCAGAGGCCGCTACGGAGCAATGTCGGGCTGAAGCCCGACCTACAAATACTGATTTTTCCATGATCCGGAGCAGATCATCATAACGAAAAAGCCCGGCGATTGCCGGGCTTCCAGGGGCGCTGCCGCGAACTGTTATCCGCGCAACTTGCCGATGCCCAGCATCTTGAGAATGTATTTCTCATAGATGGGCTCGGAAGAGCCTTTCTTCATCTTGCGGATAAAGTATTTCTCGAAAGCGATCTTTGCCATGTGTACCCATTTGCCCTTTTTGAACCAGGCCACGTTACGCGGCGGAATCTGCGGCAGGGCCACGAAGGCGGCTCCGGTATCACCCATGTCCGCCAGGCAGATGGCGTTCCAGGTGGCCTTGGTGTCCAGTTCCTTTCCTTCCAGCTCATTGGCAATGTTATGCACGATGGCGGTCACCATGGACTCGATCATATAGCCGGTCTTGGGCGCGCCTGTGGGTACGGGGGTGGCTTCCACGGGGGGAATGGCGATGCACACGCCGGCGGAATAGATATTAGGATAGGTGGGGTTGCGCTGATAGGCATCCACGAACACGAAACCGCGGGGGTTACACAGGTTCTCGACATTCATGACGGCGTCCACACCCTTGAAGGCGGGCAGCATCATGGAGAACTTGAATTCCACTTCGTGATCCTTGATCTTGTTGCCGGCATCGTCGTATTCCTCGACGAACATCTTGCCTTCTTCCACCTTGGTCACCTTGGCGTTGGTGATCCAGTTGATATGGTGGTTGCGCATTTCGGATTCGAGCATGCCCTTGGAATCACCCACGCCGCCCAGACCCAGATGGCCGATATAGGGTTCGGAGGTGATGTAGGTCATGGGTACGCGGTCACGGATCTTGCGCTTGCGCAGGTCGGTATCCACGATGAAGGAGAATTCATAGGCGGGGCCGAAGCAGGAAGCAAACGGCATGGCGCCGATGACCACATGACCAGGGTCCTCCAGAAGCTCTTTGTAGGCATCATAGGCTTTTTCCGCATGATCCACGCTGCAGATGGACTGGGTATAGCCACCTTCGGGACCAGAGCCTTCAACTTCCTCGAAGGCCAGGCGGGGACCTGTGGCGATGACCAGATAGTCGTAATCCAGAGTATCACCGCCTTCGAGTTCCAGACGGTTGTTTTCCGTATCGATCTTGTCGCAACGCTTGGCAATGAAGTTGATGCCCTTGCGTTCCACATGAGGACGAATATCGAAGGTGATGCTGGCGCGATCCCGCCAACCTACAGCCAACCACGGGTTGGACGGTACGAACTGAAAATATTCGCGTTCATTGACCAGGGTGACCTGATGTTCAGAACCCAGTTTTTCGCGTAATTCATAGACGGCTGGCATGCCGCCGGTTCCGGCGCCAAGTACTACGATGTGTGCCATCGAATTCCTCCTCAAGGATTATTATTGCTGGTTGAATCGCGGCGGCTCTTATTGTGACAACATCGGGCCTGCCAGCGAGATGGGTTTTTGATTATGGCAAATTCATACTCAATTTACCATGCAAATTGCCTAAATCAATGCATATAAGAATATGATTATTATGTAATTTAGGACCTTCTTATCAATTCCGCGGGGTCAACTGTTCAGACCCTACCCCTCTAGACATCATGTTCTGACCTGCCCATCCTCAACCACGTGGGTTATGTTTAAAAGATGGAAAATACTTCCCGACACAGAGCCATAATTGAGACGGACAGGTCAAACATCATGTCTAGGAGGCTGTCGCAAAAAGCGACAGCCTCAGCGATGCAAGGACGCATCAGGCACGAAGATCGGAACAGGACTTACAGATCACCGTTCACACCGGCGTCCACGATGCTGTAAATGGTATCCCGCACTTTGAGCGCCAGCGGCTGCAGATCCTTGGGCAGATCCACACCTTGCACCATCATGTCCATGTTCATGGTGACGATCCAGCCCTGTCCCTTGGAGTCCTTCAGCACGGCGATGCGGCAGGGCAGAAAGCCCGCAAAGGTGATGTCATGCTCGACCATTTTCTTGGCAATCAGGGCATCACAGAAGGCCAGAATACGCATGTAATTGGCTTTTTCCCCCATGGCCTTGACCTGCTCGGAAAGGGGTAGATCCGCCACCAGTTTGAAGTTGAGATTGTTTGCCCTGAGCATCATGGAATCGATGGCATCCTCGACAGATACATCATCGTTGATCTTGAACTTCTGAATGCTGGCCTGAACCATCTTCTGCATCATGGCCTTATCCATGCCGGGTGCGGCAGGCGCTTTCTTTTCTCCCGCCCAGGCGGACACGGAAACCAGCAGGGAAAGACCAATGGCCAAAATCTTCTTCATGACAGAACTCCTCATTCTCGGTATTGGGTAACTTCCTGATGGTACCGGAATCGCCGGGAGCGTCATATTGTGGAAAACCACAACTCAGGCCTGCTCTGGTCTTCCCTCCTCCATCTGGCAAAGCAGCGGGGTCTGCAGGGCGACGCTCTGTTCCCTGGCGGCCTTGAGCACCAGAGCCAGCATCAACTGACGGATCTTCAGTACATTACGGGTTTCCTTGATGTAGTAGTAACAAGTCCACTGTACGGCATAGTCACCACCCTGGGTGGCACGAACTTCGACCTCATACTGATTTTCTATGGTCAGGTCGGGATCTTCCTTGGCATACTCTATGACCTGCTGGAACAAGTCGATCACCTGCTGTTCCGTTACCGCATAGGATACATTGATGCTCAGGGCTTCGCGCAAACCCTTGGCCGAGGCAAAACGGGACAGGTTGTGCACCGTCATGCTGCGCAACTTGCTGTTCTGGATCAGGATGCGGTGATTGTTGGCCAGATGCAGGATCTCGGTAAAAAAGACCTTGGTACGAAACACCATGCCAATCTGATCACTGTCGTCTCCCAGCTGGATAATATCCCCCTCAGCCACCAGGCGGCTGTTGAGAATCACCAGGCCACTGACCAGGTCAGGCACCCAGGAAGACTGGGTAATAGCCAGCATGACACCAATGACACCGAGCACACCCCCGGCTTCCAGGAGGGTGCTGAAACCCAGGATGCGGATCACCGCCACCAGGGTGACTATGGAGACTACCGTTCCCGCAATAAGTGTCAGCAGACGGGAATTGTAGGTTTCCACGAATACTGTTTCATCTCCCCGCTTGCGCTCTCCTCCCCAGCGCCGCCGTATCAGGCGTGCGATGAAATAGAAGCACAGCCAAGCAATGTAGATAGCGAGCATGACGCCCAGGGTGCGCGTGATCCACACGGCGCCGCTGCCAGGATGCATGATAGCGCTACTGATGATGATAATCAGGGCAATGACGTTGGCAGCACGAAACAGGTTCAGGCGACTGCGGAAAAGCCCTTCGTCATCATGCTCAGGAAAGATGAACTTCAGCAAAGTGCGGGAAAACACCAGCAGCAGCAGGTTGGCCCCCAGCAGCAGAAGCTCCATCCCGGAAAAATAGGCGTACAGCGTGTCAATGTTCATTTCTTGGACCTTTGAGCAAGTTTGCGCCATATCCAGCTGCGGGGCTTGTCCTCTCCGGTCAGCACATATTCCAGGGTCGGCCCATGACAGAGTATCCACTCCATGGTGGAAAAAGCATGCCGGGTGCCACAGAACAACAGCTTGTCCCCTGCCAGCAGTTCCGTATCCTCGTCAGGCAGCAATTCCCGGCTGTTACGGCTTATTCTGAGCAGGGCTATACAGTTGAGGGAGCGCCCGCGATTCCCGGGATCACGCATCACATCCCCCAAACGCACCACTTTGCCATGCTCCAGGGCTTCATCGATAGCACAGTGTTTGCTCTCGGTAAAATCGAACTCCTGGATCATGGGCACCCGATGATCCACCAGTCCGGCAATGCGGCTGATGAGCGCACAGGCCCAATCCTCCTCCTGGTAGGCAGCCAGGCTCATGAACTCATAGAGCATGGGGGTTGCCAGCAACACGCGGATCTTCTCCGCCACGATGGCACTGGGATGCATCACCATATCGGCGTGAACCGCCTGAAACAGGGTGTCGTTCTCCCGGTAATTCTGCCGGGCGATCACAAACAGCTTATTGGTCATAGCCTGGGCTGTCATGACGATGGACAGATTGTTGGCATCATTGTCCGTGCCAGCAACGATACCAACCGCATGCTGGATATCGGCTTCAATAAGGGTATCCTCCTCCGTGCCCACCCCTTTGACCACGCCCTGCCGGGGTTCGCCGGTTTTCTCCGGGGTGGCTTCCATAACCGAAATGGAGATGTCTTCCTTGTTTAGCCGCTTGAACACGGCTTTGCCAAAGCGCCCATAACCACCGATAATCCAGTGGCCGTGGGTCGGCGGATACACGGGATCGGGCAACAGGGTTCCGGGTTTGGCAGTGAGCCAGCGCTGCAGCAGGTAAAGCCCCGGGGTCTGCAGAGCGGTGGAGAGATACTTGGCGAAGGTGTCGAAAGGATCGATGATGTAATCCGTACCAAAAGAAGCCATATTGGCCTCGACATCATGGGAGTCCGCCCGGCAGATAACCGTGACATGGGGATTGAGCAACTTGGCGGTAATGGCAATCTTGAGGTTGACATCATTGCTGTTGGTCAGGGCCACGATCCCGGCACACTGGGGATGCTTGAGACCGGCTTCCAGAAGATGCCGGGGTGTGCGTGCATTGGCGTGTAACGCAGGCACAAAGTCACGCAGATTCTGCAGCTTGAGAAGATTGATCTTGTCTTCATTGAGATCCACAACCACCACATGCTGACCCCGTTCCGTCAGCGCCAGTGCCAGCTCCCGCCCGGTTTCGCCATAGCCGCAGAGAATATAGAAGGATTCTCCCAGGTTGCGGATACGCTGGGCGAAACGTCTTTCCTTGATGGCGTGCTGAAAGGTCTTGTCCTGCAACAGCGTCAGTATGGTGCCGATGGCATACAGCCAGGCCACCACGGACAGATAGATACAGACCGTTACCCAGGCGCGTTGAACATCCGTAAATTCATAGGGAATCTCCCCGAATCCAATGGTAGTGGACATAAAGCTTACGAAGTAGAACGCATGGAAGAAATCCATGTGCCAGGGGTTGCCCTGGGCGTCCTGCCCGGGAATAAGCACCAGCCCGAGAATGGAAATCGAGTAGACCAGTACCAGAGTCAGCAACGGGCGGCGCATGCGCCGCAGGATCAGAAAGACAATATTGTCCATACCTAGTGCTCCTTCCAGGTAATAATTGCGCGTTCAGTCAGCTTGTCTGCGTTCACGGCAAGGCGTTCCTCGCAGGTAATGGTAGTTTCCCTTGCCAAGAGGAACAACGCAGTCCGTGGGCACAGAAACGCTGAATCCGTAATTATTACTTTGAAGGAGCATACTAGCGGCGCAGCATCACCGTCTCGATAACCAGCAACACCACGGATATGATGTTCGCTAGCATGGCGCCGCCACTCAGGGAAACAATGCTGGCCATGGCGGAAGGCGTAAGCCCGGTACTGGAAATGTGCTCCACCCACATCCACAACACAGAAGCCGCAACCAGTTGCAGCACAGCCACCAGACTGGTGGACAACAACACAGCCCCCAGCTGACTGCGGTCGCCGAACTTGAGCAGGGTGGCAATGATATTGACGATGAGCACCGCGAATAGCTCGTACACATTGTGGTGTACAGGATCATCGATCTCGCCGACGAAAAAGCCAAAATTTAGGGTGAGGGACAGTACGATGAAAAAACCGAAGACGACCTTTTCCGGGTTCATGGCAATTTCCGAGGAATATTATTGTGTTGTTCGAATGTAGCAGGAAACATTGTCCCATGGAAACCCCATGGCCCCGGGGCGATCCCACGCTGGAGTGCAAAGCGCCTCCCAATACCCACGCCAGTTATGATACTTTCCCGTCATGGCCCGACCAAACAACAGTGACAGTACCGACAAGAGCCTGGTAACGGCTTTCGTCCTGATACTTTTCTTTGCAACCCCCTTCGCCGCCCTGTGGGCAAGATTCAGCCACGCTTGGTACACGCCTTATGTGTTGTGGCTGCTGCTCATTGCATTGTTGGCCATGGCTCATCTGCTGAAGGAAAAGGGAAACAAGTCTCCATGACCCTGGAACTGTCCTCCCTGTTCACAGCGGGTTTCTTCTACCTGGTACTGCTGTTCCTGGTGGCCTACGTGACCGACCTGGGGCTGATCCCTGAGGCCTGGGTTTCCCATCCCCTGGTCTACACCCTGTCACTTGGCGTCTATGCCACCTCCTGGACCTACTATGGCAGCGTCGGTCTGGCCAATTCCAACGGCTATCTGTTTCTTACCATTTACCTGGGCGTGACCCTGGCTTTCGCCCTGAGTCCGGTACTGTTGCGTCCGATACTGCGCCTCACCAGCGAATACCAGCTCAGTTCCCTCGCCGATCTATTCGCC
This sequence comes from Sedimenticola sp., assembly GCA_026994195.1. Classification (GTDB taxonomy): domain Bacteria; phylum Pseudomonadota; class Gammaproteobacteria; order Chromatiales; family Chromatiaceae; genus Thiolapillus. Next base: position 5,872 of record JALWRH010000061.1, on the reverse strand, counting down.
TTCCGTTACCGCAGCCAGGTCGTGGGGGTGCTGGTCACCCTGTTCATGCTCATCGGCGCCCTGCCTTATATTGCCTTGCAGATACGCGCTGTCACCCAGTCCCTGCACGAACTGACCCAGGAAGCCCCGCCCCACATTCTCGCCCTGGGCTTCTGCATCACCCTGACTGCCTTTGCCATCCTGTTCGGCGCCCGGCATATCTCACCGCGTCAGAAACACCGTGGATTGGTCATGGCCATGGCCTTCGAGTCCCTGATCAAACTCCTGGCCCTGCTCGGCGTCGGCCTGTTTGCCCTGTTTGGCGTGTTTTCCGGACCAGAGGGGCTGAACCAGTGGTTGTCCGAGCACCCCGAAGCCATCCAGAAACTGTATGAACCTGTAGGCAATACCCAGTGGAGCACCCTGATCTTCCTCGCCTTTGGCGCTGCCTTCCTGCTGCCCCGTCAGTTTCACATGCTGTTTGCGGAAAATCTCCGAGAAGACAATCTGCGCGTGGCCAGCTGGAGTTTTCCCCTGTACCTGCTCCTGCTCAACCTGCCCATCCCGGTCATTCTCTGGGCAGGACACTCTCTTGGCCTGAACACGGACCCGGACTACTTTGTTCTCAGCATCACTTTGTCCCAGGGACACTCCTGGCTGCCTCTCCTGACCTTCATCGGTGGTATCTCAGCAGCCAGCGCCATGGTCATCATCACCACCCTGGCCCTGTCGTCCATGTGCATGAACCACCTGCTGCTGCCAGCCAGCTATCCGGACCCGAGGGTCAATCTCTACTACTGGCTCCTGTGGGGACGGCGCCTGATGATCGGCCTGATTATTCTGGCAGGTTACAGTTTCTATGCCTTCCTGGAACATCGCGCCGGACTGGCGCAACTGGGACTAATCTCATTTGTTGCCGTAGCCCAGTTTCTCCCCGGCATCATCGGCCTGCTGTACTGGCGCCGGGCCACCCGGGAAGGCGTGATCGCTGGCCTGCTGGGGGGCATTACCGTGTGGACCCTGACTCTACTGGTGCCCATGCTCAAGCACTCGGGTTTTATCGAGAACGCCTACCCTATTGCCCAATGGCAGGCCATGCTGGGCCTGGATCACTGGAGTTTCGCCACCTTCTGGTCCCTGAGTCTGAACGGCCTGCTGTTCGCCATGGTTTCTCTGGCCAGACCCCAGCGCAGCGAGGAACAGCAAGCCGCAGCAAGCTGCTGCAGCAGCATTTTCATCCCCCTGACCGGCGTGGTGGCGGCACGCTCACCAGAGGAGTTCAAGAAAGAACTGGGTGCGCTCTTGGGAAAATCCACCGCGGAGAAAGAGGTCGATCATGCCCTCAGGGATCTGGACATGTCTCCCAGTGAAACCCGGCCTGCTGAGCTTCGCCGCCTGCGCGAGCGTATTGAACACAATCTGTATGGTCTCATTGGTCCGCAGATGTCGCATCTCATCATCAACCAGAAGCTGACTCTGGATCCCGAAGCCAGGACTGCCCTGGCGGACTCCATGCGCTACGTGGAAGACCGCCTGGCTCATTCCCGTTCCCTGCTGCATGGACTAACCCGGGAGCTGGACAACCTGCAGCGCTATCAGCGTCAGATTCTGGAAGACCTGCCCCTGGGGGCCTGTGCCCTGGGACAGGATGGCGAGATCATCATCTGGAACCAGGCCATGGAAGACACCACTGGCATCGATGCAGAAACCACCATCGGCCATCCCCTGCCCCAGTTGCCCGAACCCTGGAACGGCCTGCTGAGTGGTTTCGCCCGGGTCACAGACAGCCACAGCTATCACCTGGAAGTGCAGTTTGCCGGAAAGACCCGCTGGTTCAACCTGCACAAGGCGGCTATCGAGGATCCCCAGGTCTCCACCACGTCCGAAGCACCCGGCATGGTCATTCTCATGGAGGATCTCACCCAGATGGAGAACCTGGAAGCCGAACTGGCGCATAGCGACCGCCTCGCCTCCATCGGCCGCCTGGCAGCTGGCGTAGCCCATGAAATCGGCAACCCGGTGACCGGCATTGCCTCTATCGCCCAGAATCTCAAGTACGAGGAAGAACCCGGCGCCATCGAGCAGAGCGCCCGGGACATTCTCCTCCAGACCCGGCGCATCACCGATATCGTCCAGTCCCTGATGAATTTCAGCCGCAGCAGCAGCACGGACCGCCCCCGGGATAACGTGGCCCTGCATGCGATTCTCGAAGACGCCCTGGCCCTGGTGCAGCTCATGCACAAGCACGACGGCCTGCATTTCGACATAGACTGCGACCCCGGCATCCATTTGTACGCAGACCGCCAGCGGCTTTCCCAGGTATTCGTCAATCTTCTCAACAACGCCAGCGATGCATCCGCCAAAGGCGATACTATTCGGGTGCAGGCCCGCCAGGACAATCATCAGATAAACATCGAAGTCGTGGATCAGGGCAGCGGCATTCCCGATCACTTCCGCGAGCAGCTGTTCGAACCTTTCGCCACCACCAAGCGCACCGGCAAGGGCACAGGACTGGGATTGGCGCTGGCCAGAAACATCATCCTGGATCACAATGGCGACATTGAAATCGATTCGGAGCCCGGCAGAGGCACCCGGGTCATCATCAGCTTTCCCAGGCCGCAATGAATCGCATACTGATAGTAGAAGACGAGCAGGTGATCCGCGACGCCGTAAGCAAACTGCTGCGGCGCAACGGCTATGAAACCTGTGCTGCTGCATCCGTGGAAGAAGCCCTGGAGACGCAGGATTTGACGGATTTTCACCTGCTCATCGTGGATATCCGTCTGCCGGGCAAACCCGGCACGGATCTGATTGCCCTGGCCAATCCGGTACCTGTGCTCATCATGACCAGCTACGCCAGCGTATCTTCCGCCGTGGAAGCCATGAAACAGGGTGCAGCAGACTATATCGCCAAGCCTTTCGATCACGAGGAGCTGTTGCTGCTCATCCGCCAGATTCTCCGCCAGCACCGTCATGAGCGCGCCCGTCAGGCTCTGGAGCAGGATATGGAGGAAACCTGGCCCACTACCGGCATGATCGGTGAAAGTCCGGCTATGCAGGAAGTTTTTCACTCTATCCGCAAGGTGGCTCCCACCACCGCAGGAGTACTCATACTCGGCGAATCCGGCACCGGCAAGGAGCTTGTGGCCCGGGCCATCCATGCCCAAAGCCCCCGTAGAGATGCGCCTTTCGTAGCCGTCAACTGTGCCGCCATTCCAGAGAATCTGGTGGAATCCGAGCTGTTTGGTCACGTAAAAGGCGCCTATACCGGGGCGGAACAGGCACGCACCGGACTCATACAATCCGCCGACGGCGGCACCCTGTTCCTGGATGAAATCGCAGAACTGCCCCTGTCCATTCAGGCACGCCTGCTGCGCGTGCTCCAGGACGGGGAACTACGCCGGGTAGGTTCAGAAAAAACTCTGCGCGTGGATGTGCGTATTCTTGCCGCCACCAACCGGGATTTGCAGCAGATGGTCAATCAAGGCGATTTCCGCAGCGACCTTTTCTTCCGCCTGCAGGTGGTGGAACTGCGCATTCCTCCGCTGCGGGAACGCGGCGGCGACCTTGCCCTGCTGGTCAAACACTTGTTGCAAAAGACCTGCAAGCGCCTGAACCGCCCCTGCATGGGTCTGGCGGACGGCACCCTGGAAAGCCTTCGCAGCTACCACTGGCCAGGAAACATCCGCGAATTGGAAAACGCCATCGAACGGGCCGCCATCCTCTCCGACGGTGAGCTGGTGACGGCCGAGGCCATGGGCATCCCCCTGAAATCACCGTCCACGCCCCCGGAGGCTTCGGACAGCAATCTCTCCCTGGAAGACTATTTCATTCAGTTCGTCACCCAGAATCAGGAACATATGACGGAAACTGAACTGGCCCGGCAACTGGGCATCAGCCGCAAAACCCTGTGGCAGAAACGCCAGCGCCTAGGGATTCCCCGGCCTGGTCAACAGGAACTGGGATAAAACAAACCCCAGCCCTGCTGAAGTTTAGATGGCGCTATCCTCGGGGCAAGAATGATTGTTACCCAATGACACACGCCTGTTACATAAGGTAACACTACCCCCTTTTCCACGCCCCACTTCCCGGGGGAATTTTGTTCCATATCAAGAACATCGGTACTGGCCCGGTTATTGCTTGAGGCAGATGGATGACCCGCGGCAGCGCGGGGAATCCAAAAAAACAACCTATCTCCCCACAACTAGAGAGAGTAATTGAAATGAGCAAACACGCTTCGTACTGGAAAGCGAACCTGCGCCTGGTATTCGGTTGCCTGGTGGTCTGGTTCCTTGCCTCGTTCGTGTTCGGCATCCTGTTCGCCGAGCAGCTGAACGGAATCCGCCTTGGAGGCTACAAGCTTGGCTTCTGGTTCTCCCAGCAAGGCTCCATCTACACCTTCGTGGCCCTGACCTTCTTCTACGCCTGGCGTGCGAACAAGCTGGACCAGGAATTCGGCGTCCGCGAAGACTAAAGAGGAGTCATTAAATGGATCTGCAAACACTAACTTATATCGTCGTCGGCGCGACCTTTGCCCTGTATATCGGCATTGCCATCTGGGCCCGCGCCAAGACCACCGGTGACTTCTATGTTGCCGGAAAGGGCGTCAATCCGGTACTGAACGGCATGGCTACCGCCGCCGACTGGATGTCTGCTGCGTCTTTCATCTCCATGGCGGGTCTCATCGCCTTCTACGGCTATGGTGGCTCCGTGTTCCTCATGGGATGGACCGGTGGCTATGTGCTCCTGGCCATGCTGCTGGCGCCCTACCTGCGCAAGTACGGCAAGTTCACCGTGCCTGAGTTCATCGGCGACCGCTACTACGGCAAGTCGGCGCGTATCCTGGCGGTCATCTGCCTGATCATTGCGTCAGTGACCTATGTTATCGGTCAGATGAAGGGTATCGGCGTGGCCTTCTCCCGTTTCCTGGAAACCGACTATGACACCGGCCTGTACATCGGCATGGGCATCGTGTTCATCTACGCGGTCATGGGCGGCATGAAAGGTATCACCTATACCCAGATCGCCCAGTACTGCGTGCTGATCTTCGCCTACACGGTGCCAGCGGTGTTCATCTCCATGCACCTGACCGGCAATCCCATTCCCCAGATCGGCCTGGGCAGCACCATGTCGGACGGTAGCGGCATGTTCCTGCTGGACAAGTTGGATGCGACCATGAAGGACCTGGGCTTTGGAGCCTATACGGACAAGGTGCGAATAAGTACCTTTAACATGTTCGTCTACACCATGTCCCTGATGATCGGCACCGCCGGTCTGCCTCACGTCATCATGCGCTTCTTCACCGTGCCCCGGGTGCGTGACGCCCGTGCCTCCGCTGGCTGGGCTTTGGTCTTCATCGCTCTGCTGTACACCGTGGCTCCTGCGGTTGGCGCCATGGCCCGTCTGAATCTGATGAACACCATCCAGCCTGCTCCAGGTCAGTGGATCGAAGTGGATCAGCGTCCCCAGTGGTTCAAGAACTGGGAAAAGACTGGCCTGCTGAAGTTCGAGGACAAGAACGGCGACGGCAAGATTCAGTATGTTGCCGACAAGGCCAAAAACGAAATGGTCAAAGTCGATCGCGACATCATGGTATTGGCCAACCCCGAGATCGCCAAGCTGCCCAACTGGGTGATTGCCCTGGTGGTTGCCGGTGGCTTGGCGGCGGCATTGTCCACAGCGGCAGGCTTGCTGTTGGCCATCGCTTCATCCATCTCCCATGACCTGCTCAAAGGGGTGTTCATGCCAAACATCTCGGAAAGATCAGAACTCATGGCCAGCCGAGTCGCCATGGCTGGCGCCATCGCCGCCGCGGGATACCTGGGACTGCATCCACCAGATTTTGCAGCCGGTACCGTGGCCCTGGCCTTCGGTCTCGCGGCATCCTCCATCT